>NZ_JBLKBZ010000025.1:0-49176 GCF_047530935.1 Enterobacter sp. 03-F-07-AD-ECC | reverse complement strand
GAGACGGCTGAATATAGTTAACGAGATGAAAAAGCTGGGAAAAGAGTACAGTAATATGGTCATGGTGGCATGACCATATTACTGGGGATCCCTCAGCCCACAGGGAGAGGGTACAAACATTAAAAACGGCAACCAGGTTGCCGTTTTGCTTTTACCTCGCCACCCGGCTTTCTTTTAGCGATCAAGCCAGTCAGCGACCTCGCCATACGTCCCGCGATATACAATCTTTTCTGCCTTCTTCTCCAGCTGATAGCCGTACATCGGGTCGTAATAATCTCTGAGCAGCGGCGCAAGCCAGCTAAAGTGTGCGTCAGTGCTGCCAGAGCGTTGTTGTTCCAGCAGTGCGGAATCTAACAGCGCGGTGAATTCCGCATAACGCTGCAGCCCCAGACGGCGGCGAATGGCGAACAGGCCGTGGTGCAGATACTCGTTATACTCCTTCCAGCCTGCCTCTTCGCCGTAGGCGGCAGAAAAATTGGCCCACATATGGTCGAAATACTCTTCGCGCAGGCGCTCAAGACGAATGTCAAACGGATCCTCTACCACCACGATAGGGGCTTCGGCCATCCGGTCGCGCAGGCATTCCGGCAGATGGTTAGAGCCAATCATCCTGCCCTCATCCTCCAGCACCCAACGTGCAGCATCTTTTTTCAACAGCTCGACGGCCAGATGATTTTCAAAGCTTGCCTGGGAAAGCTGTGGCGTCAGCGTGCGGCCAAACGATGAGCCGCGATGGTGGGCCAGCCCTTCCAGATCGATCCCCTGCACGTGCTGCTTCACCAGCAACGTTTTACCGTTTCCGGTACAGCCGCCGATAAGCACCATCGGTTTTTGTGACTGCTCAATAGTGACCTGAATCGCCGTCTGACGCAGGGCTTTATAGCCGCCGCGGATCAGCGGGTAATCCACGCCCGCCTCTTTCAGCCAGGCCTGCGTGATATGCGAGCGCTGTCCGCCGCGCGCACAGCAGATAAAGCCCTCAGGTCGGGCAAGACAGGCTTCGCGCCAGGCGTTGATCCGGGCCTCCCGCGTGTCGCCGTTCACCAGACTATGGCCGAGCGCCAGCGCAGCGTCGGGCCCCTGGCGTTTGTAGCAGGTCCCCACGGCGGCGCGTTCGTCGTCGTTCATTAAAGGTAGGTTGATTGCCGCAGGCATCGCACCCTGCGCAAATTCGATCGGCGCGCGAACGTCAATCAAAGGGGTATCGGACGCGAGTATCGCGCGATAATCCGTTCCATCGTTCATGGTTATTCCAGAAATCAAAACAGCAATGGAGGGGGATTTTACGCGCGTGAGGAGAGGCCGGGGAAGGGGAAGATCAACTCCCCGGCAATTATCGCTTATTTGAGCTTTGATTGCGCCCAGACAATCCCGCTTGCGTATTCCGGCGGCAGGAGAGGGATCATCGCTTCCAGGGTAGCGCTCAGGCGGCCTGCGTCGCTGTCGTTCAGGTTCAGGTGACCCACTTTACGCCCCGGACGAACCTCTTTGTCGTACCAGTGCAGGTGCACCAGCGGCAGCTTCAGCCAGTCGTAGTTCAGATCGGTACCGATCAGGTTGATCATCACTGAAGGGCTGTTAACCACCGGCTGCGGCAGCGGCAGGTCAGTAATGGCGCGCAGGTGCAGCTCAAACTGGCTGATTGATGCGCCGTTTTGCGTCCAGTGACCGCTGTTGTGAACGCGCGGTGCCAGTTCGTTGATCAGCAGACCAGATGGCGTTACAAAACACTCCATCGCCATCACGCCCACATAACCCAGTTCATGCATAATGGCCGAGAGCATCTCTTCCGCCTGGGCCTGCTGTTCAGCATTGGCCTGCGGGAAGGCGACGCTGGTGCGTAAGATCCCGTCCTGATGCAGGTTATGGGTGAGAGGATAAAATACGGTACGCCCGTCGTGGCCGCGAGCGCCAACCAGCGACACTTCACCGCTGAAGTTGATGCCCTGCTCAACGATGCACTCTCCGTAGCACTCTTCCGGCAGTTCGGCGGTTTCGTGCGCGCGCAAACGCCACTGTCCGCGGCCGTCATAACCGCCGACGCGACGCTTTACAATCGCCAGTTCGCCCAGCATAGCGAAGACATCGTTCCACTCGCTTTTATCAGACAGCAACTGCCACGGCGCGGTCGCCAGTCCGAGCTTGTCGAACAGCTGTTTTTGCGTCAGACGGTCAGCAATGATTGGGAACACGTCGCGGTTCACAAAAGCGTTATGGCGCGCCAGTTCACGGGTCAGCGCGGTTTCCGGCCAGCGTTCAATCTCAGCGGTAATGACGCTCTGGTGGAACGGCACGGCTTCGGGTTCGGCATCCAGACCGACCGGCCAGACGGCAATACCCAGCGGTTCACCGGCCTGGCGCAGCATGCGGCCTAACTGACCGTTACCGAGGACGCAAACCTGCTTCATGCCGCACCCCGCGGGTCCGGGTTGTCCAGCACCTCGTCGGTCTGGGCTTTACGCCAGTCCGCCAGACGCTGAAGTAAGGCTTTATCGTGCGTCGCCAGGATCTGCGCTGCCAGCAGAGCCGCGTTTGCCGCGCCCGCTTTGCCGATGGCCAGCGTACCCACAGGAATGCCACGCGGCATCTGCACGATGGAGTAAAGGCTGTCGACACCGCTCAGTGCGGCGCTCTGCACCGGAACACCCAGTACCGGCACCAGCGTTTTGGCGGCAATCATGCCCGGCAGATGAGCTGCACCACCCGCACCGGCAATGATCACCTCGTAACCATTCTCTTGCGCGCTTTCGGCAAAGCTGAACAGTTTATCCGGCGTGCGGTGTGCGGAAACCACTTCAACGTGGTGAGGAACATTCAGGATTTCAAAGATTTCGGCGGCGAACTGCATGGTAGCCCAGTCGCTTTTGGACCCCATCACGATGGCGACACGCGCCGGATTATTGCGGGAAGACATGCGTCTTAAAACTCCTGTGGTGCGAAACACACTGCTTTCGAGGGCACAGAGAATAGCATGTAATACGGGCAAGGAAAACGGTTGCGCGGTTAAAAACCGAGCCGTTGTGGTGCGCGGGAATAACAAAACAGACCGCATTCAGGCGGTCTGTTTTGAGAGGTTACTGAAGATCCCCTGCGGTCAGGTTCTCTTTGTCGAATGCGTGGCTGACATCAATATGATTCACCATGCTGGTGTCGATATTCGAGCCGGCTTCCGGTACACAGAAGCCATTCTCTGCTGCCATCGCGCCAGTGGACAGTCCAGCGGCCAGCAGCAGGGCACTTACGATGCTGATTTTTTTCATTCTCTTTCCTTCCTCATCGTCTTGTCGCTGTCGCGGATCTACTGGCGGCACGGCAAACGGCGATATTATTTAGTCAGTTCTGCAGTCATGTGCACGCGGTTATTGAACTGTGCGCTGGTGATTTTGTAAGACGCGCCCTGTTCAGCAGCCTGAGCGGCAATTTTCGCTTCTGCACGATCCAGAGTTGAGGCTGTCGCGCTAACGCTTTGTGCGAAAGAACCGAAAGAGATCAGAGACAGAGCGGCAACTGCAACGAAAGTTTTGATAGATTTCATGGTCGTAATCCTTAAGTGTTTTGTTTGGGATAGGGCGTGTTGCCCTGATGTGATAAATGATAGGCCGACCACGGGCTGATTAAAATCGAAACAATTTGCCGATATCGTTCAAAAAAATAGAATGAGTTTTGCGGGAGAAATTAAAACGGGAAAGCGATCAGTTCCACACCTTCAGGCGTGACTTTCACCATCGATCCTTCGCTGTGCCACGCGCCCAGTACCACACGGCGAGCCGGTTCGCCGTTGGCGACCAACGTATGCACGTCGGGACGGTGGGTATGACCGTGGATCAACCACTGGACGTGGTGTTTCTCCATCACGTTGACCACTGCCTGCGGGTTGACGTCCATGATGGTCATCGACTTACTGCTGTTGGCGGCTTTACTGCCCGCGCGCATTCTGGCGGCGATACGGTTCCGGATAAACAGCGGCAGGGCAAGGAACACCTTTTGGATCCACGGGGTGTGGACCTTCGCGCGAAACGCCTGATAGCCGGTATCGTCCGTACAGAGCGTGTCACCGTGCATGATCAGGACTTTTCGACCATAGAGGTCAAGCACCTGTTCTTCTGGCAGCAGCGTCATGCCGCTTTCGCGGGCGTAGCGAGGGCCGATCAGAAAATCGCGGTTGCCGTGAATGAAGTAGCAGGGAACGCCGGAGGTGACCAGCGCGTGAATGGCGGCAGCCATTTTACGGTGCAGCGGGTTGGGGTCGTCGTCGCCGATCCAGGCTTCAAACAGGTCGCCAAGGATGTAAAGCGCGTCGGCGTGTCTGGCTTCACCCGCTAAAAAACGCAGAAAACCGGCGGTGATCGCCGGTTCTTCTGTTTGCAGGTGCAAATCTGCAATAAAGAGTGTCGCCACGAATTACTCGCTGACGGTCACGCTGGTAATCACAACGTCTTCTTTTGGAACGTCCTGATGCATGCCGCTGCGGCCGGTGGAAACGGCTTTGATCTTGTCGACCACGTCCATGCCTTCAACCACTTCTGCGAATACGCAGTAGCCCCAACCCTGCAGGCTTTCGCCGGAGAAGTTCAGGAAGTCGTTGTCAGCCACGTTGATGAAGAACTGCGCGGTGGCAGAGTGAGGTGCCTGAGTACGCGCCATCGCCAGCGTGCCGCGGGTGTTTTTCAGGCCGTTATTGGCTTCGTTTTTGATCGCTTCTTTTGTTTCTTTCTGCTTCATACCCGGTTCAAAACCGCCGCCCTGGATCATAAAGCCGTTGATCACACGGTGGAAAATGGTGTTGTTGTAGAAACCTTCGCGGCAATAGTCCAGGAAGTTTTTAACTGTTTCAGGCGCTTTGTCATCAAAGGTTTTGATTACGATATCGCCATGATTAGTGTGGAAAGTAACCATTTTTGCATCCTGTTCCGTTATTGTGGTACGTCGACCCGCGTTCGGGTCAGATATAGGGGCCTGTTATAGCATAACCACAGGATGCGATCACCTTGCATTGTGTGCTGCTTCGGGTTTGAATTACGGGTAGAATACCCGGTTTTCGTCCACACACGTGTTTACATGGAATCTTCGATGTTAAAAATCTTTAATACAATGACGCGCCAGAAAGAGGAATTTAAACCTATCCATGCCGGGGAAGTCGGCATGTACGTGTGTGGTATTACGGTTTACGATCTCTGTCATATCGGCCATGGCCGTACCTTTGTCGCATTCGATGTCGTGTCGCGTTACCTGCGTTTCCTCGGGTATAACCTGAAGTACGTGCGTAACATCACCGATATTGACGACAAAATCATCAAGCGCGCTAATGAAAATGGCGAAAGCTTTGTCGCGCTGGTGGATCGTATGATCGTTGAGATGCACAAGGATTTTGACGCGTTAAACATTTTGCGCCCGGACAGCGAGCCGCGTGCGACCCACCATATTCACGAAATTATCGAGATCACGGAAAAGCTGATTGAACGCGGCCACGCGTACGTTGCGGACAATGGCGACGTGATGTTCTCAGTGCCAACCGATCCTACCTACGGCTCGCTTTCCCGTCAGGATCTTGACCAACTGCAGGCTGGCGCGCGCGTTGACGTGGTTGACGTGAAGCGTAACCCAATGGACTTCGTGCTGTGGAAGATGTCCAAAGAGGGCGAACCAAGCTGGCCATCTCCATGGGGAGAAGGGCGTCCGGGCTGGCACATTGAGTGCTCGGCGATGAACTGCAAACAGCTGGGCAAACATTTTGACATTCACGGCGGCGGTTCAGACCTCATGTTCCCGCACCACGAAAACGAAATCGCGCAGTCCACCTGTGCGCACGGCGGCGAGTATGTGAACTACTGGATGCACTCCGGGATGGTGATGGTTGACCGCGAGAAGATGTCTAAATCGCTGGGCAACTTCTTCACCGTGCGTGACGTCCTGAAGTATTACGATGCGGAAACCGTACGTTACTTCCTGATGTCGGGCCACTACCGCAGCCAGCTGAACTACAGTGAAGAGAACCTGAAACAGGCACGCTCTGCGCTGGAGCGTCTGTACACTGCGTTGCGCGGTACCGACAAGTCCGTGGAGGCCGCGGGCGGCGAGGCGTTTGAGGCCCGCTTTGTTGAGGTGATGAACGATGATTTCAACACCCCGGAAGCCTACTCGGTGCTGTTCGATATGGCGCGTGAAGTCAACCGTCTGAAGTCAGAAGATATGGCGGCGGCGAATGCGCTGGCTTCTCACCTGCGTAAACTCTCTTCCGTGCTTGGCCTGCTGGAGCAGGAGCCGGATGCCTTCCTGCAGAGCGGTGCGCAGGCGGATGACGGCGAAGTGGCAGAGATTGAAGCGCTGATTAACGCGCGTCTGGAAGCCCGTCATGCGAAAGACTGGGCGGCAGCGGATGCGGCGCGCAATCGCCTGACCGAGATGGGGATCATCCTGGAAGATGGCCCACAGGGGACCACCTGGCGCCGTAAGTAATTTTCCCCTCACTCTAACCCTCTCCCTGTGGGAGAGGGCCGGGGTGAGGGCATCAGCGTGCACGCTTTCGCCACCACAACAACCCCATCAGCACCACTCCCGGCAGCCACACCCACAGCAGTTCAGAGATAATCACCTGATGCCCGTACGGCGTGGTATAGCGCGACAGGGCAAACGGGGCGACCTTAATCACCTGCCACGGCGCAAAGAAGCGTTCATCTGACCACGGCCACAGCCAGCCGACGCCCTTGCCGCCGGTGGTGACGGAATCCAGCAGGCTGTGCGACAGCAGCGACACGGTTAAAAACAGCCAGCAGCGCGTCAAACTTGCCCTGAACCATCGTCGCCCGACCAGTACGCAGAGTATCGGCACCACGAAGGCAAACAGCAGTGAATGGGTAAAGCCGCGATGACCGAAAACATTGCCGTAAGCAACGCCGAACTTAAACGCCAGCACGTCGGCATCGGGCAGCATCGCGAGCACGACACCGGCGAAAAGCAGGCGGGGAGGAATAACCCGGGTTCCCAGGCCTAAGCCCAGGCAAAGCGGAACAGCAGCGTGAGTGATAACGGTAGGCATCGTAATTTTCCATGACAAATCATGGGAATATAGCAGCGATTTCGCTGAAACTGACCTGTGCTAAATTCCGATTTTTACGCCGATTCCCGCGCGATAAGCTGGCCGGAGAGGGTAATGCGCTGCGTCTGCAGCTCTGGCTCTTTCAGCTTACGGATGATAAGACCCGCCGCCTGGCGGCCTGTCTCGTCACTTGCGGAGGAGACATAGGTAAACGACGGCGAGGTCAGGTTGACGTGCAGCATATCTTCAAAGCCCACCAGCGCGACCTGCTGCGTCAGAAACACGTCTTTTCCCACGGTGCGGCCCACCTGATGAATGCCGCTAATGCAGCCGATCATCGCATCCGGTGAATGACAGAGCAGGGCGGTGATGGTGTTGTTTTTTTCAAGCAGCTGGCGGGTCGCCATTGCGGCGGCTTGCGTGTCATCGCTGCAGGCCGGGGAGCTTTCATCGCGCCACACCAGCCCGTTCTGGGTCATTGCGCTGCGAAATCCAAGCAGGCGTTGTTCGCGAATAAGGCAGCCTTCGCGTCCGCCAATGTAGGCGATGTTGCGGTGCCCGCGCTCGATAAGATAGCGCGCGGCCAGGTTTGCCGCCTGGCGGTTATCGCGCATCACCAGGTTGCATTTTTCATCCAGCAGAGACTGCGAGACCACCACCAGCGGCAGCGGGCACTGGCGGATCTGCTCCGGCAGGGTTGAGGAGCGCGTATCCGACGCGAGATAGATCACACCCGCCACGCCCTGTTGCTTAAAGGAGAGCAGGGTGCGCTCTAAATGCTCCCGATCGTTCAGCGGCTGGCCGAGAAAAACCATATAGCCCTGCTTCTCCAGCTCCTGGACGATACTCGCCATGACTTTGATGGAAAAGCTGTCGCTAAAATCACGCAGGATCAGGCCGATCAGGTTGGAGGTGTTGGCGCGAAGGTTAGCAGCGGCAACGTTATGAACATAGCCCAGCGTCGTGATGGCGGCATTGACCTTCTCGATCGTTGCTTCGGAGATTTTCCCTTTCTGGCGCAGCACCAGCGATACGGTAGAGACCGACACACCCGCGTGCTTTGCGACATCAATGATGCTGACTTTCTTCAAAACCGCTCCCTGAAATTTACCGATTATCAGCCAGATACGACACGTCTCTCAGCCTACAGGAGACGTGTCGTTCCGGCATCTTATTATTTGCCAATCATGGTGGACATGGTCTGGGCGATAAACTGTGCTCTGGCACCGAAAATCACCTGAATTCCGTTATCACCCACGAAGACCACGCCGCGAGCGCCAAGTCCGTTCAGGCCATCTTTATCCACCGCATCACTTTTTGCCACTTCCAGGCGCAGACGGGTGATACAGGAGCCAACGGAGTCGATGTTGTGTGCACCGCCCAGCAGGGTAATGATTTCGGTGGCGAGTTCAGAATCGGATTTATCATCCGCGCTGGCGGTCACTTCGGTACGGCCCGGCGTTTTCACGTCAAAGCGACGGATCACGAAACGGAAGGTGAAGTAATAAATCAGGCCCATCGGAATACCAATGATAATGGCATTGAGGAAGTTGGTCTGATAGCCGTTGAATGACGGCAGGATCCCGAACGACAGATAATCGATAAAGCCTGCCGAGAACGACTTGGCGATATGGGCGTGCAGCAGATACATGGTCATGTACGCCAGGCCCGCCATAATGGCGTTAAAGACGTAGAGGATCGGCGCGACGAAGATGAAAGTGAACTCCACCGGCTCGGTGATCCCCGTCAGGAAGCAGGTGAGTGCCGCAGAGAACAGAATACCGGCCGCGATTTTTTTATTTTTGGTATGCGCTTCATGATACATCGCCAGACACGCCGCAGGCAGGGCAAACAGCATCAGCGGGAATTCACCCTGCATGAACTTACCGGCGTTCTGGTAGGTGTCGCTGCTGAAGGATTTCACACCTTCTTCCAGCATCTTGAACCAGATGGTCTGGTCGCCGTGGATCACCTGGCCCGCCTGAGTGGTGTAATCACCAAATGAATACCAGAAAGAGGGATACCAGATATGGTGCAGACCGAGCGGGATGAGGGCGCGTTCGACCAGACCGAAGATAAAGGTTGAGGCGGCCTGATTATCGCCGTTCACCACCACGGAGAGCGCGTCGATGCCTGCCTGAATGTGTTGCCAGACGTAGGGCAGCAGCAGACCGAGCAGGAACGAGAGAAACGCCGTGGCAATCGCCACAAAGCGTTTGCCGGAGAAGAAGCCAAGGAACTCCGGCAGCTGCATGGTGTGGAAACGGTTATAGCACCACGCCGCCAGAATACCGCAGATAAGCCCGCCAAAGACGCCCATCTGCAGCGTCGGGATGCCGACCACCATGGCGTATTTGCCGCCCTGAGAGGCCATTTCCGGCGTAATGCTCAGCACGGTACTGATGGTGATATTGGTAACAAACACCGAGACGGCGGCAGACAGTGCGGCAATGCCGGATTCCGATGCCAGACCCACTGCGGAGCCAATGGCAAACAGCATGGGCAGGTTATCAAAGATAACCCCACCCGCGTTCATCATCAGCGGCAGGTGAAACTTATCGCCAAAGGCCAGCAGCAGGCCCGCAGCGGGAAGCAGTGAAATTGGCAGCATTAAGGCGCGACCAATCATCGATAACTTAGACAGCGATTTAACAAACCCTGATATCAGACTCATGCTGATTTCCCCCGAGAAGCGCTTTTTTTGGCGCTGTTATTGTAAGTAGAACGTTTTAGTAGAACGTTCTACTTATCGTGGGCAAAGCGTGAAAAACGCGCAACACAATTTTCACTTTTCAACAGATGAAATAGTGATTATTTGAAGTTGATCGATAATTAACCGTGATAGGTGTGCGGGGATTGTTATCCCCTCTTCCGGCCGGGAGAGGGTTAGGGTGAGGGCATCAGACGGCTCAGGCCGTAACGGTCACGCTCTGGCCGTCAAAGCTGACGGTCTGACCGGCAACAATCTTGCAGCGCTTACGCGTTTCTACCACGCCGTCGACGAAAACCAGCCCGTCGGCAATGACAATCTTGGCCTGCGCACCGCTCTCGCTCCAGCCTTCCAGCTTCAGCAGATCGCACAGCTCAACGTGTGGATGTTTACCTAATGAAAATGTCGCCATGTTACGCGTCCTCTACGTCGTGATACTCCTCGCATGCCTGCAAGGTATTCTGAATCAGGGTTGCTACGGTCATCGGGCCTACGCCGCCCGGTACCGGGGTGATGTAAGAGGCACGCGCTGCGGCATCTTCATAAACCACGTCGCCAACCACTTTGCCGTTTTCCAGACGGTTAATCCCGACGTCCACGACAATCGCCCCTTCCTTAATCCATTCCCCGGGAATGAAGCCCGGCTTACCGACCGCGACGATCAGCAGATCGGCATTCTCGACGTGATGACGCAGATTTTTGGTGAAGCGGTGGGTCACGGTGGTGGTGCAACCGGCCAGCAGCAGCTCCATGCTCATCGGACGGCCCACGATGTTGGAGGCGCCAATCACTACGGCGTTCAGTCCGTAGGTGTCGATGTTATAACGCTCCAGCAGCGTCACGATGCCGCGCGGGGTGCAGGGACGCAGGCGCGGCGCGCGCTGGCACAGACGGCCAACGTTATACGGGTGGAAACCGTCCACATCTTTATCCGGCGCGATACGCTCCAGTACCTTCACGTTGTCGATGCCTGCCGGCAGCGGCAGCTGGACCAGAATACCGTCGATCTCTTTATCGGCATTCAGGGTGTCAATAAGTTCCAGCAGTTCTGCTTCGGTGGTGGTTTCCGGCAAATCGTAAGAGCGGGAGACGAACCCCACCTCTTCACACGCTTTGCGTTTGCTGCCGACATAAATCTGCGATGCCGGGTTGCTACCAACCAGCACAACGGCAAGCCCTGGTGCGCGAAAACCAGCCGCTTTACGCGCCTTCACTTTTTCCGCGACCTCAGAGCGCACCTGCTGCGCAATCGTTTTACCGTCAATAATCTTTGCTGCCATCAGAGAGAAGATTCCGTCTGTAACGTTTGAAAGGGGGGATGGCCTGTATTTTGGCAGAAGCGAGCGCCGCTGTCAGTCACCCTTTGCGAGTTTTCCTCCGGCGGGCGTAAAGACCCTTCTCGGGTGATGGTCAATTTCTTAGGCAGGATTAGGATGTGACCTGGTAAAATGGCAGCGTTTTGACATATTTAAAAATAGTTTCCTGAGCTACTTTGTCTCCTCCGAAATAAGCTTTCAATTTTTTCAATTGAACGTATTTCTTATTCCCGAAAATTCGCGGGAAGGGTTATTTACATTTTAAAGGAATAGACATGAAACTCAGCAACATTGCTTCTACTGTTATTGCTTCACTGGCCCTGGTCGCGGGTGCCGCTCACGCTGCCGATCCGGTTACGCCAGTTTCCGTAAATGGCGGTACCGTGCATTTTAAAGGTGAACTGGTTAATGCTGCATGTTCAGTAAATACCGATTCTTCCGAGCAGACCGTTAATCTCGGTCAGTACCGTACCGCGAAATTCACCAAAGTGGGTGATACCACCACCAATATTCCATTCACCATCGAACTGAACGATTGCGATCCGCTGGTGGCGAAAACGGCTGCTGTGGCGTTCACCGGTCAGATCGACGCAACTGACAAAACCCTGCTGGCAGTGACTTCCGGTAGCAACGACAACACCGCGAAAGGTGTTGGTATTGAGATCCTCGACAGCAAATCCAGCGTTCTCACGCCAGACGGTGCCACCTTCTCTGCTGCGCAGAACCTGATCCAGGGCACCAACACCCTGAACTTCAGTGCGCGTTATAAAGCCACTGCTGCGACCACTGAACCAGGCCAGGCAAATGCTGACGCCACTTTCGTTATGAAATACGAATAATTCCTCCGTACAGGGATGTTTTGGCCTCAGGGATGAGGCCCGTCATACGCTCAGGCCAGGAACGAAGGATGACAAGGACAGGAACACTACTGCTGTTAACCCTTGCGATGGCTTCCCAGGCATTCGCCCATACGGTGGTGATTGACGGCGGCAAAGTACACCTCCGGGGTGAACTGGTGAACGGTGGTTGCGCCGTGGCGCCAGACAGCCAGAATATGCGCATCGATATGGGACAATACCGGACCAACTCGTTTTCCGGGGTGGGCAGTTTTTCCACCGTAAATGTGCCTTTTACCGTGCGGCTGCTGGATTGCAGCGTGGATGTCTCACGCACCGTCGGGATCCAGTTCCAGGGCATCACGCCCGCGGAAGACCCGCAGGTTTTTCTGGCGACATCGCGCCCCGGTGAAACACCCATCAGCAGCGGGGTGGGGCTGGCACTCTTTGACGAACAGCAGCGTCAGATTATCCCCAACGCCACGGCGGTCAGCTGGCTGCCCATTGATACCCGCGAGCTTGCGTTTCATTTTAGCGCCCGATATCGGGCTATTTCCGAACACCTTGTGCCAGGCAATATTCAGTCGGATGTCTGGTTTACGTTGATTTATCCATAACACCTGCGAACACATTATTAAAGGTACGGTTTTGATGAATACCCTAATTAAACCAGGACTGATTTTATCGTTTATTTTAATGATGGTTTCTGCAAGCGCGAATGCGTCCGGCGGTATTGCACTTGGAGCCACGCGCGTTATTTATCCGGCAGATGCTAAACAAACTTCACTGGCGATCACCAACAGTAACAAGCAAGAACGCTATTTAATTAACGCGTGGATCGAAAACGCAAACGGGCAAAAAGAAAAAACCTTTGCCGTCACGCCACCGCTGTTTGTCAGCGAGCCGGACAGCGAAAACACGCTGCGCATTATTTACGCCGGGCCTGCGTTGCCTGCCGATCGTGAATCGCTGTTTTACATGAACGTGAAAGCGATCCCGTCAGTGAACAAAGCCAAAACCGAAAACAACAACGTGCTGCAACTGGCCATCCTGTCGCGTATCAAGCTGTTTGTGCGTCCGAATAACCTGGCAATGCAGCCGGAAGAGGCGCTCTCTCAGCTGCGCTTTGAGCGCGTTGGCTCGCATCTGAAGATCAGCAACGCCTCACCGTATTACATCACGCTGGTCAATCTGAAGCTGGGCGGTCAGACGCTGGATAACATCATGATTGCGCCAAAAAATTCGGCACAGCAGGCGCTGCCGGCTGGTGCGGGCGGTACGCTCTCCTGGCAGAGCGTCAATGACTACGGTGCCATTACTCCGGCGCGTAGTGTCAACCTGTGAGCAGAGTCAGGGCGATGAATAATCATCAATGGCGTTACTGCCCGGTTGCACTGGCGCTGATGGCAACGCTCTGGCCGCAGTCGGGCTGGAGCGAAAGCTACTTTAACCCGGCCTTTTTGTCCGATGATACCGCCAGCGTGGCGGATTTATCGCGTTTTGAACAAGGTCACCAGCAGGCACCCGGCGTGTATCGCGTGGATATCTGGCGTAACGATGAGTTTATCGCGACCCAGGACGTGCGCTTTGAGCAGGCCGACGATACGCCACCGGTGGCGGGCGGACTGGCGCCGTGCATCACACGTAAAATGCTGGAACGGTTTGGCGTTAACCTCGCTGCGTTTCCCGAGCTGGTAAAGGTGCAGGACGACACCTGTGTCCCGCTGGCGACAGCGATCCCCGGCAGCCTGGTCGCATTTAACTTCGCCTCGCAGCGTCTGAATATCAGCCTGCCGCAGGTGGCGATGCAGAACAGCGCCCGTGGCTATATCCCGCCTGAACAGTGGGATGAAGGGATCCCCGCCGCGCTGTTGAACTACAGCTTTACCGGCAACCGGGGAAGCGAGGATGACAGCTACTATCTGAACCTGCAGAGCGGGCTGAACTATGGCGCCTGGCGTTTACGCAATAACGGCGCCTGGCGTTATACGCAAAACAACGGCCAGCGGCACAGTAACTGGCAGAACATTGGCACCTGGGCGCAGCGCACCGTCATTCCGCTCAAAAGCGAGCTGGTGCTGGGCGACAGCAATACCGGCAATGATGTCTTTGACAGCGTCGGTTTCCGCGGCGGGCGGCTTTTCTCGTCCGACAGCATGTACCCGGACAGCCTGCAGGGCTACGCGCCAACCGTGCGCGGTATCGCCCGTACCCCGGCCAAAGTGGTTGTTCGCCAGAACGGCTATGTTATCTACCAGAGCTATGTCCAGCCTGGCGCGTTTGCCATTACCGATCTGAACCCTACCTCTTCAAGCGGCGATCTGGAAGTGACCGTAGAAGAGAAGGACGGCAGCCAGCAACGCTATACCGTGCCGTACTCCACCGTGCCGCTGTTGCAGCGGGAAGGTCGCTGGAAGTATGACCTCGTGGCCGGGGATTACCGCAGCGGTAACAGCGATCAGGACACACCGTTCTTCACCCAGGGCACGCTGATTACCGGTCTGGCCAATGGTTACACGCTCTACGGCGGTACGCAGCTGGCGTCGCGCTATACCGCGGTGGCCATTGGCGCCGGGAAAAACCTCGGTGACTGGGGGGCGGTGTCGGTCGATATCACCCATGCCCGCAGCCAGCTGGCGGACGACAGCCGCCATGAGGGCCAGTCCCTGCGTTTCCTGTATGCAAAATCACTCAACGGATTCGGCACCAACTTCCAGCTGCTGGGCTATCGCTACTCCACGAAAGGGTTTTACACCCTGGATGATGTGGCCTGGCGTTCGATGGAAGGCTATCAGTATGCCGACAGCAAGGATGATGACGGCGTGCCGGACGTGCAGAGCTATCACAACCTGACGTGGAACAAAAAAGGGCGCTTCCAGCTCAATATCTCTCAGTCGCTGGGTGATTACGGCTCAGTCTATGTCTCCGGCAGCGAGCAGACCTACTGGGGCACCAGCCAGTCTAACCTCTGGTATCAGCTCGGCTATGCCGGAGGTGTAAAAGGGATCAACTACTCCCTGTCATGGTCGTGGAACAAGTCCGTCGGGATAGAGGGCACGGACCGGATCGCGTCCTTTAACGTCTCGGTGCCGTTCAGCCTCTTTACCCGTCAGGGATATCGCCGGGACAGCGCCATCGATCGCGCTTACGCCACGGCCTCAGCCAGCCGCAACAGCGACGGTGATACCAGCTGGCAAACCGGGGTCAGCGGCACCCTGCTGGAAGATCGCAACCTGAACTACAGCGTTACGCAGGGGCACACCAGCACCAACGGCTCAAGCGGTAGCGCCAGCGCAAACTGGCAGGCGACCTACGGCACGCTGGGGGTGGGCTACAACTACGCGCGCGATCAGCACGATCTCAACTGGCAGCTCTCCGGTGGGGTGGTGGGCCATGCCGACGGCGTCACCTTCAGCCAGCCGCTGGGCGACACTAACGTCCTGATCAAAGCGCCGGGAGCCTCGGGCGTCAGCGTGGAAAACCAGACCGGGGTGAAAACCGACTGGCGAGGCTACGCGGTCATGCCGTATGCCACCGTCTACCGCTATAACCGCGTGGCGCTGGATACCAACTCCATGAGTAACAACACCGACATCGAAAATAACGTCAGCAGCGTAGTACCGACCAAAGGTGCGCTGGTGCGCGCCAGCTTCGATACCCGTATCGGCGTACGTGCCCTGCTGACCGTGACCCGCGGCAACCAGCCTGTGCCGTTTGGTGCCGTGGTCCGTGAAACCCAGAGCGGGGTCACCAGTATGGTGGGCGATGACGGGCAGATTTACCTGAGCGGGCTGCCGCTGGAAGGGGAGCTGCTTATTCAGTGGGGCAATGGGATGCAGTCCCAGTGTCGTGCGCACTATCGTTTATCGCCTGAAAGCCAAAACCAGGCCATTACCATGGCGGGGGCAAGCTGTGACCGTTAACAGGAACCCAAAGATGCGCAGTTTACGCAATGTGTTTAGCTTAGCGCTGCTCTGCAGCACGATGCCCGCGTGGGCGACGGTTTGCCAGAACGCCACGGGTGTGCCGAAGGATATCTCATACGATCTTTCAAACGTCTTTAACAGCTCCAATAACAAACCGGGGCAGATTGTGACCCTTGCGCAAAAATCCGGGCTGGTGGGCGTGAACGCCATTTGCCCTAAAGGAACAACCGGAAAGTCCACGATGCGTAGTTATGTCACCAGCCTGCCGATAACGACGGTAATTGATGGCTATAAGTATGTGAAGCTGAATGACTACCTTGATGGCGCAATGCAGATCCACGATGACTACGCGGGCACTTTCTATCCACCGTCAGACTACATTCAGATGGGGCAGCACCCTAACGTTCCGAACAACAAAGCGTTTCCTGTCACCGATTCGAAGCTGGTCTTTCGTCTGCGGGTCACACGGCGGTTTATCAACATGGTGGTGATCCCCCAGCAGACCATGTTCACCGTCTATGTCACCACCACGTCATCCGATCCGCTGAATACGCCGGTCTATACCATCAGCTACAGCGGCACCATTCAGGTACCACAAAGCTGTGCGATTAACGCCGGGCAGGTGGTGGAGTTTGATTTTGGTGATATTGGCGCGTCGTTGTTCAGCCAGGCGGGGGCGGGCAATCGTCCTCAGAACGTCTCACCACAAAGCAAAACCATTGCCATTAAGTGCACCAATGTGGAGGCCAATGCGTATCTGACGATGCGCATCGAGGCGGAAAAAATCTCGGGCAATGCGCTGGTTTCCGATAACCCGGATTTAGGGTTTGTCGTGGCGAACGATAGCGGTACGCCTCTGACGCCTAACAACCTGAACAGCAAAATTCCGTTCCGTCTGGATGACAGCGCGCAGGCGCAGGTGGGGATCCGGGTCTGGCCGGTGAGCATTACGGGGAATAAGCCAGCAGAAGGCCGGTTCACTTCTCGCGGCTATCTGCGCGTGGATTACGATTAAGGGGAAGAGATGGGGAACTGGAAATGGCCTTTCGCTGCGCTGGCCCTGACGATGTGTCAGGCAAACGCGTGGTCAGCCACAGCGCTGGGCGAGATCAATATTCAGATGTACGGCAATATCGTTGATTTTACCTGCGTGGCAGAGGGCAGCGACAGCGACAAGACCGTCACGCTGGGCACCTGGCCGACGAAGCAGCTCAGCACCACGGGGAGCCGCACGCAGCCCATGCCCTTTACGCTGAAGCTGACTGGCTGTCCGCCAGGCTCGGCATCAATTACGTTTTCCGGGAAAACTGACGGCAGTGACAGCGGATTGCTGGCGTTGAATGACGCCAGTACGGCGAATAACGTCGCGGTGGAGATCAGGGATGCGGATAAAACACGTCTTGCGTTACAGCAGGCCAGCCAGCCGGTGGCGGTAGATGCGCAGGGTAATGCCGTGTTGTCATTTTATGCTAATTATATTGCCACAGCGGATAACCCCCGACCCGGACGCGCCGATGCGGATGCCACATTTATGATTAATTATAATTAGCGCTGACCGCACTCCCTGCAACTCAGATAAACTGCAGGGAGTGAATTCAGGTTATAGCAGCTCGTGTGCCTTGGCGTAATCAATTAATTCCACAATGCTTTGCACACCGAGCTTGGAATAAATATTGGATTTGTGCGCGCTAATGGTTTTGTTGCTTAATAGCAGCTGTTCGGCAATTTCCTTATTCGATAAGCCATTCGCCAGATACCGCAGTACGGTGACCTCACGGTTCGATAATGGCATATCGGATGCCATCCCTTTCCCTGAGCCCAGGTGATTAATAAAGTTCAACGTTTCCGACGGGAAAAAAGAATAGCCCATCAGAATCATTTCCACGGCGTTGTAGATCTCACCTAAATCTTTTCGTTTACTGACAAACCCATTTGCCCCGGCGCGGATGGCACGGCCTGCGTAAAAGGACTCCGATTTGGAAGAGAGGAACAGGACCTTTATGTCTTTGTTTAAGTTTCTGATTCTTTTCAATAAAGCGAAGCCATCGGTGCCCGTAAGTTCAATGTCCAGGATCACCAGATCGATGGCGTGATTGCGGATACAGTCGAGAACTTCATGGCTGTCGCCAGACTTCAGTTTGACTGTGATATTTTTATTTTTCTGTAGCAGGACTTCTATCGACATTCTGACGATAGGATGTTCGTCCATAATGATAACGGATGCCGGTTTCATTTTTTATGCCTCAGATTGTTAAAAGCGTTATGCTGAGTTTGGTTCAAACTCTCGAAATGCCGGAAGGATAAATTTGCAGATCCTTATAGGGTGGTATTTCCCTGGAAAGAGCGAAAGCATCCTTGTTAACGTAGTGGTAATGTCATTGCCTCAGCGCGGTCATCTCATTTGGCTGGTGGCGGCAAAAAGGTTTTTCTTATTCATAATTGGTACGCGTCTTATTATACCGCGTAAGTTTTCTCCGAAAAGCCTGCAGATTAATTCATGATTATTGATTTGTATTATCTTCTGGATCTGAATGGCTATTTTTTTAAATTTAGCGGAAATGTCCTGTTATTCCATTTACCGCATCTTTTCATCTTTATGTAATAACAAAAAATAACAGATACCACTATATGTTGCAAAGTTGTTAATGAAATGGCGGGGCAGTAAAACGTCTCACCTGCTGCTGAAGTGGCGTGAATTTGCACAGATAGCGCTTCTCATCCTCATCCCGATACCTCTCCCTGATATCAGAAAAATACTATGCCGGAAGAGCAAAATCTTCTGCGGCCTTCGCTTTAAGCGCCAGGGGCGTACAACCAAATTGCTTGTTTTTACATCATTATCATCCTGTTAACGGAACCATCAATCCCTTAACGCATGGATGAAAGTGCTGCGCTTTACTTATTCTTTAATATTTCACGTGGTTCAGAGTCAGAAATTAGGAATAGTTGTAATTTCGAGATTTATGTTAACAGTTAACATAAAATTAACATTTTCAGTAAGTAACTTCCTAAAGATCTTTAGGAAATAAGGGGTTAGGTTAAGAGTAAAACGGGCAGTCGGAGAGATTATTGAGAAGATGCAGCAGTTCCTGGCGATGGCTAAGCCCGAGCTTCACCAGAATGCAGCTCAGGCGATAGATAATGCGACTGTAGGGGCGATTCTGCAGCAGGGCGATCTGACGTAGTGACTTCCCCCGCGACAGCTCCTGTAAAATGGGCCACTCGCCGCGAGAGAACCACTCTTTACTGGAGCCCTGTGGAGGGCTAATGTCCATCAGGCTGTGCTGGAGTGCCGCCGCCGTTGACTGGCGTTCAAGGACATGAAACGGCCCCGCCGCTTTACAGAACAGACGGGTGTCGTAATTATCCGCCCTGACCAACAGATACGGCGTGAGAAAGGGCGGATACAGGCTGTGTCTTCTCAGCTGATCCAGCTTTTCCATAAGCGCCGTGGTACGGCTTTCAATATCTACCACCAGACGGGCTGCAGGCCACTGATTCAGCGCCTGAAAAGCTTCGTCCAGCGTCGGGTAGTCGCTACAGCTGCTCAGGGGAAACTGGCCGTTCAGAAAACCGGTGCGCAGGAAATGATCTTCCGTAACCAGAATAATAAAGGGCGCGTCTGTTTTGCGATGTTGGTGGATGGACTGGCTCAAAAATTCGAGCCGGTCGAAAAAGGGGGGAGCAAAAGGCGAGTGCGTAAATCCCAGTGCATCACTTCCTGTACGCCGCCGCCGGTAACGGCGCACTGTCATTCGCATGGCTTCCCTCCTGGAAATGGCTTTTTATTCCTCCGGCCATGTCCAGGACGGCCAGTAGTACCCCTGGCCGAGTCCTGCTCCTGCCTGTCGTGCCCGGCTATGATCCTTTTCAGTCTCAATACCTTCAATAAGCACGTTGTCGGCAAGCTGAAAGCAACGTGTCACCAGTTGCCCGAGCGCAGGGGGGGCGCGTAAACGCCAGAATGCTTCCTTGTCGATTTTTATGCCGGTTAACGGCAGCCGGCAGGACAAAAACGGTTGGACGATCGCTTCATCAATATCATCCAGCCAGATACCGTGGCCTTGTCTTCTGAGCTGCAGCAGGCGCTGGTGAACGTCCTGCCGTTTTGTGTCAGACAGCGCCAGAAAGCGTGCCGGGTCGACAATTTCTATATTCAGCGGTGCGGCAGGCAGCCGGAGAAGCCGCAGAAAGGTGTCCGGCTGCGTTAATACGGTTATCGGCAGATTGACGTAAAGATTATGACAGTGCGGGGTATTTTTTAGCGCGACAAGTTGCGCTTCAAGCAGCGTAAGTGACCACTCCGCAGACCGATCGTTGAAAAATGCTTCGCTTTGCTCTCTTGCTGACAGAACGCTCAGCACTTCCACCCCAACCTGGCGCTGCGAGGAGAGGGCGATGATAGGCTCAAGTTTGATGCCCGCGATATCGTGAGAGAGGTGCTGTAAGCTGGGGGACGTATCGATCAGGTTTTGCGCTGTCACTCCATTGTCCTGTTGTCTGTCAGCCTCCAGGCGGCCGGGATACCTCACACTAGTGTGACGAGCTGACGCTCAGGAAAACAGCAGGCGTTACTTAAATGCAGCTAAGCCTTTTCGCAGCGCTAAATTCTACGAAAGAAAGGCCGGGAATGTTGAAAAAACAGCCATATTTACAATCAGCTAGCCCTAATCGGAGGTGAAAACGGAAAAGGCATTGACTCACCTGCCATTGACCGTATAATTCTTCGCGTTTCTCCACCGCGAAGTTCACTCTTCTCAGTGCGCCCTTAGCTCAGTTGGATAGAGCAACGGCCTTCTAAGCCGTAGGTCGTAGGTTCGAATCCTACAGGGCGTGCCATTTAAAAACAGGCGCTTACGCCAGTTTCAAACCAGTATGATTTTCTCCTTGTGTCGTATTTGTGTCATGGTTGCCAAAAATGGCATCTATTTTCTGTGCGTGTTCGCTTAATTGGTTCGATGCCAGGTGAGCATATCGACGGACCATTTCGATAGACTCCCATCCTCCAGTTTCCTGCAGAACGGACAGCGGTACGCCGAAGTCGAAACGGCCGGGGCTGGATAAGAAGATGAAGTTATTGCGGCCAGGTGACACTGTCATTGTCTGGAAGCAGGATCGGCTTGGACGCTCACGCATACACCTCATCGATTTACTGCGCTAATTCGGGCTAATAATATTGAATTTGTCTCAATCACCGAAGGAATAAGGATCAGTACTTCAATCGGCCGATTCGCATACACAATGCTAAGTACTGCGGCTGAGATGGAAAGAGAAAATATAATTGAAAGAACGAGAGCAGTTTTAGCCATGGCAGGGCAAAGGGGATAATAGGTGGGAGGCGTCCGAAGCTGACTCAGGAGCAATGGGCGCATGTATGGCGACTAATAGCGAATGGCGTGGACAGGAAGCAAGTAGCGATAATTTATGATGTGGCTGTGTGTACTTTGTATAAAAAATTTCCCGTTCTGACTGTCGCAACTGCTGATACATAAAGAGCTATTGATTGTCGTCTGAACGAATGTATTATTATTGAAAAGTATTTGTGACATGGAGGTCGAATGTATAACCATAACCGTGACAAAAATCGGTTTGAGCATAAAGTGCGAGAAATTGAGCTTCTTACAGAGCAAATTTCCGCAAAACATTTATTTTATGGTACTTCTGGTCTGTTTTTTGAGATTCAACAGCTCGTGGGTCATTTGAAAAGAGAGATCGAATCCCACTGCCTTACCTTTCTCGGAGGGACTCAAATCCTTGACGAACAGATACGACATCTTCGCGAACAGGATGATCTGCTTACCTTTAACCGAGCAAAAATGTTTATAGTTGTCGAGAAAAATCAGGCAACAACAACGACTATAGCTCTCAAGCAGATTGGCTTTGTTGCAGGCGGAGCACAAGTTTATGGTGGGGCTAGTTTATGCGTTGGATCGCTTGGGTTAGCTTGTGCTGCATACGGGGCTCCGATGATTGCTCATGGGTTAAATAATGTATACGAAAACGGGTACTATCTTCTTTTCCGTGAAGAACAATCAGGAACCGTGAGAGAAGCGTACAGATTTGCTGCAAAAAAGCTGGGTTATGGTAATAATCAAGCAGATTTAATTTACGGTGTAATTGATCTTTCTTTATCAGCATACGGTGCAGGTAGAAAAGTTCTGGCTTCCAGAGAAAAGTCATGGAGTTTGTTTCACAATATCCAATCTGATTATATCAGAGGCTGGCAAGAGGCATCTAAAACCGCAATTACACTTGATGCGACCAGTAGTAGCATTACAGGTTGGCAGATGTACCAGATAGCTAAAGAGAACTGATTATGTCACAAGATTTAGAATTTTCGCTTTATCCACCGATCTGGCCTGCTGTGGTCTATTTCATTGTGTCTATTGTGGTTTTTTTCTTGCTTTATTTGGGGAAGTTAAAAGTTAACAGGCTTCATAAATATCCATTGTTTATTGCTTATATGGTATTTGTAATCGCTATTGCATCCATTCAGATAAACATTTTTGCAAATGGATACGATTTTGTAAGAGGATTTTTGCATATTGATTTTGATCCCTATCGATATGACTCGGTATATTGGGGATCCTTGTTTTTCTCCATGCTTTACTTGCTGGCGACGCCCAGAAACAATTTTTAGCATTTCACGCGGTAGTTCAACGTGCCGGCTTTGGTGGCCGAGAAACCACTTATAAGCAGTAGTGGGCTGCCCAGTGTGGTTAAGGTTGCAGCCCGCGATCACGTGTGCGTCGTGCTATGGCGATCATTTTCTTTGGAAAACGCTTGAGGTAACAGGCTAAAAAAAACTTCAACAAAATGATCAGATTACAGCTGATTTTTTCACACCAGTAATTCCATCCAATAAGAAAGGCCACATCTCTGTGACTTCTTTCATCACGCAGATGCCTCTTTCGTCATCCGAAGAAGCAATAATCCGGGTCTGCACGCACAAGCTCAAGTGCATCCGTCAGCGAAAGCTCAGTACTGTATAGATGCCATTTCAAATCCTTGCGCATCCAGTAGAGTTTCCATCTGTCCTGTGAGCGGACGTATCTGATTCTGACGTTTGGAAGAATGTGCGTTTCACCTGGTTCACCTCGCCATACAGGTCGTAACTGACCAATATCTACAGTCTGGTCGCTGATGCTGTAGACGATATCCAGCTTAGAACGGATATGGACTGGTGGTCGGATGCTTTCAACAAATTGCTTCACTTCCTTTTTGATGGCGTTGAACTCAATGTCATTGAATGCCATGCATCCTCCTGTTCAATATTTACTGTTTGGTTGGCAGCCTGACGCTCATCAAGCCAGCGCTCAACCTCTTCAGCGTTCCAGGCACAGCGCCCATCTGTAATGTACCAACGCTTCGGAAATCCTCCATTCTTTTCCAGCCTGTAGATAGTGCTCAGTGACAAAGGCACTATAGTCAGAAGCTCTTTCTTCCCAACCGCTAGTTTCATTTTTTCCTCCTCAGTTGTACCAATTTCGCTATTTGGAACAACCAGAACAACGTTTTCTGAATATATATGCGTATTTTTGTTTGCGAGTTGCCCCGCCATAAACTATGCCATCGTATAAAATTTTGTTGGCGTAATGCTGTAATTGATTACGGATTCCCGTGATGATTCCTGGCGCAGTATCCATGCAGACGAATATGGGGGCTTTAGGGGGATGTAGGATTATTGAATGTGATAATTCAATTGATTTTCAATGAGTTGATTTTTAATATTCAATCCTACAGGGTAATCCAGCCCACTCTTCCCCAGACCGACCAACCGCTACCGATCCTTCACTCTGTACCCGCTTTTAACCGTCTGATTTGCGTGGTTAATTCCAGATGTGTATCATTCTGAACCCGGCTCTGTAGCCTGTCGGTCAGAACGTTTGTTCCGCCATCGACCGGTCATTGGCGTAGTTCCAGTCAGGGCCACCATACCGCCACTAGCTCATCGGGAAGAGCGACAACCAGGATGTTGTAGTACGGGGTTCGAGGCTCCGGTGGCGGACCAACGCCGACTTAGCTCAGTAGGTAGAGCAACTGACGTGTAATCCGTAGGTCATCCGTTCGATTCCGGTAGTCGGCACCCTATTTATGGCTTCCCCGTGGGATGCCTCCGGCACGACATTCATTTCACTGTTGTACATGCCAATCATGAAGGACATTTATGTGGTATCTACTCGCAACTTCGCTTGCCGCACTTTCCCTGAATAAAAGCCTGGCTTACCTGATGCTGGGGTTAACGGCATTTCTCGGCTGGAAACAGAGCATTCTTGATGCCCCGGCGCTGCTGGTGATTGCATTAATCGTTATTGGCTGGTCTGTTGTTGAATGGCTACGTAATAAAAATAATAAATATACTTATCTGGTCGAGGGCCTGTGCGTGGTCATCGCCGTTGCCCTGGTTTTACATGCGATCCCTGGCTTCCATAACCCCCAAGTACTGGACGCTGTCGTTGTTGGTCCGCAAAGCATGCCGTTCAGTATGTACTTTAATATGGACAAGGCAGTGGTGCCGTTCTTTTTAATTACGTGCATGCCAACGTTATTCGTAGCAAAACCCCTTTATAAAGCTGGCAAGGTCGGCTGGGGAATATTGGTATTGGCGATACCCGCGCTGTTACTTCTGGCTGTTGCGTTGGGCGGGCTGAGAATTGAGCCGCATGCGCCAGAATGGTTTGCTCAATTTGCCCTTGCGAATATTTTCTTCGTCTCTTTGGCCGAGGAAGCCTTGTTCAGAGGCTATCTACAGCAGCGCTTGTCCCGGGTTGTGCATCCTGTTGTAGCACTGTTGATTGCCTCACTCATTTTTGGGCTAATGCATTATAGCGGCGGTTTACTGCTGATTATTTTTGCCAGCCTCTCCGGTATTATTTACGGCCTGGCGTGGATGTGGAGCGGCAGGCTCTGGGTTGCAACGTTCTTCCATTTTGGGCTGAACTGCGTGCATTTATTGTTCTTCACCTATCCGATGTACGCCCCTCACGCGTCTGTATGATGCTTTTTAAAATAGTGGCCTTATAAATTTGGCTGCCTCCGGATAAGCATAAAAAGCCCCGAAGCATCGGGGCTTTTTTTATATATGCCGCGGGCATGAATAACACATTTATCTTCGCGTCAGAATAAATAGAAGGCTAATGAATTTCATTGTTGGCAGACTTAAGGTTTTCTTAATCTAAAAATTATCTCGCATTAAAACTTGGGTTTTTATCATTCTAAAATCTGCTAAAAACAAATTTTACACTTTTACGTCTAAACTCGATTGATAGTAATTATCATTAGCGTTGTTGTATGCTTTAATCCTGTCCCACACAGCCCTTTGTTGTTTATCACGTTGGTCTATTAAGGATATGTTCATGAATTCTCGCCTGCTGTCATGCTTCTCGCTTGCCCTGTTGTCTTCATCACTTTTCCTTTCAACTCAATCGTTTGCTGCTGATAACAACGAAGGTATCGTTGTTTATAACGCGCAGCATGAAAATCTGGTGAAGTCGTGGGTAGACGGTTTTACCAAAGAAACGGGTATTAAGGTCACGCTGCGTAATGGTGATGACAGCGAGCTGGGCAACCAGCTGGTGCAGGAAGGCAGCGCATCGCCTGCGGATGTATTTTTAACTGAAAACTCGCCGTCAATGGTGCTGGTTGATAACGCCAAACTGTTTGCGCCATTAGATGCAGAGACATTAAAGCAGGTACCGGTGGAGTATCGTCCGGCACACGGTCGCTGGATCGGGATTGCCGCTCGCAGCACGGTGTTTGTCTATAACCCGGAAAAACTGAGCGAGCAGCAGCTGCCAAAATCGCTGATGGATCTGGCTAAACCCGAGTGGAAAGGCCGCTGGGCTGCCTCTCCGTCAGGAGCCGATTTCCAGGCGATCGTCAGCGCAATGCTGGCCCTGAAAGGCGAGCAGGCCACCCTTGAGTGGCTCAAAGCGATGAAAGCCAATTTCGTTGCCTATAAAGGGAACAGCACCGTTATGAAAGCCGTTAACGCCGGTCAGATTGATGGCGGGGTGATTTATCACTACTACCGTTTTGTCGATCAGTCCAAAACGGGTGAAAACAGCAAAAACACTAAGCTCTACTACTTCAAACACCAGGATCCGGGCGCCTTTGTTAGCCTCTCCGGCGGCGGCGTGCTGGCGTCCAGCAAACACAAAGCGCAGGCACAGGCCTTCATTAAATACATCACCGGCAAAGAAGGGCAGGAGAGCCTGCGCACCAATAACGCCTTTGAATATGCGGTGGGCGTGAACGCGGCCTCTAACCCGAAACTGGTGCCGCTGAACGATCTGGATGCACCGAAAGTGGAACCTTCCACGCTTAACAGTAAAAAAGTCATCGAGCTGATGACGCAAGCTGGCCTGCTGTGATCCTGAGAGTAAAGTGAACGTCCTATGTCTGGTCTGAGTCTCGACATCGGCAAAAACAGAGTGCGGGAGCCTGCCCGCAGGCGTCCTGCGCTGCCGATGGTTGCGTTAGCTGTCCTGTTTTCATTAATGGCGCTTCTGCCTTTGGGCTTTATCATTGCCATAGGCATTGAGACGGGCTGGGAAACCATTAAGGCGTTGGTGTTTCGCCCGCGTGTCGCTGAGCTGCTCAGCAACACGCTGTGGCTGACGGCCTTAGCGGTGCCACTCTGTATCGTCACCGGCGTGGCGATAGCCTGGCTGACGGAACGTACTCTGCTGGCCGGGCGGGGGATCTGGTCTGCGCTGGCGGTGGCCCCGTTGGCCATCCCCGCGTTCGTGCAAAGCTACGCCTGGGTGAGTGTGGTGCCTTCCATGCATGGGCTTTCTGCGGGCGTGTTTCTCTCCGTGCTAGCCTACTACCCGTTTATCTATATGCCCGTGGCGGCGGTGCTGCGTCGTCTGGATCCAACGCTTGAAGATGTTGCCGCTTCGCTCGGCACGCCGCCGTGGCGGGTCTTTTTTCGCGTGGTGTTACCGCAGCTTAAGCTCGCGATTTGCGGCGGCGCGCTGCTGGTGGCCCTGCATCTGCTGGCGGAATATGGCCTGTACGTGATGATCCGCTTTGATACCTTCACCACCGCCATTTACGACCAGTTCCAGTCGACATTCAGTGGCCCGGCGGCAAACATGCTGGCGGGTGTGCTGGCGCTATGCTGTCTGGCCATCTTGCTGCTGGAAGGGGTCACCCGCGGGAAAGCCCGTTATGCGCGCATCGCCGCAGGGGCGGCACGTGAACAGACGCGCTGGCCGCTAAAGCCTGTTGCAGCGGTGTTGGGCCAGCTGTTTTTCCTCGTGCTGATTGTGCTGGCGCTGGGCGTACCGCTCATTGTGCTGTGTCGCTGGATATGGCTTGGCGGCGTACAGAACTGGATGAGCGCCGATCTCTGGCACTCGCTGCGCCAGACGCTGATGCTCGGCGTGGGCGGCGCGCTGCTGACCACCGCCTGTGTCATTCCCATCGCCTGGCTCGGTATCCGTTATCCGCACCGCATCTTCCGGATGCTGGAAGGGTGCATTTACATCACCAGCTCTCTGCCGGGGATCGTCACCGCCCTCGCGCTGGTCACGGTCACCATTCACTATGCACGTCCGATTTATCAGACCGAAATTACGCTGTTCCTGGCTTATCTGCTGATGTTTATGCCCCGTGCGCTCATTAACCTGCGGGCCGGGATTGCCCAGGCGCCGGTGGAGCTCGAAAATGTGGCGCGCAGTCTGGGCAGCACGCCCGCGAAGGCATTGTGGAGCGTCACCATGCGATTGGCCGCGCCCGGTGCGGCGGCAGGGGCGGCGCTGGTCTTCCTTGGCGTCAGTAACGAACTGACGGCGACGCTGCTGCTCTCCCCGCTGGGAACGCGCACGCTGTCCACCGGTTTCTGGGCGCTGACCAGCGAGATCGATTATGTTGCCGCTGCGCCTTACGCCATGCTGATGATTTTGATTTCACTTCCGCTGACCGCCATTCTTTATATGCAGTCCAAAAAAATTGCAGGGCTATGAGATGCTTGAATTAACGTCCATTTCTAAATCGTTTTCCGATGCGCAGGTGCTCGACAGCTTAAACCTGAGCGTCGCGCCGGGAAGCCGGACGGCGATTGTCGGGCCGTCAGGGTCGGGTAAAACCACGCTGCTGCGTATCCTTGCCGGGTTCGAAACGCCGGATAGCGGACGGATCGTGATGCAGGGCCGAACCCTGTTCGATCAGAACAACTTTATTCCCGCGCATCTGCGTAAAATTGGCTTTGTTCCTCAGGAGGGGGCGCTCTTCCCGCATCTTAATGTGGCAGACAACATTGCCTGGGGATTAGACGGTACCCGCCACGAGAAGCGCCAGCGCGTGGAAGCACTGATGGAGATGGTCTCGCTTGACAGACAACTCGCCACGCACTGGCCGCATGAGATTTCCGGCGGCCAGCAGCAGCGCGTGGCGCTTGCCCGCGCGCTGGCGCAGCGTCCTTCCCTGATGCTGCTGGATGAACCCTTCTCGGCGCTGGATACCGGCCTGCGCGCCATGACGCGTAAGGCCACGGCTGACCTGCTGGCGGAAGCGGGCGTGGCCTCGATCCTGGTTACCCACGATCAAAACGAAGCGTTGTCCTTTGCCACGCAGGTGGCGGTCATGCGATCCGGACGTTTCACTCAGGTCGGCACGCCTTATCAGGTCTATAGCCAGCCCGTGGATGAAGAGACGGCGCTGTTCCTGGGGGATGCGGTGATCCTGCCTGCTCAGCTCGCCAGCGGCTATGCGCTCTGCGCGCTGGGCGAGGTGCCCACGGATAACGCCCAGGCGACGGGGCAGGGCAGAGTGATGTTGCGCCCTGAGCAACTGCATGTGACGGCATGCGCGGCGCACGAAAGCCCGGTATCGATTGTTGACGTGGATTTCACCGGCCAGCTCTCCACGCTGACGCTGGCGTTAGCCGGACAAACGGAGCCGATTACCCTGAAAACCGTCAGTCAGCCTGGATGGCACCCGGGGGCGGCGGTGCGTATTGATATTGCTGGTACGGCGCGCGTTTTTGAATATTCTTAATGTTCGTTAGTAATTTAATCCAATGGGTTGTTATAAAAGAATTTTCCTTAACGTGTGGCATTTCCTGAGATTCTCTACCATGCTCATAAAACCTCACCATCATGTGTGAGGTTTTTCGTAGTTGCTGATTAATCTCAAGGAAAAAAGGTTATGAAAAAGACGACTGCTATTTTGCTGGGAACGGCGTTTCTGTTTACCACCAATACCTTTGCGGCTGAACTGCTGACGAAAAATGAATTCGAGAAAGTCGAATCGCAGTATGAAAAAATCGGTACGGTAAGCACTTCAAATGAAGTCTCTATTGATGATGCAAAGAAAGAATTGATTGAAAAAGCAGATAAAGAAGGTGCCGACGTACTGGTGCTCACGTCAGGTAATACCAACAACAAAATTCACGGCACGGCCGATATTTACAAGAAAAAATAATGTCCTGCAGCCATCCCGGATCCGGGGTGGCTGTGCGTCACGCTTTCCCTCTGTAACATCTCTCTCTTCCCCGGCTTCATTTAACCCCCTGTCCTCAGGCCGAAACGCGCGGTTACACTTGCTAACGCAGATATAATGCGTATAGTTCTCATTTGCATTACACATAAGCTTTTCTAAGGCCCGACAACGGGCCATTTTTGCGCGCACATTTAATGAGTCCATTATGAACAACACCAGAATGCATAAAACACTGCTGGCGCTCGCAGTTGGCGCAGTGACCCACGCTGCCCTGGCGGCAGAGGCAAAGCCAGAAGACACCATGGTCGTCCAGTCTGCCACCGGGCCTGATTTCACTCCCGGCGGCGACCAGCTGGTACCCGCCTTCCTGGATGGACAGGTGGCAAACGGCGGCCGTCTGGGGATGCTCGGCCAGCAGAATGCCATGGACGTGCCGTTTAATATCATCAGCTACACCTCGAAGCTGGTGGAAGATCAGCAGGCGAAAACCATTGCTGATGTGGTTGCCAACGATGCGGGCGTGCAGTTTGTTCAGGGTTACGGTAACAGCGCCGAAACCTTCCGTATTCGTGGCCTGAAGTTTGACGGCGATGACATGACCTTTGGCGGCCTGTCCGGCGTGCTGCCGCGTCAGGTGGTGGATGCCCAGATGGTCGATCGCATTGAAATTTTCAAAGGGGCAAACTCGCTGATGAACGGCGCGGCAAGCTCCGGCGTGGGCGGGATGATTAACCTTGAGCCAAAACATGCGGGCGACGTCCCGCAGGCGAAAGTGGGCGTGGACTACACCTCCGACTCACAGATTGGCACCACGCTCGATGCAGGCCGACGCTTTGGCGACAACGACCAGTTCGGCGCGCGCGTGAACCTGGTTCACCGGGAAGGGGAAACCGGCGTGCCGAACGACCGCCGCCGCACCACGCTGCTCTCCACCGGTCTGGATTACAAAGGCGACAATTTCCGCACCTCGCTGGATCTGGGCTATCAGAAGAAAACCTTCCACGGCAGCCCGACCAGCGTCAACATTTCCGCCGTGGACTTTGTGCCTGAGCCGCCGAAAAACGATCGTAACTTCTCGCAGAAATGGGCCTACAGCGACATTGAAAACGAGTTCGGGATGTGGCGCAGCGAGTACGACATCACTGACAACTGGACGGCCTATACCGGCCTCGGCGCGCAGCACGCGCACGAAGAGGGGATCTACAGCGCGCCGAAGCTGGTGGACAAGAGCGGTAAGGCCACGGTCAGCCGTCTTGATACCAACCGTATCAGCGATTCCGTCAGCGGTATGGCGGGGATACGCGGTCACTTCACTACCGGCTTTGTCTCGCACAAGGTCAACGTGGGGTATTCCGCGATGACCAAAAACGAAAAAATCGCCTGGAAAATGTCGGCGACGGCGGATAACCCAACCACCAACATTTACCACAACACCGGCGTCGCGATGCCGGACAGCTCCAATTTCAACGGCTCTGGCGGCAAATACAGCGATCCGCTGACCAGCGGGCGCACCCGCACTCAGGGCTGGCTGCTGAGTGATACCCTGGGCGTGCTGGATGACAAGCTGCTGTTTACCGCTGGTGCACGTCATCAGAAAGTGGTCATCCGCGGGTACAACAAAATTACCGGTGCGGAAAACGACGCGGACGGTTTTGACGGCAGCCGCTGGATGCCAACCTACGGTGTGGTTTATAAACCGTGGGAGGAAATTTCGCTTTACGCCAACCACACCGAAGCGCTGCAGCCGGGTAAAACCGCGCCCAACACGGCCACCAACTACGGCCAGAGCACCGGTATCGTTCACTCTAAGCAGAATGAAGTGGGCGTGAAGGCGGACTTTGGTCGTGTGGGCGGCTCCCTGGCGCTGTTTGAGATCAAAATGCCGTCGGCGATCCTTGACGACAGCGGTCACTACGGCCTGGACGCTGAGCAGCGTAACCGTGGCGTAGAGCTGAACGTCTTCGGCGAGCCAATGCTCGGGATGCGTCTGAACGCCAGCGCCACCTGGTTGCAGGCCGAGCTGACCAAAACCAAAAACGGCGTGAATCAGGGCAACGATGCCATTGGTGTCCCGAACTTCTACGCCGTGCTGGGCGCAGAGTACGACATCAAACCGATTGAGGGCCTGACGGCTACCGCCCGCGTCAACCACTCCGGCACGCAGTACGCCGACCTTGCGAACAGCAAAAAGCTCGACAGCTATACCACGCTGGATCTGGGCATGCGCTATCGCTTCGCGGTGAACCACAATGAAAACCAGATGACGGTGCGCGCGGGCATCGACAACGTGACCAACGAAAACTACTGGTCCAGCGTTGACGATTCCGGCACCTACATCACGCAGGGCGAACCGCGTACCTTTAAGGTCTCGGTTGGCTACGAGTTCTAAGCGTTCCACCTCGTTATCCGGGGCAGGGATGCCCCATCCTTCCGTACCTTGTTATAAAATTGTAATAAAAGCTTCTTACACTGGCCTCCAGACCTTTACCTCTTGGCCAATGACAGGAAGCCGCTATGGGCAGACCCCTCAAATCTGTATTTAAAAAAGAACATCGCGACGATATCACTAACCGCAGCGCTAACCCGGTATTCTCCGAGGTTGCGGAGGTATTCCTCTCCCGCCGCCGTTTTTTACAGATGGGCGCCGTGGCGGGTGCTGCCGCTTCATTCCCTTTTCTGATCAAACCTGAAAGCGCCATTGCCGCAGTATCAAAGCCATCTGCACTGGCAAAAGCGGTTTCCCTGGGCTTTACCAGCATCGACGTATCCACGGAAGATACGGTCAGGGTGCCGGAAGGCTATATCGCCCGTCCGTTTTATCGCTGGGGTGACCCGACGGGGATCAAGAACAACATGCCGACGTTTAAACAGGATGCCAGCAACACCACCGACGAACAGGCCGTGCAGGCGGGCATGCACCACGACGGGATGGCGTGGTTTAGCCTGCCGCAAGGGAAACAAAACCCGGAACATGGCCTGCTGGCGCTGAATCATGAGTACATCGATAACGGGATGCTGTTTACCGACGGCACGGCCAACTGGAATCTCGACAAGGCCCGCAAGGGGCAGAACGCGATGGGCGTGTCGGTGGTGGAAGTGAAAAAATCGGGCAGCGACTGGCAGGTAGTTCGCCCGTCTTCGTATGCCCGCCGCATTACCGTCAATACGCCGATGCAGCTTACCGGCCCGGCGCGGCATCAGGACTTAATGAAAACCGCCGCTGACCCGCAGGGGGAACGCGTGCTGGGCACCATGCAAAACTGCGCCAACGGCCATACGCCGTGGGGCACCTATCTCACCTGCGAGGAGAACTGGTCGGATATTTTTGTCAAAAAAGCCGATCTTAATCCGCTGGAAAAACGCTACGGCATCAGCGACAGCGATGAATCCTACCGCTGGAACGAGGTGGATGACCGCTTCAGCGTCGATAAAACCCCTAACGAACCCAACCGTTTCGGCTGGGTGGTGGAGATTGATCCTTACGATCCCAGCTCCACGCCGCGCAAGCACACCGCTCTGGGCCGCTTCAAGCATGAAGGCGCCGCCGTCACGCTCGCCGCCGATAACCGCGTGGTGGTCTATATGGGGGACGACCAGAAGTTTGAGTACATCTATAAATTCGTCTCGGACAAAAAATACGATCCTGCCAACCGTGAAGCCAATATGCAGCTGCTGACGTCCGGCACGCTGTACGTTGCCCGGTTCAACGAGGAGGGGAGCGGCGACTGGCTGCCGCTGATCTTCGGGCAGAATGGCCTGGATAAAAGCAACGGTTTCGAAAGCCAGGGCGATCTGCTGATTAAAACCCGTCTGGCGGCCGACGTGGTGGGGGCAACGAAAATGGATCGTCCAGAGTGGATTGCGGTCGATCCGCACGCCAGCGGCAGCGTCTACTGTACGCTCACCAACAACAGCGATCGCGGTAAAGAGGGTAAGGCGCCGGTCGATGCCGCCAACCCGCGAGCCAACAACGTGTTTGGTCATATTATGCACTGGCACGAAGAGGGAGCCGATCCGGCCGCCGCTCGCTTTAAGTGGGATATTCTGGTGATGGCCGGGCGTACCGACAGCGACGATCCGAAGGCCAAAGGCTCCATGCAGGGGGCAGCATTCGGCAGCCCGGATGGCCTGTCGTTCGATCACCAGGGCGTGCTGTGGATCCAGACCGATGTCTCTTCCAGCACCATTAATAAGAAAGCGTACGAAGGGATGGGCAATAACCAGATGGTGGCTACCATTCCGGGCACCAATGAGTATCGCCGTTTCCTGACCGGCCCACGCGGGTGTGAAATCACCGGGATTGCGTTTACGCCGGACAACCGCACGCTGTTTATTAACATTCAGCATCCGGGAGAGGGCGGGGATGATATTACCGACCCGGCCAATCCGCGTGCTGTTTCCAACTGGCCAGACGCGAACCCGAACGGACGTCCGCGTTCGTCGACGGTGGTGATCATCAAAGCGGACGGTGGGATCATCGGTTCGTGACGTTTATCCGCCGGGTGCACGCAGTGGCCCGGCGTTAAACTTGCTACCACCAGCATGAAGTGTTAAAACGTGCCCCTTCTAAAAAAGAGACAGGGGTAGGACGTGAAAGACGCGTCATCCGCTTCAGGCAACGGTAGCGCTGAAGCTTCGTCGGAACAGAACCCGACGCTGCAACGTGGTTTGCAAAATCGACATATTCAGTTAATTGCCCTTGGCGGCGCGATCGGTACCGGGCTGTTCCTGGGTATCGGCCCCGCCATTCAGATGGCTGGCCCGGCGGTCCTGCTGGGCTACGGTATCGCCGGGGTTATCGCCTTCCTGATCATGCGCCAGCTCGGCGAGATGGTCGTCGAAGAGCCGGTGTCAGGCTCGTTCGCTCACTTTGCCTATAAATACTGGGGCCCGTTCGCAGGCTTCCTCTCCGGCTGGAACTACTGGGTGATGTTTGTGCTGGTGGGAATGGCCGAACTGACCGCCGCAGGCATCTATATGCAGTACTGGCTGCCCGAGGTGCCAACGTGGGTCTGGGCTGCGGCCTTCTTTATTATCATCAACGCCGTTAACCTCGTGAACGTGCGCCTGTATGGTGAAACCGAGTTCTGGTTCGCGCTGATCAAGGTGCTGGCGATTATCGGCATGATCGGCTTTGGCCTGTGGCTGCTGTTCTCAGGCCACGGCGGCGAGCGGGCCACTCTCGACAACCTCTGGCAGCACGGCGGCTTCCTGGCGACGGGCTGGAAGGGGCTGATCCTGTCGCTGGCGGTGATTATGTTCTCGTTCGGCGGGCTGGAGCTGATTGGGATCACCGCGGCCGAAGCGCGCGATCCGCATAAAAGCATTCCAAAAGCGGTTAACCAGGTGGTGTACCGTATTCTGCTGTTCTACATCGGCTCGCTGGTGGTACTGCTGGCGCTCTACCCGTGGGTGGAAGTGAAGTCCGACAGCAGTCCGTTTGTGATGATTTTCCACGATCTGAACAGCAACGTGGTGGCCTCGGCGCTGAACTTCGTCATTCTGGTAGCGTCGCTGTCGGTCTATAACAGCGGGGTGTACTCCAACAGCCGCATGCTGTTTGGCCTTTCGGTGCAGGGGAACGCCCCGAAATTCCTCACCCGCGTCAGCCGCCGCGGCGTGCCGGTCAACTCTCTGCTGCTTTCCGGGGCCATTACGTCGCTGGTGGTGCTGATCAACTACCTGCTGCCGAAATCCGCCTTTGGTCTGTTGATGGCGCTGGTTGTCGCCACGCTGCTACTGAACTGGATCATGATCTGCCTGGCGCACCTGCGTTTTCGCGCCGCGATGCGCCGCAAGGGGCGTGAGACGCAGTTTAAGGCGCTGCTCTATCCGGCAGGCAACTACATCTGTATTGCATTCCTGGCGATGATCCTGGTGCTGATGTGCACCATTGAGGACATGCGTCTGTCCGCGATGCTGCTGCCGGTGTGGGTGGTGTTCCTGTTTATCGCGTTTAAGCTCTCACGCAAAAAGTAGCCCGTTTTTCTCCCTCTCCCTGTGGGAGAGGGCCGGGGTGAGGGCAACAGACCGCATCAAACCAGACCGCACCTGCCTTCACGCCCGGTGGCGCTGCGCTTACCGGGCCTACATGTTGCACTATTAAATCTCAAACGCTATCCGTTTCCCGTTTGGTAACGTTACATCGATGCTTAGCTCCCCTCCAAGCGCACTCACATAGCGTTTGAGCGTTGAAAGTCGGGGGTCGTTTCCCGGCTGTTCGATTTTCGCCACCGTGGGTTGTTTTACCCCCATTGCCGCGGCCAGTTCTGTCTGCGAAATATTGAGCTCTTCCCGCAGTTGGTTCAGCGCAACAATTCTGCGCATCACTTCAACTTTCGCCGCAATGCGCTCCTGACTTTCCGCGCTCTGTTGTGCCATAAGTTCTTTTAGCGTTGCCATATGGCCTCCTTATTCGCCAGATGTCTGTGATACTCAAAGTCCGCCAGCGCTATCATCTTATTTTATAGCCTATTGGCTATAATTCCAATCAGAACACATCTGTTTATCAGGCAAGCCTCTTTATCGTGACCCCCCTCCCAAATCTTCTACGATCCACAGGATCTTTATTTTGTAATCGATTACTTTTTTGTTTGAACTGTTTTGTAATCGATTACTTTTGAGGGTGAGGCTTATCATGGTGTCAACAACTGAAAGTAGTGGAAAAGCGATAGCACCGCACCGGCTGCTGGTGCCGCGTCTGTCGCTGATGATGTTTCTGCAGTTTTTTATCTGGGGAAGCTGGTCGGTCACGCTGGGTCTGGTGATGACCCAGCACAACATGTCGTTGCTGATTGGCGATGCGTTCTCCGCCGGGCCTATCGCCTCTATTTTGTCGCCGTTTGTGCTCGGCATGCTGGTGGATCGCTTCTTCGCTTCGCAAAAGGTGATGGCGGTGATGCATCTGGCCGGGGCAGCAATCCTCTGGTTCGTGCCGGGCGCGCTGATTGCTGAAAACGGTGCGCTGCTGATCGGTCTGCTGTTTGGTTATACGCTCTGCTATATGCCGACGCTGGCGCTGACCAACAATATCGCCTTTCACAGCCTGGCGAACGTGGATAAAACCTTCCCGGTGGTGCGCGTGTTTGGCACTATCGGCTGGATTGTGGCGGGCATTTTCATCGGCGTCACCGGCGTGGCGGCAAGCGTCACCATCTTCCAGGTGGCGGCAGTCAGCTCCGTGCTGCTGGCTCTCTACAGCCTGACGCTACCGCACACGCCTGCTCCCGCGAAAGGGCTGCCGGTGCAGGTTCGCGATCTCTTCTGCGCGGATGCCTTTGCGCTGCTTAAAACCCGCCACTTTTTCGTCTTTTCCGTCTGCGCGATGCTGATCTCCGTCCCGCTGGGGACCTACTACGCCTACACTGCCTCGTATCTGGCGGATGCGGGTATTGCGGATGTCAGTACCGCCATGTCGTTCGGGCAGATGTCTGAGATCTTCTTCATGCTGGTCATTCCGCTGCTGTTCCGCCGTCTGGGCGTGAAAATCATGCTGCTGATCGGCATGCTGGCGTGGTTTGTGCGCTACGCCATGTTTGCGCTGGGCGTGAGTGAAGAGGGGCGCATCCTGCTCTATCTCGGCATTCTGTTGCACGGCGTCTGCTACGATTTCTTCTTTGTCGTCGGCTTTATCTATACCGACCGGGTCGCAGGCGAAAAGGTTAAAGGTCAGGCGCAGAGCATGATCGTGATGTTCACCTACGGCATCGGCATGCTGCTTGGCTCGCAGATATCCGGCGCGCTCTATAACCGCCTGGTGGCCGGGCAGGCCGTTCCGCAGGCGTGGGTCACGTTCTGGTGGATCCCGGCGGTGGCTGCCGCGGCGATCGCGCTGATTTTCCTTCTCACGTTTAAGTATGACGATGACAAGGCGTAATGTTCTGGAGGTGGTATGAGAACGATTAAGGGACCGGGTATTTTTCTGTCGCAATTTATTGGTGTGAATGCACCGTTCAACACGCTCGACGGGCTGGCGGGCTGGGCGGCAGCGATGGGCTATAAGGCGGTGCAGATCCCCTGTAACCATCCGGCTATTTTTGATGTGCAGAAAGCGGCTGAAAGCCAGACCTATTGTGATGACATCACCGGCACGCTGTCGGAGCACGGGCTGGTGATCAGCGAGCTGTCGACCCATCTGGAAGGCCAGCTTGTGGCGGTAAACCCGGTGTACAGTGACGCGTTTGACCACTTCGCCCCTGCAGCCGTACGCGGCAATGACGCCGCCCGGCAGGCATGGGCCACAGAAAAACTGAAACAGGCCGCTGTGGCCTCGGCGAGATTAGGCCTGAAGGTGCACGCCACCTTCTCCGGCTCGCTGGCATGGCCGTTTTTCTACCCGTGGCCGCCGCACAATGAGCAGCGTTTTCAGGCGGCGTTCCAGGAACTGGCAACCCGCTGGCGCCCGATTCTGGACGCCTTTGACGAGCAGGGCGTGAACGTCTGCTTTGAGCTGCATCCGGGGGAAGATCTGCACGATGGAGTGACCTTTGAGCGTTTTCTGGCGCTTGTTGATAACCACCCGCGCTGCAACATTCTCTACGACCCAAGCCATATGCTGCTCCAGCAGATGGACTACCTGACCTTTATCGACATCTACCATGCGCGTATTAAAGCGTTTCACGTGAAGGATGCCGAGTTTCGCCCCAACGGGCGCAGCGGCGTCTACGGTGGCTACCAGCCGTGGCTCAACCGGGCCGGGCGGTTCCGCTCACTGGGGGACGGGCAGATCGACTTCAACGGCATCTTCAGCAAGCTGACCCAGTACGACTACGACGGCTGGGCGGTGCTGGAGTGGGAGTGCTGCCTGAAGGATGGTGATACCGGCGCGAGGGAAGGCAGCGAGTTTATCCGCCGCCACATCATTCCGGTCTCCGGGCGCGCGTTTGATGATTTTGCCGCAGGGGGTAACGATGATTAACGTCGGCATTATCGGCAGCGGGTTTATCGGCCCGGCGCATATCGAGGCGCTTCGGCGTCTCGGGTTTGTGCAGGTGGTGGCGCTCTGCGACGGTACGTTTGCCGAGGCGCAGGCAAAAGCGCGTCAGCTTAACGTGCCGCACGCCTTCGACAGCGTGGAAGCGTTGCTTGCACATCCGGATTTACACGTGGTGCACAACTGCACGCCAAACCATCTGCACGCGGAGATTAACCGCCAGATCCTGCGCGCGGGAAAGCACGTATTCTCCGAGAAGCCGCTGTGCATGACCCCGGACGAAGCGCGTGAGCTGGTAGCGCTGGCGGAGCAGGCAGGGGTGATTCACGGCGTCAGCTTTGTCTATCGCCAGTTTGCCATGGTGCGCCAGGCCGCAAGCATGATGAGGGCGGGTAGCATCGGTCGGATCTTCGCCGCGCACGGCAGCTATCTGCAGGACTGGATGCTGCTGGAAACGGACTACAACTGGCGGGTGGATGCGGCCCTGGGCGGTGCGTCGCGCGCGGTGGCGGATATCGGTTCGCACTGGTGTGACACGGTGCAGTTTGTTACCGGGCGTCGCATCATCGAGGTGATGGCCGATTTATCCATCGTCTGGCCGACGCGCAAGGCAAACGTGGCAGGCAATCACACCTTCACTCATGACGAAAACGCGCAGTATGAAGACAAGCGGGTCACCACCGAAGACGTTGGCTCAGTCCTGTTCCGCTTTGACGACGGCAGCAAAGGCTGCTTTAGCGTTTCGCAGGTGAGCGCCGGGCGCAAAAACCGTCTGACGTTTGAAATCAACGGCAGCGAACGGTCGGTGGCATGGGATCAGGAGGTGCCGCAACAGCTGTGGATTGGCCATCGTGCACAGGCCAATCAGACGCTCAGTGACGATCCGGGTCTGATGAACCACGATGTGGCCGACAGCGCTCACTTCCCCGGCGGACACATCGAAGGCTGGCCCGATGCGTTTAAAAACATGATGGCGCAGTTTTACCGTGCCGTGCAGGTCGGCGTGATGCCCGAACGGCCGGCGTTTGCGACGTTCCACGACGGGGCGAACGTGATGTATATCATTGATGCCATTGTGAAAAGCCATCAGCAGCAGCGCTGGGTTCGTGTGCAAGCGTAACGCGTTGCCCGGTTCGCCGGGCAACGAATTTATGGTAGCCTGCATAAAACGTTAACCGCAGGAAGTGCCGTCGCTATGTCAATTCAGAAAATCGCTCAGCTTGCCGGAGTGTCCGTGGCAACGGTCTCGCGCGTGCTTAACAACAGCGATACCGTGAAGGCGAAAAACCGCGAGCGCGTCCTGCAGGCCATCAAAGAGAGCAATTACCAGCCCAACCTGCTGGCACGCCAGCTGCGCACCGCGCGCAGCTATATGATCCTGGTGATGGTCTCGAATATCGCCAACCCGTTCTGTGCCGAAGTGGTGAAGGGCATTGAAGAGGAAGCCGAGAAGAACGGCTACCGTATTTTGCTGTGCAATTCCGGGTCTGATATCGAACGCTCCCGCTCGGGGTTAAGCCTGCTGTCGGGCAAAATCGTCGACGGCATTATCACCATGGATGCCTTCTCAAAATTGCCTGAACTTGCCGCCCTGATCGGCTCCGCGCCGTGGGTGCAGTGCGCCGAATACGCCGATGCCGGAACGGTCTCCTGCGTGGGCATCAATGATGTGGACGCGTCACAGCATGCCATCAGCCAGCTTGCCGACGGCGGACGCAAACGTATCGCGATGATCAATCACGATCTCAGCTACAAATATGCCCGCCTGCGCGAACGCGGTTACAAAAGCGTGCTCCACCTGCGGGATCTGGATTATCAGGTGGTGGAATATGCCCGCGATCTCAGCTCCAGCGCGGGCATGGCGGCGATGCAAAATCTGCTGAAGGACAACCCGCCGGACGCGGTATTTGCCGTGTCCGATACCCTTGCGGCAGGGGCGCTGCGTGCCATACAGCAGGTGGGGCTGCGTGTGCCGGAGGATATCGCGGTGGTAGGGTTTGACGGTACGGAGCTGGCGGAGATGATCTCGCTGACCACCATTGAACAGCCTTCGCGGGATATCGGGCGCAAGGCAGTCGATCTGCTGTTGAATAAAATCGATAACCCGGATGCGCCCACGGAGAGGGTGATGCTGGACTGGCGCTTTATTTCCCGCGCCAGTACCTGATTATTGTGCGATGCCGCCCGCCAGGGAGCGAATATCGTTCCCGGTGGGGGACTGATGAATACGCAGACCAAATTCATCCACCACGGCAAAAATATGGTCGAAGATGTCAGCCTGAATCTCTTCATATTCCGCCCAGACCACCGTGTTGGTGAAGGCATATATTTCAATCGGCAGACCATTTGCGTCAGGCGCCAGCTGGCGCACCATCAGCGTCATATCTTTACGAATACGCGGGTGGTTACGCAGATATTCATTCAGATAGGCGCGGAAGGTGCCGATATTGGTCATCTTGCGCAGGTTTAATACCGATTCCCCTTCACCGTTTTGCTGATTCCACAGGTTTATTTCCTCATGTCGCGCGGCCAGATAAGGCTTCAGCAGTTTCGCCTGAATCAGCTTCTGCTGCTCCTGCTCGTCGAGGAAGTGAATGCTGGTGGTGTCGATATTCAGGCTGCGCTTAATGCGTCGCCCGCCGGAGGCAGACATGCCGCTCCAGTTGATGAACGCGTCGGAGACCAGCGCCCACGTCGGAATGGTGGTGATGGTGTTATCGAAGTTGCGGACTTTAACCGTGGTGAGACCAATGTCCGTCACCGTGCCGTTAGCGCCGTATTTCGGCATCTCCAGCCAGTCGCCGAGCTTGAGCATATCGTTAGCGGAGAGCTGAATACCGGCGACCAGCCCCAGAATAGGGTCTTTAAACACCAGCATTAGTACCGCTGCCATGGCCCCCAGGCCGCTTATCAGAATGGCGGGTGACTGGCCGATCAGCAGGGAGATAATTAAGATCCCCACCAGAATGGCGCTCACCAGCTTGATACCCTGGAAGATCCCCTTCAGCGGCAGCTGTGAGGCGGTCGCCATTTTCTGCGACAGATTAAAAATCACGTCCAGCAGCGAGAAGAAAGAGAGCAGGGCATACACCATCACCCACAGCTTCGCGCAGGTGGTGAGCATTTCCGCTGCTTCGCTGCCTTTTTGCAGCCACAGTACCGCCTGAACGTTGACGATTATCCCCTGAAGGGTAAACGCCAGGCGGTGAAATAACTTGTTCTGCGTAATGATCTGCAACCACAAATGGCTGCTGGCCTGCGCGCGTTTCTCAAAAGCGCGGAGCACCACTTTGTGCAAAATAAAATGAACAATGATGGCGGTAAGAAAAATAATACCAAAGATAATCACTAACGAGGTGGTGTGATTAATTTCAATCCCTAACTCTTCAACCTGAGCAATTAATTCCTGCATAACGTCTCCTGTATTGATGCAGCCCCATAATGGCGGCTGCGGATCTATTATGCAAATTCGCGGCTTATTTGGTGGCGTGGCAGGTTTTCACAACCGGCAGGCACAGACGATGGCGCATACGTAACGTTGCCAGCCCCAGCACGATCATCATGCCGGTTTCCACGGCGAGGAAGACGTTAATCGCCTGGGTGTAATCGCCGTGGTGGTTTTGCAGCGCGTGTAGCAGGATCGCACCAAAAATCGCCGGGCCAAGCCCCAGGGCGGCCTGCTGCAGCGTACTTAAAATCGCGCTGGCCGCCCCGGCATCGTCTGGCTGAATGTCGCGCATCCCGATGCGGTAGAAGCTGTTGACGATCAGCGCCTGCCCATAGCCAACCAGCCCGGTTGCCGGTGCCAGCGTCAGCGCCGTGTTGTCCATGCCCCAGAGACGGAAGGTGGCAATCAGCGCCAGCAGGCCGATAATCTGAATCGCCAGCCCGGTCAGCAGAATCGAGCTGGTGCTGTAGCGGGCAATCAGACGCGGGGCAAACCATGCCGATATAAAGTAGGTCACCCCCAGGGCGATAAAACTGTTCCCCGACTGCCACGGTGCCATTCCCAGACCGGTTTGCATGGTCAGCGCCATACAGAACATAAACCCGGACCAGACGCTGAAAAAGAGCAGCGCAATCAGCACGCCAAAGCGGATGCTGCGAAGCTGCATCAGACGCGGCGGGATCAGCGGATGGGCATCCTCACGCTCTTTTTTACGGGCATTTAAGACCATCAAATACCCCAGCGGGATAATCGCCATCAGTGCGGCCTTCAGCGGCCAGGACCAGTGCCACTGCGGGCCGAGGGCCATCGGAAACAGCAGGCAGCAGAGAATGATGGCCAGCAGGACGGTGCCCGTCCAGTCAATGCGCGACGGGGTTTCGCGACGGGTTTCCGGCACATAGCGACGGCTCAGCCCCAGAACCACCAGACAGATGGGCACGTTGATAAAGAAGGCGTTACGCCAGCCCAGCCCGGCGATATCCGCCGACACCAGCCAGCCGCCGCCCATCTGCCCGACGATAAACGCAATGCCGCCGATACCGCCAAACAGGCTGATCGCTTTCGCATGGGCCGTGCCTTTTAGCGTCACGTGCAGCGTGGCGAGGATTTGCGGCACGATCAGCGCCGCTCCTGCGCCCTGAATGATGCGCGCGGCAAGCAGTTGCTCAATGGTTCCCGCCATTCCGCACAGCAGCGACGCCAGGCCAAAACTTGCCACGCCCCACATAAACAGACGACGGCGCCCGAGGTTATCCCCGAGCTTGCTGCCAAGGGCAAGGCAGACGGCGAAGGCCACGCCGTAGAGCGCGACAATCAGCTCCAGTTCGGTGGCGGTGGCGTGCAAGGAGTGGGTGATAGCGTCCAGCGCTACGTTGGTGATCGAGGTATCAATCAGCGGCAGCATCTGGCCGGTTAACAGCAATATCAGGCCTGCGCGACCCGGTGAAACAACTGACGTATTCATGGTAACTCCATTGCGTCATTCAACAGATGGTCGTAGCATCAACGATCTGATAAACGGGTACCAGTTCTTGCTTATACTGGTACTGGCACTACCATGCAGGGGGAGTTATGGCGCTGATGTCTGAACCTGTTGTCTCACTCAAGGACGACACGCGAAAACAGCTGGGGGCATTTTTACGCGCCCGGCGTGAGAGCCTTGATCCACAGCGTCTTGGATTGCCGCGCAGCGGCCGCCGCCGCACGCCGGGGCTGCGCCGTGAAGAGGTGGCTTTGCTGGCTGACGTGGGCGTGACCTGGTACACGTGGCTGGAGCAGGGCAGAGATGTTAATCCCTCCAGCACCGTGATGGCGGCAGTGGCAAAAGCGCTGCAATGCACCCCGACCGAGACGCGCCACCTTTTTGTGCTGGCCGGATTGCCGCCGGGTGAAGCGCCACAGGCGACGGGCTGCGAGGGGATCAGCGAGGGCACGCGTCGCTTGCTTGATACCCTCATGCCGAAACCCGCCAGCATCCAGAAACCCAACTTCGATATCGTGGCGTGGAACGACAGCTTCGGGCACTTAATGGGCGTCGATTTCAATGCGATCCCGCCGGAAGATCGCAACTGTATTTATCTTTTCCTCACCCATCCCGCATGGCGTGCGCGGCTTGGCAAGCGTGACGACGTGCTGCCGATCTTTGTCTCCTATTTCCGCGCGGCGATGGCCGAGCACCGGGGCGATCCGCTGTGGGAAGCGAAACTGGCGCGTTTCTTTGCGGTGTCTGAAGAATTTAAAACCCTGTGGCATCAGCGCAACGACGTGCGCGGAGTGGAGAACCAGCTCAAGCTGTTTACCCATCCTGAGCTGGGCGAGTTTACCCTGCAGCAGATGTACTGGTACTCTGCACCGCGTAATGGATCGCGGCTGCTGGTCTATCTGCCGGTGGATGACGCGGGGGAGCGGGCGATGGAATGGCTGGCGGAGCAGGCAAAATGAAGGTAACCCGAAAACAGGAGCGGCTTTTGCGCCGCGCGCTCAACGAGTGGCAGCAGGAAGGTACATTAAGCGCTGACGAGCATCAGCGTCTGGCGGGCACCTTGACACGCGTCACCATGGACTGGCAGCGGCTCAGCCGCTATGCCTTCTGGACGGCGCTGGCCTGCGTGATCATCGCTATCGGCAGCCTGTTCTCCGACAGTGAACTGATGGCGCGCATTATTGCATTCTTCTCTTTCTCCTCCATCGCCCGCATCGGGCTGCCTGCGCTGGTTGCCGTGCTGTTTTATCTGTGGGGCTTCAGCCGACAGCGTCGGGAAACCCAGTGGCATTACAGCACTGAAGCCATGCTTTTTCTCGGCGTGCTCTTTACCGCCATCGCGCTCTGGCAACTTGGGGAGCGTCTGGATAACGGCAGCGGCCATATCGCACCGCTGTTCCTGGCGGGATGTGCGGTTTACGGGCTGGTGGGCTTCTTTGGTCGCTCTGGCCTGGTGTGGCTGTTTTTCCTGCTCTCACTCGGTAACTGGTTTGGTGCGGAGACGGGCTATATGTCCGGCTGGGGCGCCTACTGGCTGGGAATGAACTACCCGGTACGCTTTATCTTCTTCGGCGGTGCGCTGCTGGCACTGTGCTGGCTGCTGCGCGGAAGGCTGCAGGCGCGCCATCTATACACGACCAGCAAAGCGATGGGGCTCACGTATCTGTTTGTCGCCCTGTGGATCATGTCGATTTTCGGCAACTACGATATCGACAACTGGTATGGCGTTACGCAGGCTTCGCTGCTGCCGTGGGCGCTGCTGTTCGCCGTGGCGGCGGTGCTCTGCATTTACATCAGCCTTAAAACCGACGACGGCATGCTGCGCGGTTTTGGTCTGACCTTCCTCGGCATTAACCTCTACACCCGCTATTTCGAATACTTCTGGGACGGCATGAACAAAGTGGTGTTCTTCCTGCTCCTCGCGGCGTCGCTGGCGGTGATTGGGCGCTATGCAGAACGAATCTGGCACGCCGGTAACCCGGCCAGGTAAGTTTTTTGCGAGAAGGATTCAGGGAATCGACGTGGACTCGGTTGATCCTGGCGCAAACGTGTAAGGTAAATCACGAAAGGTGAAATTAGCCTTTAATGCAAATTGCCTTATATGTTAATATCGTCAGGGATGAATAACCATGTTCAGACTTATCGTTCATCATGCGGTTCGGGAGGAGATCCTCGCATTGCCTGCGGTGGTACAGGCGAAGTTGATTCGCCAGCTAGATAAATTGCGTACTCATCCAACCGCATTGAGGGAGCCTGATAGCAAGCCGTTGCCACATGGCTTGTTTGAAATAAGAACAATTGGGCTGCTCCATAGTCGCGGAATTTATGTCTATCAACGGGAGAAGACCATTTTTCTGTTGCGGGTCTTTATTAAGAAGACGCAAAAAACCCCCTCCGCTGAAATCCGTCTGGCACTGAAGAGACAACAGGAGATGTTAGATGAGCAAGAAGATTATTAACTGGGACGAATTAAGAGCAGAGTTATTAAGTGATTCCGAGGTACAGGCATCTTTTGATGCGGAAGAGCGTAAAGCGCGTCTGCGTGACATGCTGGCGCAATGGCGAAACCAGGCCGGACTGACGCGTGCGCAGGTGGCAGAGAGGATGGGGGTTAGCGCGCCAACGGTTTCACGAATGGAAGCAAATATCACACGAGCCAGTCTGGATACCTTAACGCGTTATGCGTTGGTGTGTGGGGTAAAGCATCCGCAGATCACGTTGTATTAATCATTGTTCAACCTGTTGAATCTGCGTCATTTAGATGCGTTGTAAAGTGGACTATACTTACGCGATGAGAAACCACCGATGTCGCCACTGATGATTGAGTCAGCAGATTTTAGTCAAAAACTCGGGCTTATCTCCCGAAATGTCGAACATACAGAAGCATTCCTGGCGCGGGGCACGGTGGATTTTCAGTTGCCGGGATATTTGCTACCTGCAGGATACCGGCTCCTGAAATCGCGTTATAGCGATGAATACCGTCTCGTCACTACCGACGAAGGCAAACCTTATACGGCATATGCCGTGAAGCTGGCGTTCCATAAAGAGATCACCTTTCCTCACGGTGCCGCAACGCAAGTTATGGTCTGGCGTACGCCCCGCGCTGTCCATCAACGCGTGATAAGCGGATTACCACAATTGTTTTTTCAGTGGGTGCTAAGCGAATACGACATTGTAGTGTCAGACAGCGAGCAAACCGGAGACGGTCAACGGTTCTGGTTACGCATGATCGACTGGGCATTTACCATGAATTATCGCATTAGCGTGGCGGACGGCACGGAAGGAGAAGAGTGGAGACTCACGCCAGTAAGTTCATACGCGGAACTGGAAGAGCGCTGGATCGCCTTTGCGTGGGGGTACTATCGTGACGTTCATCCGCACCGCAGATTGGTGATCAGTAAGGCGTAAAGGGCCGCTGCGAGCGGCCCGTATGTATTAGCACTCAGTCACAATCGTGCTCAGCGGCAGGCGAGATTTTGGCAGCGTGGCGTTGAAATCTTCCACGCTGTGATGCCCAACCGGCACCACCACCAGGCTGGTGAAACCTTTCTCTTTCAGGCCGAACTCTTCGTCGAGGATCGCGGCGTCGAAGCCTTCAATCGGTACCGCATCCAGGCCCAGTGCAGCCACGCCCAGCAGGAAGTTACCCACGTTCAGATAAACCTGTTTCGCCATCCACTGGTCGTCATCTTTCAGATCCACACGGTGCATGTCAGCGAAGTAGGTACGACCTTTATGGTTCGCCGCTTTGGCTTCTGGCGTGTTGAAACGGCCATCGGCCTCTTCCTGATCCACCACGCGTTCCAGCCAGGCATCATCCATCGCGGTTTTCGCGCAGAACACCACCACGTGAGAAGCGTCCAGCATTTTGCGCTCGTTGAAGACGTAAGTGCCTGCGGCAGATTTCGCCACGCGAGCTTTACCTTCCTCGGTGCTGGCGACAATAAAGTGCCACGGCTGGGAGTTGGTGCTGGACGGGCTGTATTGCAGCAGGGTTTTGATCTTTTCCGCTTCGTCTGCGGTCAGTTTTTTAGCGGGGTCGAACGCCTTGGTGGAGTGGCGTTTCAGGGCGACAGAAATAATATCCATAACAACTCCTGGTAATGAAATTCGCCCGCACGCGGGCGCGAAAGGAGAGCAGATTACAGCGAGACGCGGAAAAAGATAAGTGCGATTCGAGCGCTTATACTGTTCGTCTCAGACGAACAATCAAACCGGTCTGATCCACTTCTGGTCTTTTTTCGGCAGCTTATCCACCACCAGATTCCACGAGTCATTGATGAGATCGGTCACCAGCTCTGGCGTAACGTCGTCGGTACCGTAGAGGGAAATCCAGTGTTTTTTATTGAGGTGATAGCCCGGTTCCACTCCACGATAAATCTGCTGGTTTAACAGCGATTTTTCCGGGTCTGACTTCAGGCTGACGTGGGGCCGTCCATGTACGGTGCCCATCAGCATAAAAATTTTTCCGCCTATCTTAAACACATCGTATTCCGGTCCAAACGGCCAGCAGTGTTCGGTGAAAGGCAGCTCCAGCGCCACGCGTTTGGCGTGCTCCTGCAGGGATTTACTGTCCATCGCTCTCTTCCTGGGCAAGCCCGCGCCACATAACCTCAAACCCGAGCGCTTTAAAATCGACGGCGCGAGAAGGATCGCGGGTGGCAAATTCCATTGTGGATTCGGCAAGCGATAAGAAAAGCGCATCGCCAAAGGTTTTAAACTCATCGGACATAAACACCTGGCGCACCGAGCGGCGGCAGAGTTCATGCAGCTCCGGGAACATCTCTTTCACCGCCAGTTCCGTTTCGGCACTCAGCTTTTCACTCACGCCTATCTGGCGGATTGCCGCATGCGCCACGGGGTTACGAATCCCCCAGTCCACATAGCTGTTCCAGATGTTTCGCGTATGCTCTTTCGGTGTGGTAAGGCTGCGATCCAGATTAGAGAGCATTGACTGACAGAGGTCCTGCTTGAGGTGCAGGTAGAGGGCATTCAGCAGATCGTCTTTGGTAGCAAAGTAGCGGAACAGGGTGCCTTCGGCGACGCCCGCTTTACGGGCAATTAACGCCGTTGAGGCGGCAATACCTGACTGCGCAAATGCCGCGGTTGCGGCGTCCAGTAAGGCCTGTTTTTTATCTTCACTCTTCGGACGTGCCACTAAATTTTTCCTCCTGTCAATTGTAAAAACCCTGATTGAAACACGTGCTTTGACCCGCTGCAACGCGGAATGTCAAAGATCGAAAACGTCTTGACGACTTTATCATCATATCTATAATGAGTGCTTACTCACTCATAATCAAGTTCAGCCCGCGCAAACCATCGGATGGGGCGCGTTTTCGGGTCAGGATATGAAAAAGTTCCTCTTCATCTGCGTGGTGTTTGTCATGATTATTGCTTCAGCCGCGAGTTTACCGTTTGTTCTGAATGCCGGATTTGGCCAGCCACCGCAGGGTGCGCAGCTCACGGAAGTGGAGGCCTCGCCGCAGTATCGCGACGGCAAATTTCACAATACGTTACCCACACCAGGCTATAACGGCGACAAAAATATGCTGGTGGCGATGTGGGAGTTCCTGACCAAAAAGACTGAAAACGCCCGTCCTGCACAGCCGCTGCCGCTGGTGAAAACCGATCTCGCGAGCCTGCCGCGGGAGCAAGAGACGCTGGTGTGGCTCGGTCACTCCTCCTGGTATATGCAGCTGGCGGGGAAACGGATCCTTATCGACCCCGTTCTCGGGAATTACGCCGCGCCGTTTTCATTCCTCAACAAAGCCTTCGCCGGAGAGTATCCCTGGCAGGCGAGCAGCATGCCGGAGATCGACCTGCTGATCATTTCGCACGATCACTACGATCACCTGGATTACGCCACCATCACGGCGCTGCTGCCGAAGGTGAAACGCGTGGTCACTCCGCTGGGCGTGGGATCGCACCTGCGTTACTGGGGACCTAGATTCTACGTCAGTACTTCAAAAAGCATAATCAAAGCCTTGATAAATATGCATTCCTTCGAAATTCAGCTTTCACCCATTGGGTGAAAGAAAAG
>NZ_JBLKBZ010000024.1:0-56382 GCF_047530935.1 Enterobacter sp. 03-F-07-AD-ECC | reverse complement strand
AAGCCGTATATTTTCTGGAGGTTCATCAGGCGCGGAACTCATCGAGGCGCGGGAATAAAATCCCATTCAGACGCCGGATAGATTCAAGCAAGCCAACTTATCGTCAAAATCGGTGTTGCAAAAACGGGAGTGACCATAGATTCCGTTTTCTGAGACGACCCCTGATCGGGCTGAATGAGCAGGAATTTCCTGGCGGCAAACCCGATGATGTTTACAGCGTTCGCACATCGATGAACACCCCTCCGGCCGAAGAGGAAATCGAGGAGGAACGTCGGCTGTTTTATGTCGGTATCACTCGCACAAAACAGCAGCTAAATCTGGTGGTCCCTCTTGATGAAGGGCTTGCGCGGTGGCTCAAAAACCGCTGGGATAGCACCCCGAAGAAGTCACCGATAGCTACTCGCTTCGTCTATGAGGCTGGCTGGACTGCTTGTGCGGTTACCAGTGATGCGATCTATAACAGCACGGTAGAGAAACAGAAGGCTGACTTCAGCAAGTTTCACCAATGGTATCTAAGAGATCTTCAGCGGCTAAAAGTCTAGGGCTACCGATACTTTTCGATTTCAGACAGGTGCTCGTTATCCAGATCAATTGTGGCTTTTCTTTCAGAAGCGAGCTTCTTCGCTCGCTTTGCATACTGAAGCCCCTTGGCTGGCTGCTCTCCGCGTAGGATCTGTTCAGCCTGCTTGCTCGTGCTGTGCCCCAGAAAGCGTTCGTACTGCTCGTCAGATACCTCAGTGCCGATCAGTCGTTCGATCCAGCCGCTTTTCGGCGGGTAACTTACGCCCAGCGCAAGCAACTGCCTTTTCTGTACCCACTATTTCCGGCGCGGCCGGCTTCAATCAAGGCTTTGGTTAGAACTACAGCCATTTGGGGACTCTCATACACAAACCTGAACCATGCGGGTCTGATTGGCGGTCAAGATAGCAGCGCATCGAAATCAACACTGAACTCTGCTTCTAAGAACTCAATCGTGGCTGGTTGGCTATCGAGCGATGCTTCCCGTGTAGACTCCAGTGCGCACTCCAATCGACGCAGCAGAGTAAACGGCAAAATGATCTTGCCGAAGTCGGTATGCTTGAAATCCCCCCCCACAGGTCTTCCGCGTTCTTCCAAATGAAATCAGCTTGCGAAGCAGCCGAACCTACGAACTCTGCCATCTTGGCCTCCAACCAACTTTTGCACGAAACGGCACATCTTCCAAAAGAGGGTTGTCAACCAAGTTTTGCACAAAACGGACTTTGATCCATTTCTAACTAAAATCTACAATCCAACCTCAGATTGCAAATAGCCTATGTTTATTACAGATGGTATGGTTCGTGTTTTTGTTTATTCGATGGCAACTGTACTCTTTCTGCCGCTTGGCTTGTTGAAAAGCACGTGGTGGTTTTCACCATTGTTTGCGATAGCTGCTATTGATTACTTAATGTTTCTGCGTCGACAAGGCTAGTTGCTGAACCTCATACCTCAGAGCAATCTGTATGTTTTTTACACCACTGGTTAAAAGGTCAGGCTACGTTCCTGACGTTTTTTAAAAAACAGTTTTATGTTTGATGCGTTACTGGTCTGTCTGGTAACCCAGTGGTACATTACCATTATTAAGGCTGGCTGGCGGTGGTGCATCATGCTTAAACGACCCTCTCTGAGCGTACTTTCCGACAGTCCTGTGCACCGCACCACTTACCCGGCAGGCCTATGTCTTGGTTATTCTTCGTTGTACCTTTTTCTTCAGCTTTATCCCTGACATGTCTGTCTGAACAGTTCTAAGCAAACCGGAATGTTGTCATGGCCAAAGTACAAGGGCTCTTTGTTGGATACCGAAAATTCGCTGTTGATCGCGACTGGCTTCGTCAGCAGGAAGAACAACGTTATCGGGATCGCCAGCGACAATTTGATGAATGGTCCAGGAAATGGGTCACTGTAACCAGGCTCAAAGAGACTCGTTTATGGACTGACGGAGCCATCAGGCGATGGTTGGGTGAACCTCAGCAGCAGGGTAAATATAAAGTTTTCCCCGTTGAAGCGGTTTTGGCTGCTGAGAAGTTGAATGAGTTTCGGCTCTGGCTTAAACCCCGACTGGAAAAGAAACGTGCCCAGCACCACCACTTTTTAATTCCATTTCTGTAAAGTAGAAACAACGGCAGTTCCGGCCGCATTCAAGGCTTCGGCATCTGGTCAGAAATAAAGCGCCATTTTTCAGTATAAGGGAGGTTAGATAGTGGAAGGTATTGAGACACTGAGTTTGCAGCTTGATGAGAATGAAACTATGGCCCTTGCTCAATTAGTTAAACGTCTGAGCTGGAGCGATCTTCGTGGCTGTGCTGTGAGTGACGAAGAAGCCTGGGTAATGAAAAGCGCAATTGAAAAATTACAACAGGCGTTAAGGGAAGAAGGTTATGCGCCTCGATGAGGCTGGCTTCGTTCTTTATTCCGATAACAAATTTGCTTAAGGACTAACTATGAGCCAGCACTGGTATGAGGTGAAAAGCAATCAGGGAATTGTTCAGGTGATTGTTGGGAGAAGATATTAATGTAATGCGTTTCTGCATTACATCAAGCAGATTAGCTTTTTCTGGTCAAAATAGACGATGTGATTTTTCTTTAGCCGAAGTCCATCCGCTCCCCACGCAACCGGTAAAGGTTCGCAGGTTTAATAAAGATAGGTTTCGTATCTCCCTAAGGGTGGGATAGGTAAACTCATAATGGCATCTGTGTTTACTATGTAAGTATTCGGGTAAAATTCATCTAATACAGTAAAGTTTAGTTTCTTACAAAAGCTTAATAAATATGGGTTTTTCACGTCTTCTATTACAACATCGCACCAGGGATTCGATTCACAGCAAAGCTTCAGAAAAGACTTAAACCATCCCTTGTTTTGTATTTCTTCCGGAAGCCGTACCACATGTATGGTCAGACAATCTCCATGATAACGATTAGTACTTTGTCTAAGCCCTACAACAATCCCCTTTTCTTGAATCTGTACACCTGCCTGATGCTCTTTCATGTCGGGCGTATAGTGCCTTGCTCTGTTTAACCAGGCCACCAGCTGCTGAGCCGTACTTGGTGATTCTTCAGCTATCCATTTCAGGTACTTGATGCGGTCCATATGCGCCTCCCTGTACGATTTCCAATGAACAAAGGCTCTACAGTATTAAGCTGCTGTAGAGCTCATTCAACCAAGCTCAAACTGTGCGTATTAAAGGATGCCTAACCTTTTTGTTTCATCGATCCACGGTCTGAATTCTTCCAGTAGATTATCATATAACTTTTCATCGCTAATCGAACCGAAATCATCCATGGCAAAGAAGTGGGTGTTATCAACCCGGCGGTCAGTAAAGTCATCCAGATTTTTGAGGATACCGTAGCTTGAACCACCCAGGCCGACAAACTTCCAGAAGATGGGGTAGTTGGCAGAACGCCGGATTGCATCTTTAATCGCCCGGGTCTTGCTGATCCCGCCATCGGTAATAAATACAACATACACCGGGATTTTCGAGTCCTTAAAGTAGTCGACTATTTCTTCCATCACAGGAGGCTCGTTGTTTGTCCCTCCGAGGCCCGGCAGGTTCTCCCAGGCTGAACGCTTTCCAGCCCCGCGAATGGACTGAATATATGTGTCCAGGTTGTCCAGTGTGACGTTTGGATACTTCTTATGCTTCTCTCCAAATCCCCAGACATCCATTTCACCGTCGTCGTCGAACTGGGCGGCAAGAACGGCGATGCGGTCCAGCACAGACTGAACGTTACCCTTACTGAACTGGCCACTCATTGAGCCGGATGCGTCAAGTACAAATGCAACCGCTGCCTCAAGGGTGTCCAGTTTATTTTTAGTAAGACTGACCGAGGCTTTTTTAGCGAGGCTTACAAGGCGCGGAGATCTGGTTTCCAGTTTCTTTTCCAGACTGATACGAGCAGGCTTTGCTGGCTGCGGAGCTGGCTGTGCGACATCAACGCCATAGCTAATGGCCAGAGGCTCAAGACCACCGTTGAAACCCTGCCCGAGCGCACGAAGCTTCCAGGCGCCATTGTGCCGATATACTTCACCCAGGATAATTGCTTTCTCACTGCGGCCCTGAGTCTCAGCCTGGAACTCAGCGATTCCTTGAGCCTGCATGCTCAACGAACTGAGCCCACTGATGGTATCTTCACCATCAATGACAACTGTGATTGCAATTTTACTGATGTTCGCAGGAACACGATCCAGTGCTATCTCAATGCTGGACTGCTGAGAACCGGTAACGAGCTTTACTGCCCCTTCAGGAGAAGACAGATTATTGTAAAAGATAAAGTCAGAATCGCCGCTGACCTTTCCCTGAGCATTAAGCAGGAACAGGCAGGTATCGGGTTCGCCTTTAAAGCCGGATTTGGTAGGGTACTGAAGATTCAGCCTGATCGCAGATTGCTGAAGTGGTATGTTTTGTCCGGATTGTAGATTCACATTAACTCTCCTGATTTTTGATTATTTTAAAGCGCAGCGTTTATATAGGTTCCCCTGGCTTAGTTCAGGACGCTGGATTTCTGGTGAGGCGTATATATGGTGTGACACCATATTTCATCACGTTGAAGTTTCTATACCTGTTGAATTGGAATTTCCATTGGTCGGGTATTTTATCTTCCAGAACCCGTGCCTTCATAAGTCGCAAACGTAACATATATCAGAGGGGCATGCTGTTGATATAAGGCACGGAATACAGGCTTTAACCAGCAACCAGAGAAAAATCCGTTTCCTGCCTTTAAAAGGCTCACGTCAGAATTAACATCTCTCTGCTTTCTGAGATTCCCGAACCCTTTCTGCCCCCCCCCTCCTGATAGCGGATCGCAACCAAAAAAAACCCCGGCATTGCCGGGGTATGATTCAGCGTTATTTTAGATGTTAACGCCGTGCTGGGAGGCAAGAGCCGCCAGGCCACCGGCAAAGCCCTGACCGACAGCTTTAAACTTCCACTCAGCGCCATGACGATACAGTTCACCGAAGACCATAGCGGTTTCGGTTGAGGCATCTTCAGACAGATCGAAACGGGCAATTTCCGTGCCGTTGTCGTTGTTGTAAACGCGCATGAAGCTGTTGCTCACCATGCCGAAGTTTTGTTTACGCGCTTCTGCATCATAGATGGTAACGGCAAACACCAGTTTTTTGATATCTGCTGAGACTTTGGTCAGATCGATTTTGACCTGCTCATCGTCGCCGTCGCCTTCACCGGTACGGTTGTCGCCCTGGTGCTCTACCGCGCCATCAGGGCTGGTTTTGTTATTGAAGAAAATGAAATGCGCATCTGACAACACTTTACCGTCTTCGCCTACTGCGAACACGGAAGCGTCCAGGTCAAAACCCTGACCATCGGTTACACGGGCATCCCAGCCTAGGCCAACCATAGCAACATTCATGGTTGGTGCTTCTTTGGTCAGAGATACATTGCCGCCTTTTACGAGAGAAACTGCCATTTTTAGCTCCTGCAAACAGTTGAATGAGGGCTGCATTAACAGCCCCGGGTAGAAAAGTTACTTTTTGATCAGGACGCGTTAATGCCGTACTGAGCACATACAGATGCCAGACCACCAGCATAACCCTGACCTACTGCGCGGAATTTCCACTCACCATTGTGGCGATACAGCTCGCCGAACAGCATGGCAGTCTCAGTGGACGCATCTTCGGTCAGATCGTAGCGAGCAACTTCAGTCTGGTTATCGTCATTAACCAGACGAATAAACGCACCGGATACCTGACCAAAGCTCTGGCGACGAGCCTGAGCATCGTGGATGGTCACAACGAAGATGATCTTGTCAACTTCAGACGGGACGGCGTCCAGTTTAATTTTCAGCGATTCATCATCACCATCGCCCTCACCGGTGCGGTTATCGCCGGTGTGCGTTACGGAACCGTCGGATGACGTCAGGTTGTTATAGAAGATGAAATCTGAATCGCCGCGCACTTTGCCGTTTGAGGCCAGCAGGAATGCTGAAGCATCCAGGTCAAAGTCCTGACCGTCTGTTGAACGCGCATCCCAGCCAAGGCCCACCAGGACGTTTTTCATTGACGGAGCTGCTTTACTTAGGGAGACGTTCCCGCCTTTGGAAAGAGAAACACTCATAAAATAACCTCTTCGATTAGTAATTGTTCAGGTTAACACTTAAGGGGATTAACTCCCCTTTTCCTCAGATTCAGGTTTGCCCGGGAACATGACGCTTGCGAGAATGCCCAGCGCCAGTACACCCAGTACAACATACAGGCTGGTTGTTGCCGCGATGCTGTAACCATGATGCCAGATGTGATCGGTCGCATTCAGGCCGAGTTTTGCCGCGATGAAGAACAGTAGCACGATAACGGCCTTCTCCAGATGAACCAGGTACTGTTTCAGTGCCTCAAGGACAAAGTACAGAGTACGCAGGCCCAGGATAGCAAACATCATGGCACTATAGACGATAAGCGGTTCACGACTGACGGCAATGATTGCCGGTACCGAGTCAAACGCGAACATTACGTCCGAGAGTTCAACCACAGCCACACACAGGAACAGCGGGGTCGCATACAGCGCCGCTTTTTTACCACGGCCAATGGTGACATCGCTGTTTTCTGGTTTCGCCAGTTCAGCATCCACTTCCTTCTGGTTAAGCAGGAAGGCATGCCCTCTGAGCTTCGGCCAGATAGGGAAGAAGCGTTTAACCATGCGGTAAGCCAGATGCTGGGAGTAATCCTCAATTTCATCATCGTCATCACCGCTTTTAAGCATCATGACCGCTGTCCAGGCAACGATAATAGCGAAGACAACTTCAACATACGGCCCCAGACTCAGCAGGCTCGTACCGATGGCGACAAAGATGCCCCTGAAGACAATGGCACCAATGATCCCCCAGTAGAGAACACGGTGGCGATAACGATCCGGAACGGCGAACCAGGAGAAGATGGCCATCATGACGAACAGGTTATCGACCGACAGCACTTTCTCCAGCGCATAACCCGTGACAAACAGACTGGCAACCTCAGCACCGTGGTGGATATAGAGGAAACCGGCAAATGCCATCGCAACCACAACCCAGAATACGGACCAGAGCGCCGCACTCTTCAGCGAAATAGGCTTGTCATCACGGTGCATAAACAGGTCAATAAAGATGGCACCGACTGAAAGCGCAATAAAAACAATGACCGTTTCAGTCGGGAAGCCGATGTGTGTGGAAACCATATTTTACCCTTAGGGATGTGGATCAGAGGCCAAATTCAGCCGGGTCGAAGCCCAACGCGATAGCGATCTCGCGGGAGGCCAGTTTCTCGTCCTGATCGAAGTTACCGTCACTTTTCGCAACGGCAATACCAACACGTAAGGCCAGCTGAGCGGCCTCAGGCTGATCTTTCAGCGCCAGGATGTATTTCATGGTTTCGCCCTTGCCGATTTCAACATCGAAATCGAAGCTTGAAACCAGTTTATTGAAGAACTCAATCACCTCATTGGTATCGAAGACCTTCAGCTCTTCTGAAGAGCGCAGAAAGCCCATCATTTTCTGCTTTTCTTCCGAACTTACGCCGTCACTCGATACGGCAATACGGGCACATACAGCAACGGTGCCCTGCATGAATTTTTTGTTTTTGAAACGGCCAACCTGGCGGGTCAGTTCGTCACGGCCTGAGTTAATGGCACCTTTAACTTTGTCGAAAAAGCTCATACCTGTTTCCTTTGTTGCTGTGTTATTTAGAACCGGCGCTCCAGCGAAATCCCCAGCCAAATGCCCGGTCCATTTCGTCCTGGCCTTTGAAGTACTGGTTAATTCGCTCGACTTTAATTGCGCCGTTTTCGTTTACGAGTCTGGCAATGGCGCACAATGTGCGACGGTTTTCACCTTCGGTCAGGCGGGTCTCAATGGGCGGTTGATCCGGCACATGAATGGTGACCACACCATCAGTCTTGTCCCAGCTGGGAACACCTTCATAAATAAAGGCGTAAATCAGCACTTCGCGGATATGCTTCCATTCACGTCCATTGATATGCAGCCACTCGCCGTCTGATACATCACCCGTCCGGTCATCGCCCTTGAGCTGAACATACGGTTCATCGCGATAATCACCGAATGCATTACCGAGCGCCTGAATGACCGATTTATACCCGTCCTGAAGCTCAACAAAGGCCCCCAGATCCAGGTCGATTCCTTTGGAGCCGAACATGCCTGCAAAGCCTGATTTGCCGCTGCCCCGGTGCCAGTTCAGGTTGATCCGGATTTCACCGAAGTTATCCCGTTTGGTCAGGCTGATTGCAGGCTTCTCTTTTGTCAGCGATACCTTGCTCAGGCTGATTTTTGTCTCAACTGGCGGAGGGGTTACAACCGGAGGAGTCGGGGCTGCGGGAGCCGGTTCGTCGGCAATATTTACGCCGAAATGCTCTGCCAGCGGTTTAAGTCCACCGTTGAACCCCTGCGCAACGAAGCGGAATTTCCAGTCATTATTACGACGGTAAAATTCACCCAGAATTAAGGCTGCTTCCTGACGGCCGCTCAGTTCGACACTGCCGCTAACCAGGCCGGTAGCCCCTTGCTCCACGTCGATGGAAAGATTACGAAGACCGGACACCGTCTGCCCACCGTCACAGGTCACGGTGAACGCAATTTTCTGGACATCAGGTTTCAGCCGGTTGAGCGCGACAGTAAAGGTTGAGTACTGGCCTTCACTGACCAGGCTGACGGTACCATCATCGTTACGTGGCTGACCATAAAACACCATGTCCGCATCACCCTGCACCTTCCCGTCGGCATACAGGCGAAACGCCGAAGCATCCACCTGGCCGCCCGAGGTGATCCGGACCCGCAACTCCTGGGCTGGAACGGGGGCATTGCCCCCCGGCGTCAGGTTCATTAGCGAATAACCGCTGAAACGATATCGGAGTGCATATCGTCAATTGTGCGGCCGCGACAGGCATGGCCAAGGGCGGTAAAGTCCCAGTTGCCGTTATTACGGCGCAGCGAAGAAATAACGATCCCGGTATGTGAGCCCTGCTCAGTCAGCTTGTAGCGAGCCAGCTCTTTGCCGGTTTGATCGACAACGCGGCAGAACGCGTTTTCGACGTCATTGAACGACTGACCACGGAAGCTGTTTACCGTAAACGCCAGGTATTCAACGTTTGCAGGCAGTCGGGAGAGGTTGACATTAATCACCTCATCGTCACCGTCACCTTCACCGGTCAGGTTATCGCCACTGTGCACAACAGCGCCGCAGGTGGATTCCAGTTTGCGGAACCAGATGGTGTCAATTGTTTTACCGGTGCTGTCCATTAATACGCAGCCAGCATCGAGATCGATTGAGTCGTTGCCTCCAAACAATCCTCCAAGAAGACCTTTTTTCTTAACCGGATCCCAACCGAGACCGAAATGAAGCTGGCTTAATGCAGATGATTCTTTGCTGAGTGATACCGTCTGGTTCTTAACTAATGAAACCATGTTTTATTCCTTAAAATGGTAATGACCGAGACAATCAAAGGTATATTTAGTAACTGACGAAGAAAATCATATCATGATGAAGTTCTCTGACAAGGGAAATTTTGGTAGTTTTCTGTAAAAACACAAAAAGAAATCCTTTTCAGGGTGTTAATTTTCTAAGTTTAATTTAAATATCAATGTGTTATCAGGAATCCAAAAAACCTGACGCACTCCATAACCACAGGAGTTATAAATCATATTATGATTGACATGTAGCTTAGACACTCATAGACTCACTTCTCAATCATAAATTTGCATGGCGTTCCGGATAATTAAAAAAAATGAACAAGAAAATTTGGTTTATGGAAGGTTTATCCTCCCAGCGAGATATTATTCAGGGGGTAAAATCATTTGCAAAAAAAAATAATTTTGCCATTACCGTTTTTGCCTCCCACCGTAACGAAAGAAATGAAATCCTTTCCGTTGCCGACTATTCTTTGACTGAACCTGAAGATCCTCAAAAACGTCTTCAGTTTATCCAGGAAACCATTCAGTCCTACGGCATCCACCATATTCATACTGGCCGTAACAGCCAGTGGTTTGAAGAACACCGTTCAGCCATTGAATCGACCGGTGCCACCCTTACTACCGGTGCAACGGGCGTCGACTGGTTAACTCTGGCTGACGAAAAAGTTACTTTTGCTCAGTTTATGGAGCAAAAGGGTCTCCCGGTCGTACCATCCTGGCGGGTGAATACGCTGGCAGAATTAAAAACACACCTCGCGGCCCCGCCGTTCACTGACAGCCCGGTATGCGTGAAGCCGGTGACGGGTATCTATGGCATGGGATTCTGGCGCTTTGATGACAGTGCTTCGCCTATGGCCGTCTTTAATCATCCCGAACATCGTCTGGTCAGTCCGCAACAGTATATTGCAGCAGCATCAGCTGCTGAGTCGTTTAAACCCCTTGTTTTGATGCCGTACCTGCCAGGCCCGGAATTTTCCGTCGATATCCTCGCGGATAAGGGCGAAATACTCGCAGCCGTGGGACGCCGTAAGGAAGGGGTTATCCAGTATCTGGTAAACGAAGGAAGCGCCTGGGAACTGGCGTGTGACTGCGCCAGGGTTATGAAGGCCGACGGGCTGGTGAATGTTCAGACGCGAAACGATGTGAATGGCAACCCGGTGCTGCTTGAAACCAACATGCGTCCGTCAGGGGGGGTGGGTTATACCCTTCACAGCGGGGTGAACCTTCCTGGGTTATTTGCTGCCTTTAAGCTCGGTCTGATGTCTGAAGATATGGTGCGCCAGAGCGCTAAAAACACCTTTTCTCCGGTTGCGGTGAGATCCATTACGGATGTAATTGCATACCCGGAATCACTCTCTAACCTTCTGAATTAAGGCGTATTTATGTCTGATATCCTCGAAGATATGATTTATCGCCGTACCCTCTCATGCGGTACGATTCAGGTAACCCGCGACCAGGGTGAAGTTTCGCTCGATGACCTGTTTGACATCGCTGAAAGACGTAACCCGAAACGCGCCTTTCTGTTTGTCAGCAAAGTACTCGGCAGGCACATTCCCGTGCCACCCTCAGTCATGCGGCAGGCCTACAGACAGCTTGCCAGCCAGTTCCCCTCGACACTGACAGGACCCGTACTGTTTATCGGTATGGCTGAAACCGCCGTTGGGCTTGGGGCCGGTGTATTTGATGAAGTGCGCCACCAGCATCCTGAATCTGTCTATCTGACCTCTACCCGTCACCCGGTTGATGGCACGTTGCTTTGCGAGTTCAAGGAAGAACACAGCCACGCCACCGATCATCTGATCTATCTGCCAGATGATGAAGAGAAAAGACGTCGTGTTACCAACGCACGAACGCTGGTTTTGATTGATGACGAGGCAACCACCGGTAATACCTTTATTAACCTGCTTTCAGCCCTGCGTAATACCGGCAAGCTTCAACATATTGAACAGGTTATAGCCGTTACGCTTACCGACTGGAGTGGCAAAGCCTTGTCCGAGCGCAGCACCTTACCAGTCACTTCGGTTTCTCTTGTAAGCGGTAAGTGGGGATGGACCCCATTACCTGATGCACCTGTCCCGGACATGCCGAAAGTCAACGTAACTTCACGAGGAGAATGGGACATCCAGGGAAAACAGTCCTGGGGCCGACTGGGGATGCTCGCACCTGCGGCCGATCTCGGCCATGAGGTCTCCGTCCACAAGGGGGAACGTATTCTGGTTCTCGGGACCGGGGAATTCGTCTGGGAGCCGTTCCTGCTTGCTGAACGGCTCGAAGCTGCCGGAGCACAGGCATTTTATGGATCGACCACCCGCTCCCCTATCGCCGTTGGTTATGCCATTGAGTCCGCCATTTCCTTTACGGATAACTACGGGCTGGGCATCCCCAATTTTGTCTATAACGTCGCCCACCAGCAGTTTGACCGCATTCTTGTGTGTACTGAGACACCCGCAGAAAGTATTGACACGCAGCTTCTTAAAGCGCTGGCTGAGGTTGCGGCCGTCGTGGAGATTGTTACCTATGAATAAACCCGTTGTTCTGAGCGACCTTGACGACACGCTCTTTCAGACCCGTCGTAAAATGGTGGACGAGCTGGCCCTGGAGCCATTCCGTACCGGTGCCGTTGATCGCACCCTGAATCCACGAAGCTTTATGACGGAAGAACAGTCCATGTTGGTGGACTGGCTCCTGGAGCAGGCTGAACTCATACCCGTTACCGCACGGGGAACTGAAGAAATCAGCCGCGTACGGATCCCTTTCCACTCCTGGGCAATCACCACTCACGGGGCCGTCATTCTCACGCCAGAAGGCAAACCCGACGAGGAGTGGAAGGCCCATATGCTCGGCCAGCTGGCTCCCTATCAGGAAAAGCTGACATCGATGCAGCGTCTGATCACTGAAATGATGGACGCAAAAGGGATCAATGCCTGGGCAAGGCTGAACTTCGAATACGGTGAAACGGCGGTTTATATGGTGATGAAGCACCGCGACAGCACCCGCCTTGACGAGCTCAATGCCATTGCAGATGAGATAGAAACGGTGTTTCCGACCGAGGGCTTCTACATCCACCGCAACAGTAATAACGTGGCCTGGCTTCCCACCGCGGTTGAGAAAGGGCTGGCAGTCAGATGGCTTCTTGAAAAACTTCGGGCTGAACGCGGAGTCTTCCCCGTAATTGGTCTGGGCGACAGCCTGAGCGATCATCGTTTTATGAAACTGTGCAGCTGGTTTGGCATCCCGCGTCAGAGTCAGTTTGCAGATGCCATTTCACAGCGAATTTTTGGAGAAAATTAAAATGCAGCCACATGACACATTTACCGGCTCATACCAGCCCGGTGACGTGGAATTTCTGCTAAAGCCGGTAGTCATTGAGATGACGCCGGTTGAGCAAAAAGAAGAGCTGATTCAGTCAGGGAAGAAACATTATTCGGACATGCTCAGTCAGGAGCCAGCGCCAACACAATGGCATCTTGATTTGTTTCACCGGGCGCTGGATCGGGGCGCAGAGAGACTTGCAAAAGAAGTCACACAGCTCGCTATTGCTCTGGCCGAACGCTTCGGTGATGAGCCCATTGTACTGGCCAGTCTCGTCAGAGCTGGCGTGCCGCTCGGCGTTATGCTGCACCAGGCCCTGCGTGACATGGGGAAAACCTCATGGCATTACGGTATCAGCATTATCCGGGATCGTGGAATTGACGGTGCAGCCCTCGACGTCATTGAAGAGCGCCATGGTACCAGCGGTATTGTCTTTGTTGACGGATGGACAGGTAAAGGCGCAATTACCGGAGAGCTTGTACGCGCACTGAAAGATCGCCCGGGCTATCCTGAGCAGCCGCGACTGGTTGTCCTGGCCGATCCCTGTGGCTGCTCCTGGCTTGCAGCCAGTGATGATGACTGGCTCATTCCTTTTGGCATCATGGGTGCGCCGGTATCAGGCCTGATCTCCCGGTCAGTATGGTCCTCTGAAGGATTACATGGGTGCATGGTTTGCGAGCATCTCAGTGAATTCGAATGCAGCCGGATGCTTGTCGATACCGTCGCCCATTTCCGTAAGAAGTTAACCCCGTCATCCCTCGCTACCCTGAGCTGGAATATGGAGTCAGCCCGGGTCTTATGGCAGACAAGTCGCGACGTTATCGCGTTCCTGGCCGATGAATTTAAAGTGGACAGCGTCAATCGTATTAAACCCGGTATTGCTGAAGCAACCCGGGCTGTATTACGTCGGGTACCGGACCATGTATTTGTGCGTTCTATTGACGACCCGGACGTTGCCTTGCTTGTAGGGCTTGCTCGTGAAAAGGGAATAGTTGTTACAGAAATGGGGGGAACCCTCGGCCAGTATCGGGCTGTAACCATTATCAAGAAGGTACTCTGATGAAAAATCGTCTTTCTCCCTGGAATCTGGGAGCCACGCTATACATGCCTGCAACACGGGAAGATATTGCTGATGCCGTCCTGCACGGGAAAATCCCGGGTTTGCGCTCTCTGGTGATTTGCCTGGAGGATGCTGTCAGTGAAGCAGACATCCCCATCGCCCTCAAAAATCTGGAGCACCTGCTGCACGAGCTCAGTAACAGCATGCGTAGCCTGGGTAAAAATGACTGGCCTCTGGTGTTCATTCGCCCCCGGCATGCCGACATGGGCAGATGGTTAAAAGCGCATTATGATCTTTCCGCTGTCGATGGGTTTGTGTTGCCGAAATTTACCCTCAGTTCGTTAGCTGAATGGTGGGATATCATGGGCGGGACTCACCTGTGCATGATGCCAACGCTGGAAACAGAAGACGTCTTTGACGTGGTTCAGATGCGCGAGCTGGCCACTCGCCTGGTGGAACATCCCTGCCACGACCGCATTATTGCGCTTCGAATCGGCGGCAACGATCTTATGAACGTTGTGTCGCTTCGCCGCCCCCGGGACCTGACGCTGTATGACAGCCCGATGGGCTACGTCATCAAAATGCTCGTTTCAGTCTTCGGCCCGCGTGATTTTGCCCTGACCGCGCCCGTATGTGAGCATATTGACGATCATGCCGTTATGGCCAGAGAGCTGGCTCTTGATATGGCACATGGGCTTGTTGGGAAAACGGCCATTCACCCGGGTCAGATAGAGGTCATTCAAAACGCGCTGATGGTCACTCAGGGTGAGTATTCTGACGCTCTGCGGATCCTGAACTCTACCCAGGCCGTGTTTAAGTCGCAGGGAGCAATGTGTGAACCCGCCACACATCGCCGCTGGGCGGCTGGCATTCTGGACAGAGCTCGTTTTTATGGGTTACAGAACGAGCAAAGCGCTGATGGAATCAGATTACTTACCGTGACCCAGCATCATTAAGGAAATCATAATGGGGTTCAGGTTCAGAAAGTCGATCAACATTATTCCTGGCGTTCGCCTCAACCTGAGTAACGGTGCACCGAGCCTGAGTGTCGGGCCGAGAGGTGCTTCCGTTTCTTTTGGTAGCCGGGGGACCTATGCCAATCTGGGCTTGCCCGGTACCGGGCTGAGTTACCGTACCCGGCTTGACCGGGCCGCGCGTTCCGGAGGTGGAAACCGGACGGCAACCGACCCGGGGCTCAGACAGGCGCTTGAGCAGGAAGCCGCTGAACTCATGTCAGCGGTAACCGCAATCCGTAATATTCACGAGCTGACGCCGGATCCAAAAACAGGCATCAGCTGGGCAGAGCTGGAAGCAGTATACCTGCATAACAGAACGTCGCCTTTTCAGGTTCCGGCACCGGTGCGTCCAGAAAAGCCAGACTACCTTGCATTGCCGGAAAAGCCTGCCGAGAGCGAAGGCATTAGTTTTCTGGGTAAATGGTTTGAATCGGAATCAGCTAAAGCTGAGCGCCACGCCGAAAATCTTCGCCGGTGGCAGCAGGAGCTGATTGATGTGGAGCGTGAGAATACCCTTCGACAGCACCGGTACCAGCAACAACGGACGGCCTGGGCCGAACAGTATGCAAACTGGAAGTTTGAAGCAGAAGAACATGAAAAACGGCTCGCCACGGCTCAGGCAGATGCCCGGCAGCAGTTCCGGACAGACGCCGCGTTTTTCGAATCATACCTGGCGGGTGTGCTGGCAGAAACTGAATGGCCGCGTGAAACGATTGTTGCATTTGAAGTAAAGCCGGAGCTATCAGCAGTCCTGCTGGACGTTGATTTAGCTGAGATTGAAGATTTCCCTGATAAGATTTACGGCGTTAATGCCCGGGGCACGGAGCTGACGGAAAAAGCCATGACGCAAAAAGCCGTACGCGAAAACTATGCCCGCCACGTCCATGGCTGCTTGTTCCGCCTGGTCGGTATCGTTTTACATACGCTACCTTTCGACAACGTGATTGTGTCAGGCTTTACGCAACGGGTCAGTAAGCGGACCGGCTATCTGGAGGATGAGTATATCCTGTCCTGCAAATGCACTCGCAGCCAGATGTCGTCAGTAAATTTTGCAGGCATAGAACACATTGATCCGGTTGAAGCGTTAGGCGATCACCCGGTTATTCGAAAGATGAGCAGTACCTTCATTTTTCAGCCTATTGAACCACTAACCCTTTAAGCAGGCTAAATCTTACGATGCAATTAAATACCAGACAGGCCCGGATTTTTAAGCTTGCCAACTTACTGGGCACCGGCAAGCCCGTTTCCGCTGCCGACATTATAACCAGTCTGGAATGCTCAGAGCCGACATTAACCCGGGCCCTCAAAGAGCTACGCGAGTCATATTCTGCGGAGATCAAATACAGCAAGGCAGGTCATTCCTACCATCTCGTTAATCCGGGCCAGCTGGATAAAAAGACCCTTCGCCGGATGAATGAAGCGCTCGCACAGAATGCTGAACTGAAAACCGGTGAGTCTACAGGGAAGGTCGTACTCGATAAGGATAAAAAAACAGCCGTGTCCTTATCGCTACGCATGCGGATCTTAAGAAAAATTGACCGTCTGGCTGCGCTGAGTGGCTCGACCCGAAGTGAAGCGGTAGAGAAGCTGGCTCTGCACTCCGTTGACGAACTGATAAAAGAATACAGCGCTAAAAAGTCCTGACGCTAAATCTCAGACCGGGGTGAAAACCCCGGTTTTGTCATATTTTACCTCTGTATTGGCGTGACGTAGTTTTGATCTATTCTCCTCCCGCAATGCCAGCAGCGCCTTACTGACTACAAAACCTGGTGTCTTGACATCCTCTTGTGCTACACATCAATCTTTGGGCGTTTTACACTCCATTCATGCAGATCTGTGATGTATGATGAATTTCATACATAAGACAGTTTATTTGTCCGAGTTTTTTCAGAAATCTTATATTCCAGTCCGGTCTGAATTATTTTTCTGTTGATAAGAGGCCATTCACATGTCGGTAATTCTATGGTGGTTAACTTATTTCTTTAATGCCGCTTCTGAGTATTTAATCTCCACCCGACAGATGTCGTGCCGTTTTATCAAATCAACAAACCCTGGCCTCTTCCTGAAACTACTCTCCTCTTCCGATCTCTTAAGAAGGAATTACATTTGAGACGCTTACCCGTATATCTGCTACTCGACACGTCCGGCTCTATGCACGGAGAGCCTATCGAAGCGGTTAAAAATGGCGTTCAGACGCTGCTTACCACGCTGAAACAGGATCCGTATGCACTCGAAACGGCTCACGTGTCAGTGATCACCTTTGATTCTTCAGCCCGACAGGCAGTCCCCCTGACAGACCTCCTGAGTTTCCAGATGCCAGCACTAACAGCCAGCGGCACCACGTCTCTTGGCGAAGCGCTTTCCCTCACGGCCAGCTCCATTGCCAAAGAAGTACAGAAAACGACGGCTGACACTAAAGGTGACTGGCGTCCCCTTGTATTCCTGATGACGGATGGAAGTCCGAATGATGACTGGCGTAAAGGCCTGAATGACTTTAAAGCGGCCAGAACCGGCGTTGTTGTGGCATGTGCAGCCGGGCATGATGCCGATACCAGCGTCCTCAAAGAAATCACTGAAATCGTGGTTCAGCTCGATACAGCTGACAGTTCGACGATTAAAGCTTTCTTTAAATGGGTCAGTGCGAGCATTTCGGTAGGCAGTCAGAAAGTGGAGTCCAGCAAAAAAGAAGTGATCGGTCTTGAAGACCTGCCACCGCCGCCGCCAGAAGTAAATGTGGTCTTATAATTTTATTGATTAAGGGGATATCATGTCTGTCAGTCTGAGCAAAGGCCAGGGCGTAAGCCTGAAAAAAAATGAATACGATCTCTCGTCCGTTACTATCGGCCTCGGTTGGGATATTAATGAGGAAAAGAAAGGTTTTCTCGGCGGGATCTTTGGTAAAAAAGAAGAAGAATACGACCTTGATGTGATCGCTTTCCTGTGTAATTCAGCCGGAAAGGTGACCGATCTCGGCAATGTGGAAAATGGTAAACCAACGCTTGTGAATGGCGATATCATCTTTTTCAACAGCCTTCGCCATAAGTCAGGCAATATCTGGCTGACGGGCGATAACCGAACCGGAGCCGGTGACGGTGACGATGAGCAAATTATTGTGCGCCTGAATTCCCTTGACGCTCAGTACGAGAAAATTGTGTTCATCGTTCAGATCTACAATGGTGAAAAGCTCCAGCAGCACTTTGGTAAAGTTCAGAATGCCTTCATCCGGGCAGTAGATGCCCGTAATATTGAAATGGCACGATTCGATCTTTCTGGCGGACCCGCCTTCGCCAGCCAGCGCTCCATGGTCTTTGCCGAGCTGATACGCGAGGCTACAGGCTGGAAACTCAGGGCAATTGGTGAGCCTTCAGAATCAGATTCGTTTGTCTCGCACCTGAGGAATTACATGTGATGCGCCGCCTGCCTGTTTACCTTGTTATCGACACATCCGGCTCGATGCGCGGTGAGTCAATCCATTCCGTTAACGTTGGAATTCAGGCGATGCTTAGCGCTCTTCGCCAGGATCCCTACGCCCTCGAAAGCGTTCATATCTCCATTATCACCTATGACAATGAGGCGCGTGAGTTCATTCCTCTCACGCCGCTGGAAGACTTCCAGTTTTCTGACATCGTTGTGCCAAGCGCAGGCGGGACGTTCACCGGTGCTGCCCTTGAATGTCTGATGCAGTGTGTTGAACGGGATGTACGTCGCTCAGATGGTGATACCAAAGGAGACTGGCGTCCTCTGGTATTCCTGATGACTGATGGAACCCCTTCTGATGCCCTGGCGTACGGTGAAGCGGTAAAAGCGATTCGCGGCCGGGGATTCGGATCCATCATTGCCTGCGCCGTTGGTCCTAAAGCAGGCCATGAGCACTTAAAACAGCTCACCGATAAGGTTGTGTCTCTGGAGACGCTAGATTCAACCGCGTTTGCAGGTTTCTTTAAATGGGTATCGGCCAGCGTGTCTTCCGGCAGCACAAGCGCGGGGATTAATAACGGAACTGATACCCTTCCCCCTCCTCCACCAGAAATCCAGCTGGTGCTCTGACAGACAGAAAGGTGCTGTTTCCGGGCAGCACCTTTCTGTACAGCAACGTTTTCTGCTGGCCGTACCAGCCGTACGAGGAAAATTATGAGACGCCTTCCCGTGTTTTTTGTCCTGGACTGTTCAGAGTCCATGATTGGTGAAAACCTGAAAAAAATGACTGATGGTCTGCAAATGATCGTCGGAGATTTAAGAAAGGATCCACACGCACTTGAAACAGCCTGGGTCTCGGTAATCGCATTTGCCGGTGTAGCCCGTACGATTGTACCTCTTCACGAAATTGCCTCGTTCTACCCTCCCCGCCTTCCCGTTGGCGGCGGTACGAGCCTTGGAGCTGCATTGCGTGAGCTGACCGTGCAAATTGATACCCAGGTCAGAAAAACCACTCATGAGGCTAAAGGCGACTGGAAACCCGTCGTGTATCTCCTTACCGACGGACGTCCGACTGACGACACAACCGCAGAAGTGAAGCGCTGGAAGGATCACTACGCGAGTAAAGTGAATCTCATTGCCGTTGGCCTGGGGCCGTCAGCGGACCTGAATATCCTGCGGCAACTGACAGAGAATGTCATGCTGTTCACCGAATCTCAGGAAGGGGACTTTACCCGCTTCATCAAATGGATCACGGCCTCGGTTACGGCGCACAGCCGCAGCGTCGGGGACGACAAACAACCTGAGCTCAGCCAGACTGAATACATAGTCCGGCTGGCCAAGGACGAGCCAGTAAAAGCGTACGACGAAAACTGCGTTACGCTTACCGGCCGTTGCAGCAAGACCCGTCGTCCGTACCTGATGAAGTATGAACGGCCACCAGCAAGGGTTTCCGGGCTCGATTTCAGTCTGAACCTGAACAGCTTTAATATTGCCGGATGCTATCCCATCGATGAGGACTATTTTGCGTGGTCAGATGCCACCGCTACCGGTTTGCAGGTAAATACCAGCGAACTGCATGGCGTACCGGGTTGCCCCCACTGCGGTAATGCCAGTGCGTTTGCCCTGTGCTCATGCGGAAAGTTGCTGTGTATTGACGGCCCGGATGACGTGATCTGCCCGTGGTGTGAAACAGGCCTGTCATTCAGCAATGATGGCGGAAACACTAACTTCGACGTAAACAGAGGGAGAGGTTGATGTCGCAAAATGCTTTACTTGAAGAGAAGATTATCCGCTTAGTTCTGTCTGAGCTGGGCCACCCTGTTGAAGGTGAGCGGCTTTTACTTCTATCGCAGGACCCATCCCTTACCGAAGAAATTATGCGGCTTAAAGAGCGGATTGAGAGCCTTGCACAGGGTTTATCTGCGCGGGTTAGCGAAGGTGATAACGACGCAGAGATTGCCGCCTCGTCAGCATCCAGTCTTTCCGATCAGCAACAAACGGTCGTAAGTGTTGCTGATAACCCGGGCATTGACGCTACCGATACATCAGCACTGCAACCCCTGCCAGAAAATGAGCCTCATCCTCCGTTCTGGAAGCTGATGCCTTATTACGAATTTGATAAACCAGCACAGAGGGAAGACGAAAACCTGTCTTCCCTGGTATTAAAACCCGGGCAGATACCGACAGGCCAGCAGCGGGCCAGCTTAGCTGTGCCACCTGCCGTTCCCCCGAGAGCTAAAATAACGATCCCCAACGCCCGCGCAGGCGAACGTTTCTCTTCGCCGGTTGCTATCGTTCTGGGTGAGGGCCAGCAGGCTACTGTCAGGGACGTTGTCTTTCCCCGGAACATTGGCCTGTCTTTTGACAAAGAACAGGAGTTGCTGACAGGTACTCCCACCGAAAGCGGCGATATAGAGCTTTCAGTAATCTGGTCATGCACGTCGCACGACGAATGTGAAACAAAACAGCTATTTATAATCAATCCCGATCCGAGAAGCCTGTGGAAGGTGGTAGAGCCACCAGCAGACGCTCCCTACCCTAAGTCCCATCTGGACGCTGCTGGCCTGGTCAGGGGTGATATACGTATTGCTGCCGCCAGTCGCCGGGGACGCTCTCATGAGCATGCCGGAAGCTTCAGAGATGACGACTTCTACATCAACCACTGCCAGGAAACAGGATGGTCTGTCATGCTGGTCGCAGACGGAGCCGGTAGTGCGGTAAATTCCCGGGAAGGCTCCCGGATTGCAGTCAAAACGGCTGGCGATTACCTTTTAAATCAGCTCAGTGGTGTGAAAGGCGTCCATTTAAAGCAGCACATCACGGCGTGGGAAGGGAGCGATCAGCAGGCAACAATAAACGCCATGCTTCATCATTTTAAACAGGCAGCTACGCTCGCGGTCAACAGTATCCAGAACGAAGCCATTTGTGCAGAACAACCTGTGAAATCCTATTCAACAACCCTTCTGGCAACTGTAGCGCTACGAACTGATAACGAGCTGTTTGCGACTGCATTCTGGCTTGGTGATGGTGCGATAGGTGCATACAGCCCTTCCGGTAAAGTCAGGATACTGGGAAATCCCGATAGCGGAGAATACGCAGGACAAACCCGTTTCCTTGACCAGAGCATTATCGCAGACCCCTCGTTTAGCGGCCGCATCAGCGTGGGTAAATGGAATGATGTATCTCACTTGATCCTCATGACAGACGGCGTCTCAGACCCTCTGTTTGAGACGGATAATGGGCTTCGCAGTGACGAAAAATGGACCCGTCTCGTTGATGAGCTCAACCCTGTCCTTACAGACGCCAGTATTGCGCCTGAGAGGTTAGGCGACTGGCTTAACTTTTTCTCCACAGGGAACCATGATGACCGCACTATTGCGGTGTTGTGGTAAGGGATACGCTTTTTCGGTGATCAATATGGCAAATATCGTTACGTGCAAAACAAAGGACGGCGAAACAGTCCAGTATGTTGACGAGGTAATTGGTTCGGGCTCGATGAAGGATGTTTACTTTTCGCCTGATAAATCATACGTCGTCGCTTTTTATCATAAACCGCAGAACGAGCAGGCCCGGGATCGGATTGATATGATCACCGGACGCTACAGGCAAAACATTTTTGGCCAGTCCGGAGGTGAATACTGGAAGGACCTGTTTTGCTGGCCGACCCATGTTGTTGAGCATGGGCATAAAATCGGCATCGTGGTTCCAACCTACAAAAGCTACTTTTTCTTTAAATACGGCTCTAAAAACGATGATTTTCTTGGCATAAAAGGTCGTGAAAAGGAAGGCAAATGGTTTGCCAGCGCCAGCAACCAGAACAAATTTCTCGACCCACGTGAACGAGGCAATACGCTTACCTATCTCAAGGTCTGTCTGCTGCTGACAAGAGCCGTCAGAAGGATGCATGCGGCAGGTCTCTGTCACAGCGATCTAAGCTATAAAAACGTGCTTATCGATCCAGAAATGGGACATGCCTGCATCATTGACGTAGACGGCCTGGTTGTCCCTGGAAAGTATCCTCCCGACGTGGTGGGCACCCCGGATTTTATCGCTCCGGAAGTGGTGAAAACCAGTCATCTTTCCAAAGAGGATCCGAACCGCGTATTGCCAAGCATTACTACTGACCGTCATGCGCTGTCGGTGCTTATCTACATGTATCTGTTCTTCCGTCATCCGCTACGTGGCGGAAAAATACATGACATGTCGGATGAAGTACGTGATGAGACCTTATCTATGGGTGAGAAGGCACTCTTCATTGAACATCCGACAGACAAAAGCAATGCAGTCAAAGTCAGTCAGCTATCGTCCTTTTCACTGCCCTGGGCTGACCCGGAGAAAATTCCTTACACCATCATGGGCCCTTATCTGACACCTTTGTTTGAGCGCGCCTTTATAGATGGCTTACACGATGCCACTAAACGCCCGACCGCCGATGAGTGGGAAAGCGCCCTGGTTAAAACAGTCGATCTGATACAGCCCTGCCAGAACAAGGCGTGTGAACAGAAATGGTACGTTTTCTCGGGTAAGACAAAGCCGGTTTGTCCCTACTGCGGTACGCCATACAAGGGTAAATTACCGGTTCTAAATTTATATTCTTCCCGAAAGGAAGGCAGTTATCGTCCTGACGACCACCGGTTGATGGTGTGGAGCGGGCAGTCAATCTATGCGTGGCATGTGAATCGCCTCATTGCGCCAAATGAGCGTACAACCGATTTGCAAAGGAAACGAGTTGGGTATTTTGTTTTCCATAACGATCAGTGGTGGTTAGTAAATGAAGGCATAAATGGGCTTATGTCATTACCGGATAAACGACAGATTGCCATTGGGGAAAAAATTGAACTGACGAATAACGCTCAGTTTGTTCTGTCAAAGGAGGAAGGCGGCAGGCTGGTCGTCGTTCAGTTAGTAGAAAACTAACGGACGCCCATAACGACTAAAACGTTCTGGCAGCATACTGAACCTGTTTAATGAATCACTATATTAAGCTGTGTCAAATTTAAGCTGCCAGAAAAACTGACTGTCTGTGCCGGATATGCGGTACACCTCCTGCGGCAAGGGTTTAATGCGCAAAGCCCAATTTATTTATAAGAGTGAATAGTTTTGTGGCTCTACCCTGCCGCTCTCCTTTCCTGTGTCATGGTTTTTAACATCTGAAATACTGACATTGTTAAGCCGGTGATTGTATAAGGCGATGCGGACAATCTCATGAAGATATTCAAGTTCGTTTTGTGTCAAGGACTGGCCTTCCTGGGTTTTTGAAATCATTTCCTGCCAGCAGATCAGTCTTTCGTAACTGACATGTTCGCTGTTTTCCAGGCAGTGCAACCTGAAATAGCGAAGGAACAAAGGAAATTCATCGGTCTGAGCGATGTCATAAGCCCGAACCGTTAACCGACACAGACATACAATCGTATCCTGCTGTAACCTGACTAACGCGTTATGACTGCCCGGAAGGATATCAGGCAATTTCATCTTACAGTCAGCAAGGCGCTGAAGAAGAGGCCCTTCCTCTGAAGGCTCCCGTCCCCGATACTCCTGAAGAGGTTCAGATTCAAGTTCATGCATTAATGGATGATATAGCCATTCCCGGGAACTGGTCTCATCAATGATCAGGCTTTCAATGCACTCACTGTATGTTGTTTTACGTCGCCCGAGCTGCACCTGACTGATTTCATATTCAATATCTGGAAGATCGATACGCAATGCGGCAACTCTTTCGGAAGGATGAAGGTGGTCAAAGGTTAACTTCGCAGAAATGCTACGATCCCTGTCCAGAAAGACGGCCACACATAAATCATTAACCTTTACGAACAGATCAGCTGTGCCTCCGAACATACTGCCGCTTCCAATAACCTCATTCAGTGAAACCGGCCCACCATCGTCGCCAGCGAGAAGATTTGGGAAACCAAGAACCTGGTGCTCGTTGATGACTTCAATAATTTTTCCCCGGATGGCTTCCATCAGACCATCACAGTCACCGGCTACAGCAGTACTGTGTGAGAAATGCCAAAGCTTGACCTCCCCCTGCTTTGCTAACAGATCAGTTTTGCAAGCGGGGCAGATGCAGTTACAGTCGATACCCCGGCTGACCTCTGTAATATCTAAAAAGAGTCCTGATTCTCTCTGGAGTCCAAATGGAATACCAAATGTGTAACTCTTACGCATGGCTGCACCCCGTTTTTGATAATTATTCAAACTATATCCGAAATAACGGAGGAGGATTTCTGTAAAACGAATTAAAAGAAATGATTTTTTAGTTTTCCAGATTAATGTTTGACAAGAATCAAATGAGAGCCTTACAAATATGGAGAGAGAAGTTTAGGTAAAGTAACTTTTATCACAACTTCTAAAATTAAGGAGAATATCGGATGTATTTAGCAGTGGGCTTGGCTTATGATTAAAGTCTTTCTCCGAACTTAATAAGAAAGTTAAAAAGACAGGCTATTACAGTGCCTTTAGCCCCGAAAGGGGCATAAACTATTTTCAAATCCAGACACAGTCTTTTTGTTGTGCCAATATCAATAATTACTCGCGAACAAAGGTCCACACACTCGCAGGAACTTTGTCATATAACTTTTTCATTGTCAGTTCAGCTTTACGATGATCATAAGCACCAGAAATTTCAAGAGAGGCGACACCCGAGTTTTTTTCACATAACCTTTCAAATACTTTTTCGAGCGTTTCGAACGAACTACACTTACGGAATTTCATTAAATAAGACTGCTTTGTGTCAGACATAATCAACCTTCTTTAGACAGGCCTCAACTGGCCAGGGATAATCTTAATATCATTTTTCACTTAAGCCTAACGATTTCACAACCTTTTTCGTTGTTTCCACCCTGTTCATAACCAGGTACATGAGTGCTAAAATGACTGTAAATAAAACCAGTGTATCCCGGTGAGCAGGATGAAGAATCAATCAGTGATCAGACAGTTTTCGGAAAGCGAATTGCATCAGCAGCTGGAAACGTTCGGCAACCATGATAAACAGCTTTCACGCTTGATCCGTTACTTTTCCCATCTGAGATACAACACAGCTAAAACCTATCTGCACTGGCTACGAGTATGGAACGAATGGTATCAGGCGAATGCCCGGTTGCATACAGACTGGCCAGTAAGTTCGCTCCCCGTGTCTGAGGAAGCTCTGCTGGCGTTTATGGGGCATCTTGAAGGCAAATTGTCACGAAGCAGCATAAACAGCTGTCTTCAGGCCTTAAACAGTATCCATAAAAAAGGGCTTAACCTGCCCGGGATTATTACGTCTGAAGCATGGTACATGCTGGAAGCCTTAAAACAATCGGAAGCCCGGAAGCGAAAGACGACTAAACAGGCAACTCCCTTTCTTATTGGCGATCTCAAGGCTCTGATAAAGTTACGCAGTACTACAAACTCAGTTCGTAAGCTTCGTGACCTGTGCCTGATCTGGACAGGCTTTGAAACACTGCTCCGTTCATCCGAAATTCGCCGTATACGTCTGAAAGATCTGTCTCTGGATAGTATGACCGGTGAATTTAACCTGACGGTATACCGTACAAAAACGAACATCAGTACACTTCTTACCTACCGGCTGACACGTCAGTTAACTAACTGCCTCTTGAGATTGATGAACCTTGTGAAAATGGATCAGCACAGTCATCCGGATGAATACCTTTTCCAGGCCGTAAATTTCCATGATACAGGCTATATGCCACCCGGCTGGAAGCTTCGGAGTAAAGGGAATGAGCTATCTGAGCTTCTTAAACGGCATAACCTGCCCTACCGTGCTAAACAAAGTCTTCTGAACGATGAAGATGAGGAAGACACTGTGGACGATGCCGGTATGCTCAGCAAAAATTCCCTTTTACGGGCATTTAAAGAAATGTGGAATGAGCTTTATCCAAATGAGACTAAAACCCGTTACTGGACAGGGCACAGCGTTCGTGTAGGCGGTGCGATACAGCTGGATATTGAAGGTTACTCGCTACCACAGATTATGGAAATGGGGAACTGGTCGAATGAAGAAATGGTTATGCGCTACATTCGCAATATTGAAGCTGGTAAAAAAGCCATGATCAAGCTTATGCGAAATGCCTTTGATGAATAGCGCCCTCACGGGCGCATAACTTTATTTTTTCTTGAACGGGTTAAGTCTGGTGAGATTAGAGAGTGCCCCTCCCGGAGGCAAAATTCCCGTCCTTTTATATTTGTACACGCCATTTAATTTCATTGTCTGGATTCCAAGATTAATAAGCGTGACAAGTTTAAGGGTATACAGGAGTGTAAATTGGGGAGCAACCTGAATAAAAACTAATAACAAGCCTGCACACATTACACGTAGCCATGCCGCGTACTCCATGCTCAGCGGACGCTTGAAATAGAATCTTTCGAGCAAATCAACTGTCTTATTACTGATCCACGCCGCCGCCACTGAGAGTAACAACACGATGCACACCATAATGCCCAGTTCCATTTTCACTCCCTTCTCTTTTAGTCTGTTTAAGTTGAGGCTTAGCCACAGTAGTTTTGTTTTTTGCTTTTTTCTTAGGTTTGGTATGGTGAAACAGAAAACAATCCACCATTACCCAACCATTTTTATATCGAGCCACCAGCATCTTCTGGCTGGGGTAATGAGCATGAAACAGCATTTTCACGTCCATGGTGCCCATCAACGACTGTTTGCGCTTTAGCTCATCCTCAGCCATCTGAAATTCTTGTAAGAATTCTGAAGACAGACGCTGACGCAGAATTCTTATGGCACTGGAGTTTTCATCATTCTTTGCCAGGTGCCCGAAGCGTACAAGTGCCTTGTGGGTTATCTGGATGGGTCCCAGATGAGAGCTGAGCTGTTCGTACTGCCAGAAGTAGGTCAAATCCACCTTAACCCAGCTGATGCTGTCCAGCAGAGCCTCGTTCATGATGGTTCCGGACATAGGTACCATTGTCAGCCTGGCCAGACGCATATGTATGTAGTCCGTAAGCAACCTCAGCGACTCAGGAACGTTTTTATTGAGTAGGAGATGCTGAAGCACCGGGGTTGCGGTCTGCCAACACAGATTGCGCCCGTCAGGCAGGAAAGCAAACTTTTGATCGTCAGGCGCAGAGTTCGAAGCGTTTTCCTTACGAAGCAAAAAATAATGGCCGCACAGCAGCTCTGCTCTTACCTGGTCCTCGTCAGGGTCATGTCGGGCTTTACTTAGATCAACGGTTAGCACAACGCGGTTAATCGCATCAGCGTGATATTTTTTTACCCAGACGCAGACACGATAGAGACGCTCATCGATTTTCTGGCTGGCTGTGGAAATCCATTGCATTGTTGTTCCTTAATTTTCGGGGCTGACAATGAAAATGCCCAGCTCAGCCCCCGGCACGAGTTCTGTATATTTCAGGCTCAGCTTCCGTTGGTTGGACGGACCCTGGCTGTTTTCAGGAGCCCAGTCAGAGAGCGTTTTTAATTGAGGTATGTTGCCTGCTGCGAAAATGGGCAAGGATGCTTTTACTACTGAATAATCAGTCTCAGCATATTTATTCCCGTTTCGTTCCTGCCCTTCAGGCCTAAATGCAAAAATGTGAGCAATCGGAACAGGGAAAGAGTTAGTTCGACAAAGGCGATAAGATTCGCCCTGCTTCAGTGGGTGAAATTCAAGACGGTGTAAAGCCTTATCGATATTAGACACGACATTCAAATTGGTAGTTGCTACATTTTTTACTTCTGAGGCTCTCCTGCGCTCCAACAAACTCACAAGTTGCTCTGCTGTTTTAACTTCCTGGTTTCGGTTTAGCCGCCATGAAAAAGTAACTTTTTTAAGCTGGGACTTGATGAAAAGGATATTTCTTGTTGAGTGCATAGCGACAAGGCCCGGGAGCTTCTTGTGCACTTTATCAAAACGGACATTCTTTTTATTATCGATACGCCTCATTGCCGCAGCAAAATCATTTTTTGCTTCGTTTATAGAAGTGATCAAGCTTTCGAGAAGATCTGCTCTTTCGGGGACAATGATTAGACCCGGGTATTTAGTGGTTACTTTGGTGGAATCATGACTTAATGACTCTATGTCATCCACACAGATGTCAGTAAGTGCCTGAATAATTTCCTCAACCGAAGCATCGTCTTTAATACTAACCCTGATGGGTTTAACCTGCTTCAAGCGCTCTTCTGTTCTAGATACGGTGGAGACAGTCATCAGGTTTGCCATCATCGGGGGGGTGTTCGAAAGAAAAGACTTGAGCGAGTCGATGCGTTCCAGAATCTGGTCACGAAAATAGGGCAAATCGTCATAACTCATACGTTTCTCCAGGCTCATGTTATTTCCAATCAATTTTGCTGCCCAGGCTGACCTTGCAGAACATAAATGTCATGTAAACCTCTAAAGAAGTCATTTTGAAACAGCTTTCACAGCATGCGATTTATGTTCGATAGGGCTCATGAACAAAGGATGATAATGGAGACGCCATGGATAGTGGATAGTCTTACCCACCTGGGTGATCCGATTGAGGCGAAAACGACCATTTATACAGTCAACTGACCAAAGCCCGGGAGAAACTAACCTCTTCCAGCGGTAAAAAGAGAAACCTGCAACACAGAGGTCATGCTCCAGGAAATGTTGAGTTTCGACGACGCGAACTTTTATCAAAAACCCCAGCATTGGCGAAAACCAGATCAACAACCATGTTGGCGGCAGGATGACTTTGTTCAGGAGATGATCTGTCATAAGCAAGGCAGATAACATCAGAAAACTGATAGTCAACCACAGGGCCATCCAACCGGCCCATACGCGGCTCTGACAGGGTTTCCATTCGAGAAGAAAAAGTTTTTTATGCATTCTGCCCCGCCTAATTTTAATGTATTGCCGAAGTATGCTGCATCATGATGGTGGTGCGGGGAAAGATTTCAAACTTCCACAATTCTGAAGCCGTGTTCCAACCATGAAAGATCCCGTCTCCACAGCGAGTGTTAAAAGCAAGAATTTCATCCCTGACCTGGTAAGCGAGCACTTCTGGCATATCAATAAACTCAGGTAAGGAAAGAAGAATTCCATGGATAACTTCTCCGGTTAACTTACTCATAACCTCTTCCTCAGACAGGGCAGCGTCCGGGAACAAACACAACGGAAGTGAAAAACAACATAGGTCAAGACCAATAGCAGCCCTTCCTGCGTCGTAGCCTTCTTCATTAACGACAAAACGAAAGAATTTTTCTGTCTCACCCCGTAATGATGACGGTCCTTCAGACGGAACTTCAATACCACTGAAGACTTTATCGGTCCAGTTGGTAAAAGGACTGGTGAAAACCCAACAAATTAAGGATAACGCCAGCTCTTCCTTAAACATACGTTCAGTGCCGGTAGTTCTGGAAAGTTGCTTTTGAGTACTCATGTTTTACCTGTTGCATGAAATTATTGATGTTATATAAACACAACCGGCATTTTATCTAATAGGTTTGAAAACACTAAAAATCGCAAATGCTGGTACCTTTCTGTTTTAAGAGATTTTCAAGGTAAAGTGAGGCTAGATCAATTGGCTGGTTCTCTTCAAGACAGGCTCGCACAAGATCTTCAATAGAGACCGAATCAACCCCCCTTCCCTGTAAAATTTCTTTAGCAGATGCCAGCGTTTTATGAACGCTTCGACTTAGTTGTAATCTGACTTGTGTGCGGGTATCAAAAAGACAATCTTCTGTGACACTTTGTGAAACGGTTCTACTCATTGAAAAATCACTCCATTTCTGGGATCGAATGAAAATTAACAGCTATAGATGTATCAGGTTTCCCATTTTCTACGATACTCAACCACGTACGCGCTGAGATTTGTTGTTCACAGACGAGTATGTAACCTGTTCCCTGTTGATGATGTAGCTCAAGAGCTTTTAGGATAGGCTCTGAATGAGGTCCGAGAGCATCACGCGTGTGAATAAGCGTTTGCTCTGGCAATACGTTGCTAAGCATAGACAGCAGAACATTACGCTCATCCTCATTATCCGACAAAACAAGAATTATACGAAAACCCGTTTTTATACGAAATCTGATTTCTGAAACTAACTTTCTTAATCTTAATTTATATATGACCAGGCGGAATCGAGTCATCAGTAAAGAGACCACTGTGAAGATAACGATTACTGCGCCATATTTTGACCTGTAGAACCACCAGTTAAGGCCTCCAGCAACTATCAGGATTAACATTAAAATTAAACTCCCATAGAAAAAAAGTGCTGGGTAGCGAGTTGTCTTTCCTTCAATTAGTGCTGAGGCAAATATCAAAATGGATATTCCGTAAATTACCCAGTCAAAAATACTTTCTCCAATCATTCTTTAGTGAACATCCTTAAAAGTGGAAATGTAGGTTTATGGGTTTATGCATTTTCCTGATGGCCTTGACAACCAAGGATTTCACAGAAATTGTCACAGTGTGAAGCTGTAACAAAGCGCTCTCCACGTTCGAATCGCTCAACCAAATCCTTTCTTACTTCACTTCCAGGTTTCTGGAAGATGTACTCAAGCTGGAGATCCTCGGCCGTTGAAAGTAGTCGTTCTATGCTGAAATCAACATGGTAAAAGCAAAACTGATTATCAACCGGGGGAAAGTTGCTTTTGGTACTGTTCTCGTTTTTGGATTTTAGTTCATTCATGAGCTCTCCTTGGTTGAGAACAGTATACAAATCTCTTTAGGGATTTTTTTTCGTTAATAGCACTTTTTTGAGTTTAAAGAGTATGTTCATACCAGAGCATTAGAGGCTACGAAAAGGATAATGGAATTAGAAAGATAGATTTTAAGTGGTGATGTAAGGTGGGATAGGTAGAAGAGGAGTAGACGCTTGTAAGCGAGGCAAAAAAAAGGCACGGAAACCGTGCCATAAGAGTATGTGAGAAAAAATCAAAATCAGGGAAAGAATCAAGCAGCTTGTGAAACTGAATCTCCAACTGCAAGATTTAAATTTCTTAGGTTATCGAAAACTTCAGATACTAAGTCATTACGGTCGTGGATTTTAATCCGCCCACCGGTTAACTCTGAAACATAAACGGTATGGCAGAGGTCAGTAACCACTTCGCCGTATTCATCAACGACTTCCAAAGATGCAATCATCGGAATATAAGAAGCCGCAGCATAGCTCTCATAAATACTTATTATGGAGTCATTGTTGCGTCGAGAAATTACCCTACCAGAAGGTAAAGCCTCATCTTCCATATAGCAATCAGATAGGTCCTCACAGAAGTCATTTTCTTTAAGTGAAATATTAAGGGTCAATTCACTGTTGATAGAGCGTGAATAAGAATATTCACTCAGTTTATAGCAAGCCAAACTTATATCACTAAAAGTTTCATAAGCTTTATAGAGGCTCGATGTTATAGACTCAGATACAAATGTTATTAGTCCAATAAAATGAGTATCCCAGAACTGTTGCAAAGCAAAACGGGCAATCATAACCTGACCATCAACCTGCATCAGTCTGTTATATTCATCCCGGTCATAACCTTTCGACTGAGAAACATCATTAGACATGCTAAGAACTTCACTACAAACATCATCATATTCAAAACGGCTAGTTGCAAAGTGTTTTCCTGAAATCTCAAGGTACTGACCAGAGACTGCGTCAAACACCTCAAGAAAGTAACAGAGTCGAGATTTTAAAGATTCTCTGTTTAAAGCTTCTATTTCATTCTCAGAGATACTATCGACATATAAATCAACAGCATTCTTGAGTTCAATAGCTTTGATATTACAGGTAAAAGAAAGCTCGTCACTTTGACAATGGCAAACACTTAATACTATATCCGCCTCATCAAAATCTATGCCAAGATAGCTCAGAACTGCTCGGACATAGTTTTTATCATCAGATGAATGTGTCATATACACTACCTCAAATTTGAGAGGAAGTGCCCCAGAAGGGAAGCGACTTCCCCACTGGGTTAGATAAAAGTTTGGTTAAGCTAAAAGAAGATGCCAGCGACAGATTTTACATTGTCATAGACAAGTGTCTTCAGCCAACCAAAGTTACTTTTTTGGACTGAAGCAAAAGGATCATTGAGACGCGTTACGAAAATCGTCAAAAGCTTCAGTTATTAGTAATGTGCGATCAGTTACTCTGTATCGGTCATTACTTTCGAGAGATACGTAAGTTGAATGCGAAGAATCACAGACAACACGCCCTCTTTTATTGATCAATCTTACTTCCATCATCACCGGCACATTGATAATTGAAGCAACATCGGTATAGAGGGATATGAGGGCATCATTGTCACAATATAACGCCCCGTTCCCATCAAATGTATCGTTAAACTTAATATATATATCTGGCATATTTGCCGGATAATCATCAGTATTGAAATCAATGCATAACTATAAGTCATCATTAATACGGCGATTAATCTTATGCTGCCCAACACGTACAAAGCCATGTTCAACAGCTTTGATAATCCTTAAAGTTTCATTAAGACAATCTGTAATTCTTTTCTCGACAAATGAGATAAAGTCACCAAAGTCGGAATGAAAAAACTGTTTAAGTGCAAATTTCGCAACTAACACTTTCCCATCCACCTTCATTTTATCGAGATAAAGATTTCTTATAGCATCAGTAGAAGAATTAGCTTTAGATAACTCTTCACAGTCATTAATAATCATTGAAACAATATCAATAACTTTAACTGGGCTTAAAGTATTACTATATCCGCGAATATCAAACGTAAAAAATCCGAAATTCTTAAATACTCCAAGAAAATAAATTATTTTTTGTTTCAAAAGAATAGAATCGGAGTAAGATGCGTTGTGCTTTATTAGTTCAGATATGTAGAGATCCAACATACAATTTAAATTATCGATATCTACATCGTAATCAAAGGTTACTTTGTCGAACGAAGTATCAGATAATTGAACGGTTATATCGTCAGCGGGAACATTAAGGCCTAAATTTTGATAAAGAAAGGCACTAACAAATTCCACGTGGTCAGATTCTTTAAACATTTACACTACCTCATGACTAAAAAGGAAGTGCTTCCCACCGGGAAGCAAGTTCCCGGATGGGTTAGATTAATTATAAAAGAGTTCTTCAGAAGGTACATGCATTTCTGGTTTGAACTGTTTTAAGGAGTTGTTTATAGCTTTTCGATATAACCCTGAAGAGTGTGGCTTAAACATTTGATATTCCGTAACGAGCAGAGGAGACGTAAAGCATCCTAAGTTCACTAGTGAAATATTTGATGTTTCTTCACAAACATCTAATTCAGCGTATATCCGCCTCTTCATTACCCTGCCTGCTAAATAGCGACGAACATGATTTATAAACTTGTCCGCATCTGATATAGAATTAACTATATAATCAGATGTGACTATCTGATTAGATACAGTTTCAGGTATAGCTTCGGCTATTATTTTTACGTTCATTTCATAATCAACACTATGGAAGCAAGCAAGAATTTGTGGCTTCGCGCTTTCTAAAATCTTTTCAAGAACAGAAAAAATCAGAGAGAACTCGTTTAAAATTCGCTTTTGTATAAGTCCATGTAGATGTTTTATGAAAGGAGAACCGTGTTCAACAAGGCCTAGTATAAGATCCTTAGAGGCCAAATCTGAGCGGTAATAAACGTATTCTAGATTATCCCGGTTAAATCCTTTGATAAGCAAATCAGGCTTCTCTGAGACCAGTCGTAAATGAGTTGAAGCTATAGAAACTTCAAAACGAAAGTTCGCGAGATTTACAGGGCCTGCTTTTAATGTAGCCGCTTCGGAAAAATAAATGAAAAGAGGATGCAAATCATCGTTACCACAGTAAAGATGGTCTGCGCCCTTAAGATATTTCACCAAATGAGGTAGAAAAGATATTACTGGAATATCAGCCACAAATCGAATATGCCGAAATGGTTTTGAATCCAAATATATATTTTCCACTACAGCGCCAACAAAACCCATTTTAACAAGAATAGATTCAACTAACTTTTGTATCGCATTCATTTAAATACCCTCTTAATAGAGGGATTTCTCCCAAAGGGAGAAATCCCTATGGGAGAAAATAATTTTAATTAATAATTGTAGCGAAGCGCATGTTCTTTTTCACTAAGATGGTTTTCATATTCCGACTTACCAGAACTTAAACACTCTTTGAAAAAGACCTTTGAAAAATTCTTCAAGTCACTTCGGTTGTTAATTTCTTTGTCAGACATCAACTTAGCTGAGTGTGAGGTATCCACAGGCCCCAACCACCATTCATATTTAATATAAACACAATTGGTTTTTGTATGTCCATTTAGAAATCGTTTTGCATTTCTAAGTATTTTTCTACAACCGTTAAGGTCTGAAAGTAAGATATCTGGAGCAATGAGCTCTTCCAGAATATGACCAGGTAAGCCTTTCCTAAAAAGCTCAACATCGTAACTACAATACCAGTCACGATAATTAAAAGCTTTAATAAGTCTTTCAGGTGTATCCAAAGATATCTTATTCAGGATTTTTAATGCAAAGCATACAGCATCTTTTAACAACTCGTGCACCTCAACATTGATAAATGAGAAAAACGAGCTTAATTCTTTCTCTAAGGAATTATACAACTTACCGTAAATATCCTGAGAAAAAAGATACTGCAATCTTTCTTTATTATAAGTGCAATTCGAAATTGAATAGACTTCTCCTCTTTCGATTTTGCACCCTTCCCTTAAAACTATAGGAAACCTCAAATGGTTAACAATGAAAGAATGATTCTTTCTTTGCTTCAAAGCATCTAATTGAAATTTCGTAATTTCCTCCAGATTTGCATCTTCAAAACCTGGAAAGGGAATATCACAGAAACAAGAACTATATGCTTTTGCTGATTCATACATAAACTCCAGTGAAACATCAGCATCAAAAGACATACCAGAGAACATGCCCTGCCCATTGTCTAAAAATGTAATGTTTTTAACCTGTATTTTTTTATGTTGAACAACCAAAAAGGCATTAATGATTTTTTCGATAATTTTCATGTGATCCTCTCTCAATAAAAAAGGGATCACTCCCATATGGGGTGTGATCCCCACATGGGTATAATTTAATTAAAAATCTGTAAGACCTAAATCTTTATTTCTACCACAAACTGTAGAAGATATAAGACGTTTTACTCGCTTTCGAGCACTTCGGCCTGACGTATCTTTCAAGTACATCGGTAATGACAATGATGAGATTTGATTACTTCGCTTATGATGGCAGACTATATAGCCCTGCCTCCACCCCGAACGCACAAACTCACGGATGCGGTTAATATATGCCGAAGCTTGAGATTTTGTACTTATCGATTCAGAACACTTTAAGTTCTGTTCGATAGAGTAAAGCTCAGCCGCCATTAATTTCACCTCATACAGGTCATCCCCATAACTTATAGTTTTCAACAGCTCTTCCTTTTCCCGAATGAAAAATACTTGCTGCATTCCAAGGATCAGGTCATAGGCCTCTCGAAAGAGGTCGATAAGCTTATTACGAACATAAATCATAAACTCCTCAAAGTGCTGAAGCCAGAAATAAGCCGCATTACTTATTTGTGAATTGTGAGAACAAACAAGCCCTTTAGCAAGCTCGACCTCTTCCTCCCGAAAAGTAAAGTTACTTTTCTTAAACCGACTTTGTTCAAAAATGCTTTGATGCATTTCTATCCATACAGAAACAAAACCGAGGGATTCAAATTCTTCGTTTAACAAATGTAAACTTTCGAAGATTTTCTGAATTTCGATCCCGATGTCATATGACAGTGGACATTCTTTTATAGAATAAACATAACCGGGTAGGAAGTGAGATAAATGCTCAGTTCGCAAATATAAACTGAATTTAAGTTCTGTCAGTGGTTGTTTCAAAGATAATTTAGATGATTCGCTTATATTTACTGGTTCAACACCATTTCTAATCAAAATAGCTTTTACCAGGTCCGTAGCTAACTTCATACAGCCTCCAGTCGTTATTGAGGCCTCCCTGATGCAGGTTGGCCATCAGGGAAAATATGTAAATCAATTAGCAACCAATCAGACCGTTGCCATTACATTGTCAATGTATCTGACAAGGGATGGGCGGTCGTCCTGTAAGGCAAAACGGCGAAGGTCATCAAGATTATACGCAGGAAGATAATCAGCGTAACCTCGAATACGAAGGTCCTCAACCACAACTTTTATATACTCAAATCGTCCAAGATTTCCTTTTAATGGGGGTTTTCCTGGACTAGACAGCATATCGTCTGCTTGCTCCCATGTGATTTCTTTAGCTTCACCACTATGTAGATCAAGATGGACATATATGAATGACTTATAATCTCCACGGCAACGAAGATAATATTTCGGATAGAAATATTTGTCACAACGCAACAAACACGTTCCTGAAGGACGAACTACGTACAACAGGTTTCTGTCATTTTCTAATATGCCATGTTTCAAAATCGTTATATCTATCTCATTATCATGCAGCAAATAGCATGACGATGGTTCATTGACGATGCGCGATTTTATAACAGCAGCAAATTTATTAAAAACTTCGTTAGTTTGAAAATTCATTAAAATGCTCTCCGATGTAAAACGACGAGCATCACCATAACGGTAATACTCCCGTTATGGGTTTTAATAGTTTATGGAATAACCATGTCATACAACCGACCATAGCCAGTAGTACCGCACATTTATTTAACTGAGCAAGCATCTCAGCCGTGAAAAGACCTTAAAGGCAGGTAATTATCACGAAGGAAAGCGGTTATCTTATCAATACAATTTAAAAAATAATATTGATAAGATAACCCCCCCCGCAAAATGCGGGGGAGTTATCGTTGTTACAGCTGATTAAGACATTCAGGAGCCCAGTGAATCGGGAATCCATCCTGCCCTGTTAACTGGAGAACATCGTTCCAGTCGATACCCTTTTTCCCATCAGGAATATCTTGTGCTGGTTCGAAGACTTCAATTGTCAGCTTTGATGCGGGATATCGTTTAGCCAAAAACTCAACCATGCGGCTTTGAAGTCGCTGAGCAGCTTCGATACCGGCACGAGTGCCTTGTGAGTTAGCAATATCCTTATCCGCCCAGATATAAAAGTTTATATATTTTACATCCGGCGGAGGCAGTAAAAAATCAGGAACAGTAACGTTTTCAAGGCACCATGCGGAGCTGGCTGCCCAGCATGGTGTTGAAGTCGCTTCTACAACAGAAAGCGCATTCTCGATCCCTTCAGCCACTCCCAGTGTCCAGGTCGAACTACCTGAATCATAGTGAGGGTCAAACAACTGAATTGAGCCACCTGTCATATCGGCAGGAGGCTTCATCATCAGCTTTGGATTTTCTACAGGTGCCTTATCACCGTTTTTGTCTACGTATGTTCTATGGATAGTCAGAGGCCGACCTCGGGTGTCACGATAGATTGCAATCATTCCCGGATAGATAATCGATTTCTGCTTATCTTTATCCCAATAGTAGATCCGGTTATTAAAGCCTAAATCCTTTGGTAAGTGACTCAGTAAGCGGGAGATCCCACGATTACGGAGGTACAAAGCAACAGGAGTATTAGGCTTTATTTCACCGGTATAGTGATACATCACATCAAGTTTTCGCATTCGCTTTGCCACTTCCTCTCGGTCAAGAGTTTCTGTGGCACGAACTGCTGATTTATAGCGTCGTTCATTTTCAATGTCGGCGTCAGTTAACGGAGCATGCAGATCCATCCCGAAAAAATCTGAGAGAATCTTTTTGCAAGTCTGCGTTTTACTTAATTCATAATATTTCGCCAGAACATCAATTCCGTCGCAAAACTCATTTACCGGAAAGTCATTATGGATCGCACATCCGGTATAAAGGTCTTTTTGCCGGAAACGAAACTTCGATTTCCCTGCGCCAGTAAACGGGCAAGGAACCTGGCTCGGGGCTTTTGCACAAGCGTCTTTGAAAGCAGGTATTCTTTCGAATATATACTTCCAGCCAGACACTTCAGCAATTCGAGCATGAACGAGTTTAATAAAGTGTTCAGATACTTCCTGTGGTTTACGACGAAGAGCCGGGGATGCATAAGTCATGATGATCTCTCTTATCTGGCATTGTGAGTTTCTCAATGCCTTCTGCGGTGCAGAAGACAGGGAGAAACCCACAACGCAGAATTTAAGAAAGAGGGCCCGGGGGCCCTCAACATTTATGCTTCAGTCGTGAAGCCATTATTCTCAAGACGCTGTATGTAGTTATCTACAAGTAACGCAGCCTGCTGGCTATTACCCTCCGCTATAGTGACTTCGCGGAAGATTCTTTCCTGAGGGCTATCATTGCTTATAACTTCACCAACACGTCCGAAAATACGGACTTTATGCATCGCACCGACTTTTTCATGTTCTACACGGTAAGTTTTTATCTGAGTCATATTTTGCTCCTTATTCCTTCATGGAGCAAAAAGACCCACCGGGGCCTTTTTGCCCCGATTGGGTAGAGTTTATTAAGAAAGTATTTGATGAACTAGCTTACTGACTTCAATAGACAATAAAGAAGTATCATCAACTGTTACGAAAGTGTCCGTTTCAAAACCAATTATTTCATCAGTCTTAATACCAACACCAACGATTTCTATTCCATTACATTTAGCCTTTTCCATAACTTCGACGATAGTAAATTCCGATTTATTCGGATAACCATCAGTTATAAGAAAAATTATTTTCCTATCGAATTGGCTGTCAAGTAACAGATCAACAGCTGCCATTAAAGCAGATCCCGTAGGGGTATAATAACCCTTACATCCAAGAGTGAATTTCGATAGAGATTCCTCAACGCTTTGATCAAACGTTTTGATAATCTCAAATTCACTTTCCTTGAAGGGAAAAACTATATTGGAGACATGCATTTTTGACAAACTTTCAGCGGCCATCGATAAAGCAAGATCTGACTTAATGGCATGAATATATCTTTCATCATTAGCCATTGACGCTGAAATATCACGAACTAATACGAGGCCAACATGCCCTCTATTTTTAGATTCGCTTTGAGCTCTGAAGACATCACGAACTCCCATTTGTGACAGAATTAATCGATTTCCATCGAAGGTAATTCCACGCTCATGAGTTTTGTTTCGGCCACGCATTTTAACCTGCTGTAAAACAGACAAGTCGCTACCGATTGAATGACTCAGAGACAAAGCCTCATTGTAAACATTCAAATCGATAAGGAGATCAGGGATATCCCATTCAGAAGCACCGAATTCGGCTTTCACGTCATCGGATACTTTTGATGCAATACCTTCAATCTCTTTAGCCAAAGCATCGTGATAATCTTCGCTATCCTCATCACTGCTAAGAAAGGCATCCAACAAATCTGCCAGTATCTCCCATTGAGCCGATGAAAAGTTACTTTCATCTTCAACGTTAGTCGAACTGGCTTCATCTGATTCACTCTCGGAAGGGTTAATCGCATCAGTATCGTCTTCAATAATGTTATCACCCGTGGGATTGCCACCGGTGGGTTCATTATTTCCCTCGTTATCTTCAGCAAGTTCTGAAGGCTCAGAACATCCCTCTTGAGCAAGATCAGCGTTATCGGAAGTATCTGCCTGACCTTCACTATCGTCCTCAGAATCATCCTCACGACTATCAGTCGACGTAAGCGATTTATCTTCTGATTCGGTATCGGTATCGGTCTCGGATTCATCATATGCCTCCTGCTCCTCCTGCTCTGTCTGCTGCTGTTGTTCCTTTGCCTCATCCCGCAGTCTCTCTAAAAGAGCCAGGGTCTTACGAGCAAGGGATTCACAGCCCTGAGTATTTTCACAACCAAGAGCATCATGAAAAATTTCCTCAACATCAGAAATTACTGGAGAAAGTATCTTTTGGGCATAGTCAAAAAACGGATCGAGGGTTTCTTTGTGACCTACCTGCTGAAGGACTTTTACTCGCAATGAGTTAAGCAGATACCACTCAATAAATAGGACAGGATTTTCCGGACGAGAAGATATATCAGGAGTCATCCTTCCGGCTTTAACCATCAGTGCGTAAGTGGCTGCAAGCCGCCGCTTTGCATCCGGATAATCGTTACCAACCTTCTCTTCCATCTGTACATCATCGAACAGATTTATAAGCCCGGTAAGACGTTTTGCCCTGCTATAAGCTTTACGTTTCTCAGCGAGGCTCTCAAACTCTGCATTCATTCCGTCATCGAAGCGTGTAAACCCTTCAGATGACATGAGAACACTATTAAAGGCGTCACTGTAAACCTCACTGACGGTATAGCGACCATGACCAGCTTCATGACAGGTAAAACCTTCAATCAGACTGACAAAGTCATCATCGCTATAATCGCCGTTTGGTAAAACACAAACTTTATTGACAGGATCAAAATACGGTCCTTTGGTATTGTCGTCTATTACAACTCTTACATCGCCTAAGCCGCTAATGACTTTTGCTATATTCTGTAAACGCTTAATATGGCGCGGCGATGATTTAAGATCTAATTTCATAGAATACCTCTTTATAAAAAAGGGGTACTCACCCAGATGGTGAAGTACCCATCTGGGGTTTTTAATAAAGCAAACAGTTACCAGCCTTTGAGCTCGATATCAAAACCATTTTCAGCATTGTCTTCCTGTTGCGAAACTGATTTCTCAGGTTCAGCTACAGAATCAGTGTTTGAAAACGTGCTGTTTTTTATATCGTTCTCTACGACAGGTTCAACCTGAAACACATTTGTTGAATCTAAAATAGCTTCAATACCTGTGTTCTGTAGCGCGTTCGGTTCTGTTTGTGAGCTTTGATTAAATGATCTGGTAATAGATTCCAACCAGTCAGTAACCTTTTGCTCTCCTGAAATAATACGCTTTAACATTGAAGCATCACTCATGAAATAAAACCACTGCTGTAACACCGCAACGTCGCGAGGTTCAGAAATGGCACCTTTAGGTAAATTATTCATTATGTGTTTTATAGCTTCTGCAAGTACTGCCGCCTCTTTATGTATAAACATGAAGCTAATGATCTTATTTTGCATTTGCTTCAGTCGGTCAATAGTACTTGAGCGCAAATTATTATTTTTACTAATTTTTTCATAAACCCTCATTGCTTCTTCTGCCAGATCTGTTATCAATTGTTCCTGATAGTAGTCCTGGGTTTCATCACCTTCAACGCTAATAGGCGTAAAAGGAATAAAGTGAGCAATATTAAATCTAAAGGATTTTATGAAATCATCTTTAGTTAATTTCAACTGATCAATCAAAGAAGACATTCTTGGGCTTCTATTTTTTTCAGCCTCAATATGCATCTCATAATTGTCTACAACGTTTTGAATACCTGCCTGAAACTCTCGTTCAATCTCTTGGGCCCCTTCCAGAAACTCTTCCATACTGGAAACTGGTAAAATCCACATATTGCTATAGCGGATGCACAAGCGTGAGCAAAGGGTTGATATTCTGCTGGTAATCGTACTTTTGAAGCTAAGGGCTTTTATGTCAATCCAACGTACTTCGCTTTTAGATACGCTTTTTTGATCCGTAATATCATCTCCATCATAAGACAAATCGATTTTATCGGTTCGACGCGATCCTTGACAGCCACTTATTTCAATTTTTGTTATAACTGCACCTTCCAGTAAATCTGGATATGATTTTGCAAAATTCTCAGAGATTTGTTTTGCAGATACTTTGTTAAGCATTGAAGTATTTAAAGTCATGGGTTTCTCCAAAAAAAAGGGGAAACCCTCCCCAACGGGAAAGATTTCCCGATAGGGTTGATATTAAAGCTTCTCTGGCGCAATTAAAAGAATACCGGGAAACTCAGCGGCAACATCATCATTGCCCATTGCTCCCTGATACATATAACCTTTTAATTCCATTTCTTTAATTATACCTTCCATATTTATTTTACCATCATGATAAAACAATAAAGAATAGTCGTTATTCAGTTGCATAAGTCCAGTAAAATTAGTTCCGTTTTTTGCTATAGCAATGGTAGCAGCACCATCCGTACTTAAAAACGCACTAAATTCAAGATGGGATAACTCTGAGATACAAATATCAGAGGTTTCATAACAAATCCCATCTAACTCGACTTTTTTGCTGTGAAATACTCCAGCGATTTATCCTTGTCTTCGCCAAGAGAAAGATCTATAGCTTGAAGAACAAGATCGACCACATGTAAAGGTAAAGCAGAAGCAAAAGCTATTTTGAAAGTGTCAAGAAGACTAAAGGTTTTTAACGTCATCGACGTGCCAACCCAAGCTACTAATTGACGAATATCCATCACACTGTCTTCTGTACCAGAGTCATTTACTGCAATCGCTACTCTTACGAACTTCTCAATGACCTGAAAAGGCAAAGAGCTATATCGTTTAGTAAGCACATTGGTTAAAGCAACTTTGTCGGGCTTCACCATTTCAACTATCAAGAACCGCTTTATAAAAGCTGCATCTTGACGTTGAGAAGAAACGAACCGGCGAGCGCCTCCACTCATGTTTGTGTTTGCAGTACCAATAAATCGCGTGTAGCCATTAGCAGTTATAACCTCACCACCATTAGCACTGAGTGACCAGGGCTTACGTTCAATGGGCATGTGAAGTTTTGCTGCCGTATCAGGATCGATTTTGTCCACTTCATCCAGAAGAATGAGGTGACCATTACGAAATCCCGTTACCAAATCGCTGTGTACAAAACCTGTATTACCACCATTAAGACTGCGCTCACCTTCAAGCTCATCAACTCGAATATTGCTGTTGATCTGCTTAATTGTCAGCGGCCAATTCATCATGTGGCTAATGTACATTACCATTTCAGTCTTGCCAGAACCGGACTCACCTTTAAGACACACACTTAAATCTATATCCGGACTGATAAGCAGTTTAACCACTTGTTCAAGTATTCGGGGATTTGGTATGTAGTCTTTGTTCAGCGGAGCTCGATACGAGGTTTTAGTTTTGAAAACAGGCACAGCCATCTTTGGATCCATTTCTGGAATACCAAAAAGGTCCTTTGCTAGAACTAAAAGATACTCACCTTTATCCACATAATGTTTTAACTTTATAACATCCGGGGAAAGAAGAGCTTCTAATTTTTCATAAGCATCAGAAGATGTTTCATTTAACTTCATAGCGGCATTAGACATTTTTAACTCCGGTAAAATGCAAACACCGCCCTCTGGCAGATGTTTGCCAGTGGCATTTTATTTGAGATTCATTTGGCAAATAGTTGCCATCAGTTTCCTGATTTGAGGCACATTATAACCAAGATGATTTCCCACTATTTCAAAAGCTTCAGACATGATCCATTCAAAATGATTTTCGAATATTGGATTTATTTCTAACTTGCCAAAAGCGTTTCGTTTAGTTAACAGATCACATGAAACAAGCTCGTCAAACAACTCTAATGTGGATTTAAAAGCTTTTATGTAAACATCCATAATTTCCCTGTCAGTCCATTTAACAGCCAGTTTTTTTTCTGACATTAAATAATCCTGATCAAAGAAGATGTCCCAGCCCATATCGTCATTGCAATCATGCAAAATGATTTCATCATCATTCCTGCATTCAGCTAATTTCGTGTTTTCACTAATCGAACGATGCGAATGATAATAGAGCCATGATTTTAATTCCGCTCTAAATTCACATGCATCAAGTCCATGAGATAAACAAGTGTATTCAAATGATTTTGACATATACCACCGTGTTTCAGCTTCTAAAAGTGGATTCACTGTGATATTACCATTGTCATCTTTGAAGAATAACTTTCTCCTCAACACTAGTTCTTTAATGATTTCCAAAGACTCTTCCATAGCGGATAGAAAAACAACATACACATCCTCAGGGGTCCATTCTATTACCAGACCACCCAAATCTGGGTTATATTCTTCAACCGAATATAGATAATCTGTTTCTGCTGCAAAATTAATTGTATGCAAAATCTGATTTTTAAGTAATTTGGATTTTTCATAAAGGTGATTTTCACGCCTTTCAGAATCATAATTTATCTCAGAAATGTTACTTTCATCTGATTTAAAGTTTAATCCGGACGTGTATGCATCATTTAAATGCTCTTTGGGTGAATCAACTATTTGCGTTATTTCATCTTCATCTATATCGAATATAGAAAAAAAACTAAGTTGATTACTACTTATTGCAGTAGCCCTAAATTTTTGTTTCATGGGGACTCCAAAAGGAGAAATCCCATGAAGGGATTTCTCCCCTTTAGGGTGGGTTTAATGTCAGATCTGATTAAAGCTACTTTGTCCAAAACCTTTTAGAGGTTTAGGTATGTGAGCCAACTTACTTGTTGCTACCACTCTCATGTAGTCAAGAGGATGTTCTCTCCCTTCAATCATAATAGTATCGACAACAATATAACCGGAGACCATCAACTCATCACCCTGATTTATACCAGTGAAACAGGTTGAATACATTTCAGGCGACACCTTGATTTGAACTGAAAATTCTCTCTCAGTGATTTCACCATCAACTTCTGTCTTCATCCTATTTTTGAGCTTTATTAACAAACCTATACTCTGGTCAGTCATTTTTTTCTCCACAGCACTGATAACTATCCCGGACACTTTTACTTCATTGATATATTCAAGATATGACATTTTCCGCTCCTCGATTTGTTCAAAGAGAAGCCCCGTTAGGGTTCCCCCTTAACAGGATTAAATAAATTTATTAGTTACATACATGAACGTGCAGACTACCAAACAGGCAATTCCGGCAATATGTAACCAATTTCTTGTTGGTTTAGTTGGTGCAATCGCTAAAGAGTTCTCCAACTTCTCTGTTACAAGACGTCGATTCTCTGCTTTAGCCGCATCATCTAAATATTGAGTTTCACGCTTAGCGAGAGTCTCAATTTTCGATTTTATTGCATGGTCCCATCCTTTAGTTTCAAAAACGCTTAACTCACTAAAGGTGTGCGTCATGAGATCTTCTGGGAAACCCAGTTTTTTCATTAACGGACGAATGGTATCATACATTTTTTCTACATTTTCGTAGTGGGCCTTTACTGCGACATCAAAACGCTTACGTAAAGTTAATTTTTCACGTTTGCAAATGATGTCCGAAACCCAATTTATTAACTGCTCATTTTTGAGTTCACTGGCTTTTTCAAGTGAGTAATCCAGATTATCCACGTCAAGAAATGAATTTAATCCGTATTTTTCAAACTCCTCAACAAGATATTTATCCAGTTCAGTTAAGCTTTTAAAAAGTGGTACATCTGGGGAAGCTTTAAGAAGCTTATAAGCTCCTTCGAAATCAATTTTCTTGACCACGAGCTCCACAACATCCACATGATAATAGCTTGAATAAGCAGAAAGCTTTTCGGCCAACAAAGACACAGGCTTAAGAGACTTAAGTTCAATGATATTTGGGCCGTCCTCATTCAAAATAACAATCAGTTCATTATCACGTTCTGTATATTTCATCAGAACTTCTAAGAGCTGTTTGTTTAGCGCCTTATCCATCTCTGGAATAATTTCACTAAAGGTTTGATGAAGGGCTTTACTGCGAGCTTTATTTTTAGACATTTGGGGTCACCTATATATAGTAAGAAGGAAGAAACAAATTTTTGTTTCAACACGAAGGCAAAGCCTGTCATTCATCTCCCGTAAGCTATGAACCGCCTGATTTATACTATCTGGCATTAGAAGTACGCAACAAAAATAGCCCCAGGAGGAGCTAAATTAGTTACGGTTTGGTAAATTCAGATTGCCTTTTGCAGGCATGGGAAGTGCACCAGCGACAAAGGTGACATTTTGCCGGTGGTGTCTTACAGCTTGTTTAAGCTGGCCGCTTTTCACGGCTAAATCAACGCTTAACGCGAAAGTAACTTTAAGCAAAGTTACTCAAATTTGGGAGCTGATATTTAAGCTCATTGTTTTTATACTATAGCTTTAAGCATAAGTAAATGCCCATATCGAATTATTCTGTATAAAGTGGAGAAATTCGAATATTAGCTGCTTCTTTTATCTTTTCTTCACTGCATTCTCTTAAAAAGAAAGAAGGATCACCATACCACATTACAAAAAGTTGCTTTTCTGCACGCGTAAATCCAACATAAAGCAAACGTCTTTCTTCTTCTATTGCCTCCTCCCCAACTGATCTTTTACTTGGTATCTGATCCGCATTACAACTCATTATTATTACTTTATTCCACTCAAGACCCTTTGAACCATGCAAGGTTGATAGGACTACTTTCTCTGGGCTGTATTCCTCGTCCTTCTTCCTAGGGCCTAATGACATTGCAGCAGCACGATTTATCATATTCATCCAACCAGTCTTTTCTGCCCACTGTTTACAAGTGTCTAAAGCAATTTTTGTTAAGGTTGCTGTACCTTTATTACTCCTCATCTTGATTGACGACGATTCCATCCATTTCGTAAGGTTGGCGAAACGTTTTGCTATCTCAACTTTATCAGAACTTTCCTGGGTAAAGCGCACGAAGTTTGAATGTAATGTTTTTGTTTCGAGAGAACTGTCCTCCGGGATGGCAAGGTCGCCAAAAGTAACTTTTCTTCCTCTCATACTCAATGCCACTTCATCCAAAACTGATTCCTGTTCTCCAAACAATGCCAATACTCTCTTCATTAAGCGAGGATCATTTGATTGTCGGAAAAAGGCCATAAGGCTTAACACATCGCTTGTTTCTTTTTCATCCCAGAATGATTTACCTCCGTAACGAATTACTGGCTGTTCGATCAAACTTTCTAGCTCATCCAAGTGAGCATTATTGCGGCTTAGAATTGCCCATCCATGTGGATCCTGATTTATAAGGCTTAAAATACCCTGTATCTGTTCCTCCATATCTACATATGAACGAAAAGTGACCTTTCCCCCTCCCTTTTTTGCCGAGCGTAACTCTTTGGCATAACGGTAAACATTCTTTCCTATCAGTGCTCCGGCCACCTCTAAAATTTCAGGTTCACACCTAAAGCATGTGTTTAAGTAAAATATGTTAGGTCTGAAGTGTTTTTCAAACTGTTGAAATATTTTGACTCCTCCTGAGGATCTGAAGGAGTAGATGGCCTGATCATCGTCTCCAACTATACTCGTATAGACTCCAGCTCTTGTATGCAATGCTATCCATGAGAATTGTATAGAGTCAGTATCCTGAACTTCGTCTACTATCAAATGTGTCAAATCTAACGTGCGCATTTTTCCCGAATGCATTTGACCGACAACAAATTTTGAAAGAGCATTGAGGTCCGCCACATGGTCTTTCTGGCATAACGCCTGATAGGTATTAAACAAATGGATCTGTTGTCTGTTATGCCGAACTGAAATCACATCCGTATCCATTTCTCTGCCGATAGCATCAATAACGAATTCAGCTTCAGCAAACTTCATCGTTACACCGGATTCTTTCAAAGCCCGGTGAATGACAGATCTCTGTGCTGGCCCTATCAACATCTTTCCCGGCCAGCGAATCATGTCCAGTTGCTTCTTAACGAGTCCGTGAAAAGTATCCACCAGCACCCGGTCAAGATCCTTCTTGCTCAATCGCTTTTGTAACTTTGCTGCAAGTGCGTTTGTTGCAGCGCGAGTAAAGGTCACCATCCCGATTCTTGCATATGGATACTTTTTGAGAATCGATATAACCGCTTCTATCATGGTGAACGATTTGCCTGATCCAGGCGCTGCTATCACCATATTGTTTGCGCTAGCATTCTCGATAACAGGTCTTTGCTCTTCTGTTGGCTTACCCATTTCAACCTCATTACTTCGTTTTAATAATTATACATTTTTATAAAAGCGCTTTTCTTGTGTACTGCTGGTTCTACTGGAAATCACTTTTTTTCCTTTTTTATGCAATCAGGTTGTTTGTGAAACGCGTGACTATGGAATAATGGTTCCATCTCCAAAAGACATTACAAAAAGGGCTTTAAATGAAACTTTTACGTTTAGTATCTCTGGTCTCTTCTGTCGTCATTGGTTTTTCCCTATCGGGTTGTGCCGGTGACACCGGCACTACGCCAGGCACCGCTCTGAATGCGTACAGTCACGGCCAGTACTGGCATGCTAATGCAAATGATTCTGTCGCCAAGAATGCCTATTCGTTTGCTGGTTTCGACGTTAATTTTAAGGAGCAAGAGGTTACTCCTGGAGGGGATGCCGACAACTTTCTTTCTAAGTATCTCATCAATAGTTCGATGGGCTACGTAACAGGCGGTCTAAAAGGTTTTGGGATCATGAGCCTCAGCTCTTTGTACAGTTCTTCTGACGCCGAATACATCCAGGTCAATCAATACCTAGTGTTCGTCCCCAATCCAAAAAAATTGCCTTACAATGATGAAAGTTTGGTACGTGAGGGAGCTAAGTATGTTTTTGAGCATACAAAAGCAACTCAGGCCTCATTTGGATACAACCCTGAAAAACAGAAAGCAGCTCTGGCCACATGTAAAATTGATATGGCAGTCGTCAATAAATGGAGTACCTGTGATCTGCCCTCTAAGCCTGATGCTGATGTTTTCCCTACAGATTCAATGTACAGCTTTCAGGCGATTCGCCCCGCAACAGGAACCGAAATTCCTGAGCTAAACCTTCCCGCTGGTGATTACGCTGTAATTCGTTATGTGTTCATCCCATTTAAAGGAAACGAAACAAGCGCTGATTTTTCGGGTATCATTTTCCGTTCTGATAGCCCAAATACAACAACTCCAGGGGGTGTTGCAGCCTCCATCAACGGAAAAGATTATTACCTCTTTACCGGTGAATACGGTAAAAAAGGCTTCCCAGAAAAAACATTGAAAGCCAAGTAATTAAAAAAGGGGCCTAACGGCCCCTTCTTCAATATTTCGGCAACTGCTTGCCCGTAACCGGATCCAGCGTAGTTGAACCTACCTCACATATGGCCGGTCGAGGTAAATAGCTACAATCTACATTTTCCTCTTTTATAGCCTGAGCATTTTCTTGTCTGGCCTTTATCATATTTTCTTCACCGCCCATTGCTTCCTTGGTACGTTCTGATGGAAGTTGATAGTTCTCATTCTGGAATGGTAAGTTTTCCACAATTGATTCTTCGGAGAATTTTGAATATTGATCAGGAACTTCTCCTACCTGAACTGCATCATTAATCCACTCCGTCAGATCAATTTTATCGAAATCCAGTTGCTGTATTTGCTTTATTGATAGCCCCACGCAATTAGAGGCGACAGGGTCTATTCCTAATTGCGGATAAGCTTGTTGCATAATAACGCGTGACAACATGGAATTATAACAGCACATGTCTGTTGCTTTTTTAACGCATTTCTTTGTGAAACCAACATTCAGATATTTGACGCATCGTTCCGTATCTAATGTAAAACAGGATTTTTGATTCTTATGAATAGAAGCTTCCATCTCTTTCTGGTCGCATGCTACCAACATTTCTAAAAGCATTTTAGTGACCTGATAGGCTGTATAAATCCAACCGATCACGTTTAATGCAAGCATAAAGTTTTGAACCGCAGCCGAGAAGACAACCTCTCCTCCGGTAGTAGCAACGTTCTTAAAGACAAAGTCACGAACTGTATCTGGTAGCAATTCGTAGGCTTTCTTCATTGCCATCTGCTTAAGCTGACCTATACCGAAGCTGGACATTGTTTCCTGTGCCAACTGGCCAGCACCTCCTGCCCCTCCAGAAGTTGCGGAAGACCCAACTGCCCTGCTTAGATTACCAGCGACGTTTTCATATACGCTCGTTAAGGAGCTCGTGACGTTGTTCCACATTTGCCCTACTGTTTTACCAGCTGATGCAGTCCACTCTCCGACCGCATTAGACATAGAAGCCCATGTACCTGTATCACCGCCGGTCCATTTTATTAGCTGAGCATTAACTCTGGTCCAGTTTGTGTTTCTGATCATAGATCCGGCAAGCATGATACCTTCAAGTGCTCCTGCGGTTCCCTGTGGTGCTTCGCAGCAGTCCGTCTTTGCCAGGCCATTTACAAAGCCTACTGAACGACCACACCATTCAGGTTTTCCTTCAAAGACGGAACATGAATTGGCATCGTTAGGGTCTTCGCATTTGGCTTCGCCCTGCATGTACTGAACCATGTTTGAATAAGCCGCAACTTTTCCAAAATCGTTGTTCTCTTCCTTTGGCCCAGTTTCGCATGTTCCACCTGAACATGGGATCATGCCAACACAGGCATTTGTAGAAGATTCAACCTCCCGAACTACATCCTTCCCTCTGTCACAGGTGTATTTCTGTTCATACATGTAGCAACTGTTAGTGCCCTCATCGAACCAACCCTCTGCACATGTTTGTTTATCGAGTACACATGCTGCATCATTTTTATAAGCACTACATGCATCAGGCATACTCTTTATTTCTTCATAGTTGTAACAGAGGTCCTTTCCATTAGCGTCTTTCATAATTTTTCCACTAGCGTCATAAGAGCAAATTTTGTCTTTGGCCAATGGATCACAAAAGTAGCCTTCAAGGTTTGTCTTCCAGGTAAGAAATCCTTTATCACCTTCATACAGAGGCTTTGCCAATGAAAGCACGCTTTCCGGAAGCCGTTTTGTGCCAACATCCATATCTTTAAACCGATCGAAACGGCAGAATGTATTCGGAGCTTGTACAGCATCGTAACAACCAGCTGGTTCCTGGACGTGCTTATCTTCGAGCTTCATATTTTCAAAAGTCAGCTCAACCTCAAAATACCCTTCACCCTTCCCACCAACCCATACTCTGGATGCCATTGTCACTTCTCGATCAGGCTCCTCATACACCGATTTTCTGACCTTATCAGTCACATCGTAAACCTTGTCGAGTTTCCACGATTTTTTTAACTCCCAAGATCCCTTAGGAGCCGGATAGTCACTTTCTCGATATGCACCATCTATGTGAGCAAAAATCTGCGTGCCATCAAGTGTTACCCGCATGTGGTCATCCCACTCCGCGTTAACAATCTTTGCTGAGGCCAATTTTGCATCCGGATGGAATTTTAATGTCAGTTCGTTATCATATACCCCGTCACTCCAGTAGTTGTCATCACGGCGACCAAACCATATACGCACACAATTATCGCCGCACATCGACATGTCTCCGTTTCCGCCTGAAATGTAAACAGGGACTGAAAAATCACGGGTTATCGTGCAGCTGCTGAAGTTATCTTGCTTAGGCGAGTTACAGTAGAACTCTTTGTAATCAGGATAGTGTGTGGTTACTGTTTTTTTAGAGGTCTCAACATTACAGTTCTGAAGCCAGTTTCCAGTACCAGCAACAGCATTTGTTATCTCATTTCTCCCCGCAGTAAACATGGGATCGTTAGGCTTTATAGATGATGCCGGGTTGTCCTTGTTAGCATTTACGAGGGTGCGGTAGGCAACGCCATCATAACTTTGAGCATCAAATAACTGGCTTTTCCGATTCTTTATATCGTTTACAAAGCCATCCTCATCCCCATAACGATCTGCGGCATTGAACTTAATATCGCTGTGCTTTTGCTCTGAGCTGAAAATCTCTCCGGTATTTGTTTTGGTTCCAGGAGTAGTATTGGGATTACTGCTTATACCAATGTTGCCATTAGCATCCCGAGAGAGCAGCTTTGCCCCTTCCTTGGTATAGTTTGAATTGATTGTCCCTCCAGACATACTCGGCAGTTGTACGGCGCTACCAATGGACTTTCCATCGGATGCGGCATTTTTCATGACACTTTCATTTGAGTTCCCTGCCCCATACTTTCCGAGATTAAGATTAGCGGATTCGGCTTTACCCACGTATTTCTCGGTGATCTTCCCACTGACATTCTCGCCTGAATCCGCATTCTTGTACTTCTCAACAATGTCCTGAGCACTGGTTGTCGCATTGCGATTTGCGTTAGGATTAGCAAGATTAAAGTTACTTTCGAGCTGGTCAAATATAGCGTCTGCCGCATAAATACGAGGAGTCATTACCATATTTATGAGAGAGATATAAAAAGCCCAACTCATAGTATTGGCAATCATTGATGCAATAATAGTTGAAGCTATCGTTTTTCTAAGTTTCATTATTTTTACCCTTAGAAATCAAGCGCCTGGTATATATCTGACGCAACAGTCATTGTAACGCCACAACATATAGACATAATTATCATTGCCTATTTTTTTGCGCCCACCTTTAAGGGTTGACCAGTCATGTACCGAATCACCAAGACGATGACAGCAATCCGGCCCTTTCGCCTCAGGAGTTGGGAAAAGCATTGAAAGCCGATACTGGGAACGAGGTGTAAAGTATTCCCACGTTTTCTCACACATTGCGTCTGCTCCCATCGTTCGCATCAGCATTCCCTGGCGATGTAGTTTAGTCAGAAGACGCTGGGTTATCAGTGAACTCGTCCTTACAGCGTCATCATTTGCGTAAATGTGGCCGGTTAATGGATAAAGGTTGCCATCGCATCCGGCACAAAAGTATGCAGCGAGATTATCCTTTCCTGCTGTTACTGCTACACAGTCAGCAGCGCACACCATTGAGGCAATTGGGTTTGCAAAAACTACTGCCTCTGGATTCAGGACGAGTGTAAGCAGATCACTTTCCCACATAGGGTCCACTTCGCTTATATAGGTCAGGCTGGCATCTATATAGGGTTCAGCAGTGCACTCGCCAATAATCAGTAATTTGAGCATTGTCATGATTGGGAACTCCCAAAGATGAACATCGTAAAATCCGGCTTCAGTTGCTGTCATTGGCTGATTTGTGTTGCTTTTACCAATATCAAACTGCGATTTTTGAAGCATCGTGCCTTCAAGAAAGGGGCTGCACCAGGGGCTCTTTACAACTTCAACAATCTTCACCGGCTGAAAGAAGCTCAATTGCCAACCTATTTCCGGTACGCCGTTCTGATCTGTGCAGTAGCAACCCGGACGTGAAGGAGCAGCGCCTTCTGGAGCTGCCCCTATGCCCATTATCCTCATGGGAAAAATGCAGCTCCAACAGATATTCTTAATCAAGCCCTGCCACACTCCAGCTGACTGACACATAGCCCCAGGGACTCCAGCATCTGCTGCCATAGCCATACCCGGTATAGAAAGCGAAAGCATAACTGCTACAATGAACTCTAAAAGTAACTTTTTGAATTTTTTCACCATCATGCTCACTTGGATGTAATAAATGTTGCAACACTTTCGATATAGTCGACGGCTTTGGTAAAATAACTTCTCATCTGGTCCGGATAATTTAGCGTCAGCCATGTTGCAAAGAGAGCGCCTATAATAAATCCGAGTTTCATCTTATTTTTCCTCTGAAAGATTTGGGGCTCCGATACCACGGACTTCTGCCTCGCTAAACAGGGTGATCCGGAATTTATCTTGGTCAGTAGTTATAAGCGCAGGTGTGTTTTTAATCTGAAAGCGTGAGATGATCTGTTCGTTAACTTTAAACACCTTACCGTTAAATTTTTCACGTAAATCATTTAGGTGATCCCATCCATTATCTTTTTGGATACGGGTAAACATTGGCATTACTTTTCCACTACCCAGACGTTGTCGATACTGCTGCTCAGCCCATACCAGCTGGCCCGGATTGAGTGGATCGAAAATTATCATCGTCAGGTTTTGAGGAAATCTCGAAAGTGGATTAATCAACTCACCGGCGGAAGCTATTACACGGCCCTGCTTATCTTTTACGTCCTGAGTGACCCTCACTGTAGGGTCAATTAAAAATTCTTTGTGTTCCTGGGCAGGAGGGAGGTCGACCATCCATTGATTTTTCCATGTGTCAGAAACGGCCCTTTTTTTTGCACCTTCCCAGTCATATTTTTGTGCACGTTCTTCCAGTTCTTTAATGATGCTCTTTTCTTCAACGGGATAAGTGGTACCAGCAACCGGGAAAATATCCTGATCGGGTTTTTTAGCAAGTTCTCGCTGAAAAAACTCAACGTTGAAGGAGCCTACCATTTTTGCAAAACGAGCTTGCTCCCTAGAAATAATTGTCGGTACTTGAGTTACTTGATACTGACTGAAGCTATCAGGATCAATTGTAATCAAAGGAGATTCAAATTTTCCTTTGACAATCATTTGGTTTATTGCTGCCTGTGTCTCTGGTAGCCGAGTAGTTCCTTTCTTTAGACCATTGAAAACTACACGAGCTTTATGCTCTGAGGCCGTACGTAGAAGGTCTTCCAGTACATAATCCGGCAAGCTAAATGAAGCAAAGATCGTTATTCCATTTTCAGTTGATAGTGCTTCTTCACGTGTGCTATCCATTTTTCTTTCGAAGTCAGCAGCTGTGATGCCCGAGGAACCAAACAATTTTTCGATATTTTTAGATTGTCCTCGCATGACTTCCGGCTTATTTTCCACAGCTTTCAGAGCCGCTTCATTAAGGCTGGCGTTTTCTTGAATTTCATCACGTCTTCTAATTATATCGTTGACAGCTTCAGAGTTATTACTTTGGGCCCTGATAGCCTGGGTATGGTCTATAACTGCTTGAACACTATCCGCATTCATACCGGGGACGTAACCACGGTTTATTTGCTTGCTCAGGTCCTGGTTTTTTTGGAGTGCTTCAGCTTGCGCTATGTACTTCTGCACATCTGGTGATTTTAGCGTAGCATCAAGGCTAAGAGCCCCATCTGGCTGCTGTGCACCTTTAGCCTGTGCCCCAAGCCCTTTTGCTTGCTGAGCGATTAGGTCAGCATCATGTTGATACTCAGTGCTTGCATTTGTATTACTTAAAACTGCACATAACGCAAGTCCAGGAAGTATTGGTAAATATTTTTTATTTACATTAAAAGATCGCATATGTTTTCCCAATTACTGAATTCAGCTTTACTGTTCCCCAAAAACGGGAATCCCATGAGTGATCGGTTTGCCCAATTAGGAAAACTTCGCCTTCAGGAATTATCAATTCTTTTTCAATCAAAATGGACGGAATATTGTATTTCTTCGAAATACGACGTGCATTAGCTTCAAAAAATTTGTCCCCGTTATAAACCCCATCCATTGTTACTTTAAGTTTGTCACCGCCCACACCGGCAACAATTTTTATGACTCGTTCATTTTCTGGGATAAAACGTACCGATTTCGGCATGTTAAATGCTATGAGTTCACCAGTTTTAATACTTTTATCCGAATGATCAATCATATAAAAATCAGCAGGCAGGCACCCATTCAATAAACCGTATCCAAATGTATAACGGGTGAAAAAGACACACATAACGAGAATCAGCAATAAAATATTAAGGGGGACATACCAATCCAGTATAAGCAGCCCTCTCTTTTTAGGTATGTAGTCGCTCATATTTTTCTCACTGGCACTGAAGAATATTTTTACTAGGCAGATGCACCTCTATCCAAGTAACTATTATCCATGTTTTTCAACGCTCGGAAGTCTGCAAACTAACCTAATATTCACCTATAAGAATGTTAATTCCTCAGCATGTATACGCAGCTTTGTTAGCGGCCATGAAAGATGCCTTTGGAGCAAAGTTACTTTCCGACATTAATTTTTCAAAGGTCCAATTATTGGGTATAAAAAAGCCGGGACATAATGTCCCGGCTTTATATTTAAAAATTAACTACTCACTGCTTGGTATTGATACAGTGTTTTCAGACTTACTTGCCTCTTCAGCCGGTCCGAAAACTGTCACGTGCTGTGTTGCAAAGTCTCCACTATCATCATAAGCAATTACTTTTATGTCCTGCTTACCACGGTTAAGGTTTTTAGAAAGTGTAGCCGTACTACCGAAAACGTTCCTTAATTCGCCGTTGATGAACCATTCATATCTAACCATTTTTCCATCAGTATCATCACATTTATTGGTAAAGCTCCAGCTTAGGTTGGTTTCCGTGTAGCTCAATGTACAATTAGGCACTGCGTTTTTAACGACATCAAACTCAACAGATGCTGAACCTCTCTGTCCAAGTTTACTAACAACATCAATTGTAATCTCGTATTTCTTTTCTTTTAAACCCGAGATCAGTTGAGCCCAATAATTTTTGCCGCTGGGTATTACTTCACCGTTCACCTTGTATGTGACCGTATCTATCGAGTCCGCCGAATGAGATAGCTTGATGTTTGACCTTAAGGTTACATCGAGTGGAGCTCTCATATATTTGTTAGAGAACTTGGGTGTCATCTCAACGTTCATTGGCGTTTGTTCATCGACAACAAAGGTATTTTCGATACGCTGTTCATTGTTTCGGTTATCTTTGAAAACAACCATCAATGTATATTTGCCAGGATTTTCAATTGTAAATGGATTGGCCCCTATATTTCCATACACTTTTTATCACTTAACCCATGACTGGTTCGTCGCCGCAGATATTCCCGTGGCGAACGATACCCCAGTGCACT
>NZ_JBLKBZ010000023.1:0-72037 GCF_047530935.1 Enterobacter sp. 03-F-07-AD-ECC | reverse complement strand
CCTGAAATTAAAAGGTCTGAGTCCAATTGAATATCGAACCCAGACCTATGTGCCTCGTGTTTAACTGTCCAACTTTTTGGGGTCAGTACAACCCGAGGCCCCTGTATGCTAGTCACATTCAGAGTAGCCTCTTGCCTGCTTAAATGCAAGGAGAAGAAGGCCATGAAAATGCCGAACCAACCCATTGTTTTGTGCATATTAATAGTTTGTTTAACGCTGTTGATATTCACCTGGCTCACACGAAACTCGCTTTGCGAGTTGCGGATGAAAGACGGAACAAGGGAGGTATCTGCTATCCTGGCCTACGAATCCGGTAAGTAGCTGACAAAGAGGGGGGCAACCCCCTCTTTTCGGGGTGTGGATTAGTATGCCATCGGCACCTTTTGAAAGGGTTTCTCCAGTCGGGGAAACCCTTTTTTCCTCCCGTCTTGTGGCATATAGCCTTTTGTATAAATCAAGAACCAGACCCAAAGAGTCCCACTTCACGCAAACCGTTCAAAAGCCTTAGCGTAATCCAGTCGGGAAAAATTTCACCGGTGCTCGTCCGGGCACGTACCGGAAACAATGGACTTCTCACTGGTCGGTAGCTCATAGAACGTAGCCATTGCGGTCAGTCCTTATTCTGTACCCAGTAGAGTTTTATGGCCGTCTGGCAAATCGTTCAAACATTGTCATTTCTGTTCTCGCTGCATCCGGTCAAATGATACGGTGAATTCAGCTCATGGGCATTCGCATCGCAGTCTACGAAGGCACCAGAAGTTTGAGGATGTTACGCAAAGAACAGTTATCAGGTTTGCTGGTGGGCGTAATGCCTACCTCTACTTTACTTCATAGGGATTCTTCTGCGGGGAAGCAAGAATTGACTCAACGTTGTCCGGTCGTACCAGATTTGTCGCGGAAAGCGCCTTTTTGTGAGGGGGGCCGCAGCGCTAAACCTTTTCCTGGAACGACATGAAGGACAGCAGAGCGTCCGCCCTGGAGGACAGCTCAATACAGTCTCCACGCTGCGGTTCTATCTCTTCGTCAATGGTTTCATTGTACCAAATACGCAGCCGCCATCCCTTCGCAGGGAAAGCGCTCTGCATCGCCAGGACCATCCCCTCCGGCGACAGCAGTTCTCGACAGAGGTAGCAGGCCCCGATCCGGGTTGAATCCCGCAGCCACATTACGGGATACTCTTTAACCAGTTGGTCATACACGCATTCTGCCATATGAAAGTAATTTTCGTCAGCCCTGCAAAAATCACACATTCGATTTCCTTAAATGGTGTTCATCGAGATAATTCAGAAAGTTGATTCGCCAAACTACGGGGCATTTCTTTAATGGCGGAGCTTTACATCACTATTTCTGTCATTTTCAAATCCGCCGGATACAGCAATAATTGCACCGAACAGCGGTTTGAACTGCAATGCATCCGTAGGGTATGCGACAATAATAAGGCTCTTCCCGTACTCTTAAAAATGGAAGAGTTTAAAACCCATACTGCTGGGATGAGCGAAGCACGGTACATTATGCCAGCGTATAAGGGCCGTCATAACTTGTTTTTTTCTAGAACACGGCGAAGTTTTCTTACCTGGGAAGCTGTGGAAAGCGTACCGGTTCGGGGATGGCATGCGCTTGCCTTTTCACCTGGTTTGAGTACATAGGCTAATGCCAGCTCGTTCAGAGCCGCCTCAGCTTTCAACAGGGCCTCAATGGCCGTGTTCAGGTATACAGTTCGGCTCTCATGGTTCATCAGGATTTTCCTCACAAGGGTAAAAATGACAGGCGATACCTGCCGTTTACCCTTTGTCTCCGTTAAGAATGGCATCACGGCAGGCTTCCCAGATTACCTGGGCATTAGCATCACACTCCACGAACCCGCCGCACTGATCGTATATCACCTGGTATACCTCAGGGGGAATCTTCCCAGGCGCAACCGGAGTTGAGCGTTTGCCTTTATGAATCTCATCTGCGGTATCACAGACAGCGTCGAGATGCCGCGACATCCACTCAGATAATTTCAGACCCTCTCGATTTGCCTGTTTTACATAGCGAACCTTTCTGGAAACCGTAGATCGCATCTGAATCTGTGTCACAGCTGGCACATCTTCTTTCATGGCATTCTGTAATGCAGCTTTGGGCTTTTTCATGTTCATGGTTGCTTTAAATTATTCTGGAGTTCGTCTGATATAAATGCTGACGTGATCTGTCAGCGTCGCTTAAATAGTTTATCGCCTTCCGCCAGTTCGCCGTTGAGCTGTTCAATCACGCTCCAGATGAGCCGATCATCCGGCGTTGAGCCTGCACACACTTTCACGACCGCCACGGGTCTAAATTCTTCAGGGTCTGCCTGCCCGGAGGTGAAGAGCCTGCTCTCAATCCAGTGGGCCCCCTCTGTGCAGCAGTGGCAACTGGTTTCAGGTGGTTCATCCAGACCGTCCACTCCACAGGCTGAGCAGGTGAACAGTTTGCGAGACCCACCAGCCAGTGGCGTATCGCAAGCTGCTGGAAGTGCGCCAGCATTGCGCCAGTACAGCACATGATTTGAATCGTAGCAGTGTCCATGAAGCAGAAGCGAAACGCCGCAACTGCGAGTTTCAATGGCTTTGCCTGTGCCAAGGTATTGCCCGATCTCGTCCCATACGTCCACTAAGGTGTCAGGCAGCGGACGCGTAACAGGGAACTTAGCGCAGTCGTCCGGGGTGCCTTTAATGCAGCAGAGGGCCGAATACGCAAGCTCCTGCATTTCGTAGGAGTACTGACCACATACCACGCGTTCCAGTTTGTCGATTAGTTGTTCTTTATTCATCATACTCAGCCTTATTAAACAAATTCATTACGCCACTGGCACCATCTGGCCGGAGCAGACTGCGGCCCGGTAGTAGAGCCGCAGGGGGTGTCGCTGGACTAACAGGTGCTCAGTGAGTCCCGCACTTCCTCATGACTGGTCATTTTCAGAAGAAGCTTTCCAGGGCAGCGTGGTTCCGCCTGTGAACGGGTGACGTCTTCGTTGATTGCCTGGATATGAGCAGATTCAACGGTCCGACGCTGTACGACATGGTTGCTCAGGTTGAATTCGCACTGGAGCCTTCTGGCATCAGAATCCGCGTTCATTGCAATACGTTCATCAAAGCGGCGGTTCATTCGCAGAGCCTCTTCGTGAGCTGCATCAACAAGGGTGCGTCTGGTGACATAGTCGTTACCAGCAAAAAACGATAGCTGAGCGTGTTCCGAAGAGTAGTCGGAGCTTCCCTTACAACGGGCAATCGCGGCTTCAGAGTGCAGGATTAATGAACTCAACCGTGAACAGACGTCATTGATGGTGCCGGTTTTCAGACAGTCGTGGATAAGTGTCCAGGCGGAAATGCTCAGCGGGCGGCTGGTGATCACATAGGGATTGTAATGATCAACCGTTACGATAGTACGCAGTGAATGAAGCGATTCGGACTGCGTACGTAAGTCACGGCGAACAGTACATGCCACCGAGGCAACATCTTTACATTCTTTGTCGGACATCGAGTCCAGTACGCGGATCTCCACCTCTGCCGCCTTTGAGGCGATATGCGCACTAATCTCACCCTTAAGACGTTTGTAGTCAGCCTTGAAGCTTCCCACGCTGTCAATATCGATCCAGTAACCACAGCTGTAACCAGCATTACCAAACTCGTCATCTTTCTCATAGTTCGGACAGCCGTCATTGCTCCAGCCAGCTTTTTCCAGCAGCTCGTCAATAGCGACCAGCTCAGCCATTGGTGCATGTTCGATAATGAAATAATGGACACGGCCCCAGGCATATGCGCGTGAACGGCCATCAACAGAAGTATCAGAAGTCGTCTGACGGGAAAGTTTCATGAGGTACTCCAGTTCTGCCCGGTACCGCCGGGGCGGTGGTGCGAAAGCCGCACCATGAATGACACTATGATCCTCCTAACTTCTATTGTCAATACAATTGAAGTGGCGTTGTATTTATTCATTATTTGGACCCGGCTCGTACGGAACGACCGTCGGGACTTGCCAATTATTCTGCGGTGAGCAGGGGGAAGGGAACATCCCACCGCTTGTTTCAAGATGTACAGCCAAGGAGGGCGCAGAATGCCTGACAGAATCATCGTGCAGCGGTAGCGAAAGACCTGACAAACGGGAAAAGTATCCTTTTATTCCAAAGCCAACCTCAGCTTTTAATGTCGCCAGTACGTTTCTTAAACATGCCAAATCGGTCTCTTATACGGCCGGATGGGCCCGATGAAAACGATAAAATGAGAAACAGAACCCGACACATCGCTGCTCTCTGGGAAAGCCGGTCAGCAGATGGAGCGCCAGGAACTAAATCCGCTGGTTTTAATAATGATTGAGGAGAACAAGATGAAAGATAACAAGACACGTCCTGTAGACTCGTATGCTCATGCTGATTTCATGGAGTCCGTCTTCAGCAACCTCAGGGCTTTCTGTGATGCGGAATGCCAGCGGCTAACTGCCGGTTATCCCCCAACTGTCAAACCAGAACAGCAAAGCACTGACGGCCAGCTGTCGGCGGCATAAATCATTACCTGCCAGTTCGTTCAAATTTCCGCTTCCTTAAGCCCGGGCCAAAAGCCCGGCTCAATCCAAAAACTGAACGTACCGGTTTACCTCTATATCTCCTCAATCCCCTGCGACTTACAAGAGACCCGCACCGGTTTAGCCATTCCTGTCCTGCCACTCTCTCATCACTGGCCCAGACAACCGGAAAAGTAACTTTTCTCTCCGACTCACCTTCTGAACCAGCTATTTTGCTTAAACGTAAAAACGGCCCACTGTTGTGAAGATTTAAAACGGACGGATCGAGTAGTATTGTCTCAGGAATTTTTTTTAAGAAAAGTTACTTTTTCTTCTGTGCAACCTATTAGAAAAAATGTCGAACCTGGTATTGTTGTGTTGTAGCGCAGTTAAACAACCAACCAAAAGAGAGAACAAAAATGTCCGCAATCGAAACTGAAGTAAAAAACAACAGCAACGAAATCAGCCTTCGTGGTTACCTGGAACGCACTGGTAACGGTGCCCGTAAAGGTAACGGCCTTATCATTGACCCTTCGGTTGTTGTAGAGCAGGAAGGCTTTAACACCCGCACGGCCGGTATGGGCGAGCTCTACTATTCAATGCCTCACGTTGTGGAACACCTGAACAGCCTGGCCGATGCCTACATGGAAGACCCGTTCAGCGTGACGCCTATCGTTGTTCAGATGGTTAATGGCGTACCTGTACTGCGTCAGGGGGCTTGCCGTATCCGTTCCATCGCTATTGCAAACCGCCAGCTGGAAGCAGAAGGGCGTGAACGCATTACTCGTATTCGCTGCGAAGAGTTTCGCGGTAGCGCTTCAAAAGCAGAACTCTTCACCCTGACCGGCAACTCCAACCTGGCGCTGTCTGTCGTAGCTGAAGCGCTTTCAATTAAGCGTCTTGTTGAAGATAAAGAAGAGCCTAAGACCTTTGCGGAACTGGCAAAAAAACGTGGTAAATCAGAGCAGCATCTTCGCCAGATGGTTCGCGTACTGGACCTGCCTTCTGAACTACAGACCATGCTTGTGAGCGATCAGGTGAGCATGTACGTTGCGCTGGACGAGTATATGTACAGCGGTGAGGATGCGGTAGATAACATCAACAAGGCGATCTCCATCTATGGTAAAGCGACGAAAAACACGCTGAAATTCGTCAAAGCTGCCAAGGTAGAAGAGCGCATGGCAGATCCGCAGACTCCGGAAAACTCCGGTGATGAGCAACCGGCAGGTAATGCTACCGTTAACACCCCGGTACCGGATCAACTGAATGATGAAAGCAATACAGAGACGCTGGTTACGCCACCGGTACAGGAACCAGCTCCGGCTCCAAAGGACAGCGCTCCTAAACAGAACCCGGCAGGTAAAGCACCATCCATGTCCAGCGTTCTGAACAAAAAGACCGTGACCGTCATTGCCGACACCGCGATCCCGATTTTTGAACGTATTGCTGAAGAAGCCAAGCTTAAAGAAGGTGAATCTGTCAGCACTGATACTTACACGCTTGTTCTGACCAATGATGAAATGAACGATATCATCAATGCTCATGCTGACCTGAAAGAGTACCTGCGTAAGCATGCTGAGAAGATGAATAAGGGACAGGCATGATTTTCTGACCGACCCCTCCATCCGGACGGGTCGGTAACTTTTTCAGGACAAGGGGAAACAGGGCAATGAAGAAGGCTTTTATCAACGTAGACAAGACTAACCCACTGCCAGTCCTGACGGATTCGGTGACCCGGGTAAGTATTCAGTGCACGGCAAAAGATGAAAACGGGGCAGGGATCGAAGTGAACATCCTCGACCTGATTCAGGATCATGATACGGATGAAGTGAAAGTGCAGTTTGGGAGCTCGCCTGTTCAGGCTCTGGCGATGCTCCGCCGGGTTATGACAGCACTGGAAAAGCAGGCAAATGCAGAACTGCAACAGAATTCCTGCTCGCGTATGCAGTAAACGGTAAAAGCAGAATGTTCCCTACTGGATAAACCCGGTGGACCTCACGGAGAGCAAGTCACCGAATGGTTCACTGTTAAGTGATATACATCCGGATTTATAAGGTTTTGCAGCATCCGAATAGGCAATAAATAGAATTATTTTGATTTATCTCAGCAAGGAAATGGAAAGCTACCAGATTTTAGGATAGCGAAATGCCTGTATCGCTACTCTGCTGAATTAGAAATGATTTTAAACGCAATGCATAATGATAGAATAGCAATGCCTTTAATTATTTGTCACGTCTGAATTATATGTAGACTTACGGAGAGGATATGGTAATTACTTATTCATTATCGGAAACGTTTAATATGTTTTTACGCGAGATTATTGCATCTGGACTTGCAGTTTTTTGCGCATGGTGCGTTTTGTGTCTTTTCTCTGATCAGGAACGAGGTAAAGAGGTTCCTGTTTCTATGAAAAAAATAACTTCAAAGTCAGCTTTCTCCTACTTTATCAGTTCTCAAATTGCCGCTTTTATTATCTCCTTGTTGGGTTCAATCTTAAGCACGAAATGGGACAACATCGTCTGGAATGATGAAATAAGACAGTTTTATCTGCATGTAGGATTTGGGCTGGTAGCTTGTGTATTCTGTCTGCTTGTAATCTTGCATGAGAAATTTATCAAAAGAAATTTAAATGTTTATTCTGGTTATTGTGGTTCACTGGCAGTTAGTCTCACAGGAATCTTTGTACTTTGTGCGTTATATCTGACATTTTCATTACCATTTCATTATGAAGAACGTCTACTTAATGATGCATCCTTGGTGGCTTCGGATGGCGTTGAAAATTCAGTCGTTTTTGCAGACGGTCGTTACTGGGTTTTTGAACTGGGCTTACCATATTTCAAACAGTCATTGCTCAAAGAGGTAAGAAGGGGCAGGTACCAGCTAATCTGCACTACAGAAAAAAAACCAACATGCTGGTCTGGCAAAAAACTTCCCGAAAAACCAACCTCTTTGAAAGCTAGTTCATAAAGATTTAAACTGCTCGCTTAAATCCACACTGGTCCAATTTTGAAAATTTATTGTGTTTTTAAAAGAAATTACAGTGTGGGTTATTAGCCAGTAGGTCGGAGTTTTATATAATACCCAAAAACACAGGAGGTATTATGAAAACCAATCTGGCCTATGCATCTAATTGCTCCGATTCTGTCTACTCCTATATTTATCAGGCACTGCAACAACGCTCTGGTGCCGAGAATGAAAGCCTTTATCAGCAGGCCATTTCCAGCTGCTGCACAGATAAACAAAAAAAGAAACTGGCCGGGTATTATGCCGGTCCATGGCAGCTGCTATTCAACGCGTGGTGTAACAATCGCGTCCCTAACACAGCGGTGCTGGCCCTTTTACTCCAGCAGTGCTTATCTCATTTCCAGTGCGAAGAAGTGATCGCAGCCTGGCAGTAACCCTATCAAGCCCCTTCGTATAGCGGAGGGGCAGGAGATATCTCATGTACAGAAACGACAGAAACGTGGATTCCTTCAACCTGGTTAATGCTCTTCAGCCGGTCTTTCGTAACACCGGCTGTGGGATGTTTGAATATGATCGTAAAAAGCAGAATGAAACCGCTGATTCAATCTTACGAGCGTTGGCGTTAAATGCCGATTTCGCGAGGGCCTTAAAACAGTACGTCCGGATTAATTCTGTACGACGGGTTGTTCAGTTCGATGACGGCTCGGTTCGCTATGGTATTCATGCCGAATTTGAAGGGCATAATAAAATTAATTCCTTCCGTATTTTTAAAGATGAAGATACAGACGCATTTGACTCCTATTTTTATTCGGTTTGCGATAATAAAGCTGAGCTGGTGGATTTTAAAATGGACTCTCTCGATATTCAATTGCAGGCAGTTTTTGAAAAGGTGACAGGTATTTTTCTGTCACATTAAATATTCAAATTTTCAATCCTCGGGCTGATAGACAAAAAACGCACTTTAGAATATAGATGAGATGAATATGAAAAACGTAAATATTTTGGATACCGATATTGCGGCCATTAATGCTCTTTCTGGCGTAGAACTGACTGACTTTCTCACTGCCGGGTATCAGGTAAACTGGTTAGGAGAAAGGGAGGTTTCGCTGGTGGGCTTTCCGTGTTTAGCAAGCAACAAGCAGCCGGTAGAAGTTGGTCCCGGCATTTTCATTAATCGCGTGTACAGCAGAGACAGCCAGTCTCTGAGCGGGAAATTGCGCTATGACCTGTCTAATGGTCTGGCAACGAGTGCATTTTCATTTTTCTCCCAGTCAGGCTGGTATGGGGGATTCCGTGTCGTATCTTTCCGTGACAACGGGCCAGCTGCGTTAATCAACATTGGTATTGTCCATGAGAATGTTTTGAATGCATTTTGTGCTGACTTCCCCCGGGCCAATGTGAGCGTAACCCGTTTTCATTGTGGCATGACGCTTGAGCAGATCCGAATGTTCATTTCAGACACTGCTTACGATATGCCGCTTTATAACAACGAGTCTGACTTTCGCAGGCTCGCCAGTTAGCATGGAGGCTGACTTCAGTGCTTACGCCTAAAAGCCGGTGAGCGAGGTGGCGGAACCGGTTGGCTTCGCCCAGTCTTACTTACTTCTCTCAAGGTACTGCGCTGCAAGCGTACGTAAAAAAAGTAAGTAGCTAAATGGCGTGAGCGATTAGTTCTATACGGGAAGAAGTCATAGTATTCTGAAATGATAGTTATCTCATACGAACGATAGTAATGGAGTTTCTTAATGGGCGTTGATATCTGCTGGCGATTTCAAAGGGAAGAAAAGCCTGGTAAATGGATTAATTTATCAAGCAATTATAAAGGGGACCGATCATATCTCCACTTTGCCTGGCTCGGATTTGATGTAGATCGTGAAAGGGCGAGCACATCAGCAGTTTTTATCCACGCATTACGCGGATTACCTGATGATATACCGTCCGAAGATGATGATTTATTCGGTGAACATTCATACTCATGGCTGACTTCGGAAGAAATTTTGTCAGCCATACCACCCGATAACGCCGGAGAGGTGATCCAGGAATTTGTCGAAGAAGTAAAGCGTCTCCACGTGGAGAACGGCAGCGTCCGTTTCGTCTTTGGATTTGAAGGGTAACCCGTAAGAAAGTAGCTATCTTACCCGGCTAGGTCTCCAATCTCTCAGATGCTCAAAGAGGGCCGGGCATGGTGCCCACACATCCCCTACCATTCCGATTTGATATTCGTCTAATACACCCTTTAAAGAAAACAAGCAGACGGCAATGAGACGTCGGATTAGCGTCAGCAAATATGAGACGTCAGTAGTCGATGTTTGTCCTGCGGAACGTGAATCTGTTTACAAGGGGTAAAGCCGTACCATCCATGAGGGCTCAGAGAGCCGGGGTCTCCTCCAGATCACTGGAAGTTATTGACTCTGGCAGGCCTATCCCTATGACTTTTTCCCGGATGGCAAATTAAGAGCGAACAGGGCCAAATTAGTACTCTTTTCTAAACGGAAATACTGAATCACCCTGATATAACTGGTCTCTCACAAGACAGGAGATCATCAATGGAACGTGTAATATTTTCAGTAATCTTTTTTATGATGCTGGGCGTACCTTTTTACCTTCTTTATAAAATTGCCCGGGACATTTTTGGTACCGCCGGTGCTGGTGAGCCTGCACAATTGCCTCAGGGCAAGCAAAGACGCTCAGGAGGCGCTGGTTCGGGTTCGATCTGGCAAGGACACCATCTACAGGGGAGCAGCCATTTGAACCCCCTCGGAGGTGATTGTAATGGTGAAAATAGCATAGCTGGTGGTTGTGATGGTGGCGGTGGAGGAGGTGACGGAGGTGGTGGTGGTGACTGATAGCCTGCAACTTTAACTATCAGGATGAAACCCATGTCCAGCAACCGGAAAAAGAATTCATTTCAACCGAAAAGCCCTGCCTTAAAGTGAAGCGTATTAAACGTGAAGGATGCTGAATTAGAGGGTATCGGTTTTATACTGAAGCGTAACTGGAAGAAGGATCTGAAATTAACTATTACGGAAAAGTAACTTTCTGACTCACCACGTACGCCCCTCGGTTATGCCATACAGTTTGATACGAAAACAGATCAGTAAGTAGATTGCTATACGCCGGAGAGAAGTCTATTTTTCATGCACCGAACCTGTTTGGCCTGCAATGGAAGCAGGTATAATAATCACATACAAAGGAGGGCATTATGAATACATTTTTATACGTGCTTTTGGCCTGGATTGTTGTGCTTTTTATCGCCAACAAACTGCTCGCAAGACGTAAGCCCAATACGGTTAAAATCCTGGTACAGCGCAACGGGAAAGCCGCAGAGGTTGATGCTGTAGTGGTTCAGGGTTCAAAGAGAGCTAACAACAGTTCTGTTGCGGACAGCGACGCGGTAGATAGTTATTTTGAAATGAATCCTTACTCCCGCGAAAACCAGGCGAATGGTTGGGCTATGCTGGCCAGAGACGATGACCAGCTTAAATAATCAGTTGAGTGTGATGTGTAAAGCAGCTTAAAACTCTAAATGGACGAACAGGGGAGGTGACAAAGATGACAACCAATACAACAACGACCACCTACCGCTCAGAAGAAATCGTGCCGTTCAGACGGCCCAAAGGGGATCTGGATAGTCGGTATATGCCTCAGGTGTATGCAATGGTGCGGAACTGGGCAAGTAACCCTGCTCAATATGGTGAGGGTGTACTGGCCTCCTACCGCCAACCGGCAGTAAACCTTGCCTACCAGGTAAAAGGAACTCGTGTTGTTTTAATTCTGGTACCAGTAGAGTGCGAGCCACCTGGAGTGATAATGACGGAAACAGTCCTGTGGCCGTCACTATCACTTGTAGAAGTCTTGCAGACCTTGCAGGAGGCCTGGCAAAATATTCCGGCGTTAAACCCCTGACGACTTCTGTCAATATCACCGGCTAGTGATTTACCTCTCTGCTGGTGGTCAGCCCGCCTAAGTTCAAATTATCTCTTTCTAAATTAGCCCGGATAAAAATCGGTCCCTCTAAAATAGCCTGCCCTGAGTAGGCTACGTCATACAAAGCGTTGGCCAGTCACCAGCTGGCTGGTGGCCATAATGCTCCACAGGATAAACCGTATCAGAACTACGCAAAGAAAAAGCCCCAACAATTTACCGATGGGGCCTTTTGCAGACATTTTACAGCCTTACCAATGATAGAGCGCTAAGGCTTCTGCTTAGTGAACAGACTTGCCCACAGATAATGGATAAAGTTGAGCAGAATGTATGTTACTCGTTGCTCGAATTTCATCGGGGCTTTGTACTTTGTCGTTATGTTATGAATATGAGTAAGGTCCGTATAGAGCCCTGGCGACTTCCTTGTTGACTTCAACACCGAACAGATGTGCTGAACAGACTCCGGTGTGAACAACCGTAGCCCTCGTCGTTGTTTGACTTTATGGATAAAATCGTCCATCCCCATACATAACCATTCCGGCTTGATGCCATCAAACTTACAACGTCCGTTTATGATGACGACATTGATACATTCCAGTTCTCTAGCCTTAAGAGCAGACTGAATAGCCCTGATGTGCCCCTGGTTTTGCTTAAACGGGTTCTGCAACTTGAGGGTTCGGGACTGAGTCCATTTCCGCCAGTGGCTTTCCTCCAGAGTACCGTAGAGCTTGCCTACGTAGTTTTTCTGCTCTATGACGTATATACCATGTGGGGCTACGAGAATGTGATCAACCTGCGTAGTGCTATGAGCCGACAACTGAAAGGTGAGATCACTAAGTAGCCCCTGAGCTTCTTCAGGAAGCCCAGATTCAATTGCCTTTGCAGTCCGCCGTTCCGCTATGGCAGAGGTCATAAATCCCAACAGACACAGCAACACGACGAAAATAAGGATAATGAAAGCTACCCCCGTAATGCTCCACAGCAGATTGAAAGCATCCATGTTACCTCACAGAGGGGTAGCTGGTGGCATTAACAGATTCTACTAAGCGGGTAGTGGTACCGGTAAGGCTCTCAATATTTGAAGACAGGCTCATCAGCATGCCGAGTGCAGAACGGAGATTACGATGAGGCTCATTGTAGTTTTTGAACGTGTCAGTGGAGTACATTTTTGAAAGACGTGTACGGATCTCTACTGACGTAAGATCTCCATCCACCAGGCCGTACTTAACTGCCTGAGGTGTTGGCCATACACGGCCTGAATAGAGAGAAACAGCATCGGCATCATGACGCGAGAGAAGCTTTTTACCCCGTCCAAGTTCAACATCAGTTATAAATTTTTCATGCATCGTGTTCAGGATCTCCTTCTGCATGAACTCCCTCGTTGAATCGGACAATGGGTGGAAGGGGTCAAGAGCATCTTTGAACTCACCGGCCGTAAGGGGCTCATTCTTGACGCCTACTGTGCTCATGATCTCTGACAGATTCCAGTGGTCCATACGCACACCGATAGAACCGATCAGGGCATTACTGTCGGCATAAATTGCATCAGCGGGCGATACCGCGTAATAGCATGCGGATGCGCATATGCCTTTCACACTAACGATGATTGGTTTATATGAGTCTGCGATATCAGAGAAAAAACGACCGGTACCGCTGGAGAGTACTTCGAGGGAGTTTTGCTTCGACCGTGCTTCATCGCCACGTTCTGTGCTCCCGGTTTTGTTACTCTTGTCAGCGGCTACAGATGAAAGAGAGCCACCGGCATCTGATACGCGTTCAATCTGTGGCTGGTGGTTTTCAAGCGCGTTTATCTGGCGGTAAATAATGATGGCGTCAGAGGGACCACCACCACCTGACTCTGCCTCGATAATAACTGCTTTGGCATGGGGATTATTGTAAGCTTTGGCAAGAGCTGTTGCGATCACTGTTCCATCGCCCGTTTCCGAGCCGGTACCCATCTCGCCAGAAATCCGTATTACAGCTATATGGTCTTTCTTCCCTTCAGCGTCCTGCCATTGTTCGTAAAGATTGTAGAAAGAAAACCCTACAGCGGTCATGGCAATTAGCGACATAGCAACTTTTGCCGTGGTATGAATGCGAAACATCTTATAAAAACGGTCAGCGTTATCATTGAGCGATTCTTTGATATTTGTAGGGGACTTCCTTTTTTTACTGCTTAACATCTGACCACCTTTACATGAGTTTTTGAAAGTTAGACCACAAGCGATTCAATGCAATTCCCAGTATCAATAAAGCGACTGGTGGGAAAAGTTGAGCGATATTGTTAAATAGTGACATATTTGGCATGACCAGGTAGACCATCGTTAAAGCACTGATCACCCAAAATGCTCGAAACCAAATACGATAAAACTGAACTGTAACCTTACCAAATACGTACCTCTTCAATTTCCACTGGTACATTCCATCTGCTAGCATGGCAAATAGATAGGGCAGAAAAACGATTAGCCACCCCAGGATTAAGTTCCACCGGAAAATGGACTGATAAAGTAAGAGGGGTATGTTTTTGGCCATAGTGTAATTAATAGAGGTAAATTTTTCAGCAACAATGTTAATACCTCTGGCTGGTTTTTTGGTGTCAGGGATCAGAATAGTATTCAGATAGTCAATTAACTTATAGTCATGTACCAACCAATTTAAAGTCGCTTCACTATTTGCAATGACAGACTTCCAACGGTCATTTGATATGATGGACCGGCTTGCATTAACCTCCTGAGTAATCTGATATTTGAGCTCCTCAGTATTCTGGAAAGCCAAGCTGTAACCAAAATAAATGACCATGCCAAAAAAAAGCATTGTTCTGAGCACTGCTGCCCTGCTTGTATTATCCGCAGCCATTGCTTTCCCTCCATTCACGAAAAAGAGCTAGCCTCTGATCGTGATTGCAATAGTTGTTACGCCACATCGTCGGGATACCCAGGAGCCAGTGGTACTGTTTAGGTATGATTTGGTCGATGAGGCTTAACTCCGCCAGTTCTTTATGCTCTGCGCTTTTCCACTCGATCTGTCCCACATCAGGAACAAATACAGCGGTCCTTGCTTTTGCGGCCTGGCGGGAAAATTCTATAAAGTTGATGCCCCACGGCGTCCAGTATCTGTACTGCTCGTTTAGGCCGATGTTAAACACCGGCAGAGAAAGAGTTGAGTCGGCAAAAGCCGAAATCACATTTTTGCAGACTCTTGGACTATCTATTTTTTCCTGTTCGGTTTTGAGATGAGTCAGCAGTGCACGGTCAATAATGCTGTTAAAGGTGTTTGTATAAAGGCCATTAGGGTCAGGAAGCTGATCTATGGCAGTAATGATTTTAAATTTTAACCGAGAAAGAAAGGGAGAGTCCTCAATAGTAACTATATGACTATGTGTTGTTTCTGGATGAATCTGGGGTTTGATGCGCTGTACTTGTTTAAAAGAGACACTACCTGGCAAATTAATGAATGCGCCCACCGTGCGTGTTAAATCGACGAAATAAGGCAAAAGATAACAACCAAGCATACGGGCATTCTTTTTTACAAGATCACACCGTACGTCATTGTTATCGAAAGAAATACGGAAACTAACGAATTTACGTTCAGGACCTTCGCTGGTGGTCAGTGATTGAATCCATTCATGGCATGATCCTTGTGGTACCGACCAGTAGCTGGTTTCACGGTCCCCAAAGGGATCAGTCGTGATCAACTCTCCCTTTAAAAGGAAAAGCTCAGACAGGGTATTTGCCATGGAGAATAGGGAATCGATATCGTTGCTCTGACAAAATTTTCCCAAATGATGAAACGCGTTTTTTTCTATCATAGTTAGCCGATCTCGAACTTCCTGAGAATCTGCGTACTTTAAACCCAAAGACTGAAAGCGCCTTTTTACGAGCGAGCGACATTTGCTGACTTTTAGTGCAGAGCTTAAAATTTGCTGGCGCGTCAGGACAATTTTTTCATCCATCAATGCAACTTCCTTAGAAATTTATTAAGATTTTTGATATCGAGATTTTGACGCAAAGTAACTTTTCCGGCCTTCTTGAAAAGCATTTCCGACAGAGTTGTGTTTGGCTTCATTTGTTTCTCAGCAACAGCAATAGGGATTTGGCCTACAACCTTCCTGCCATCTTGAAGCCTGGCAACTATGTGAAACATAGGGACCTGACCCAAGAGATCCTTTGGAATACTCTCTTCTAAAGTTGTCTGCTTTCTTTCTGAGATTGAACCTGAGAAGTTATTATGCGGCAAAGATGTTTCTGAACCGGTCGTATAAGTGACCATATTTGTGCTTATCGCACTCTTACCAAAGTTCTCTACAACAAGCGTCTGAGTAGGAGTATCGTTGACTCGCAAGCTTATATAATTGTTGCAGAGCCCCGTAATTCGATTGGCAGTTTCAACACTTGCCGCAGCAATAAAGTCGGAGATGGTTTGGGTGCAAATAAACAGTGCAATTTTCGCTGCACGACCCTGCGCCAGAAGGTTAATCATAGGGTTGTTAATGGCTGAGTGTGCCTCATCAACAAAAATACTTATCCTGGAATTAGCTGACATATCACCATCTTGAGCGTTGTAGCGACTACCGGCACAGGAGGTCAGATCTGACATTATTAATTGAGAAATAGCAGCTGCTGTATCGGGGTTTGAAAGGCCATCAAGCGAAATGTATAGCACCCCGCCAGTGCTGAACATCCCTTCGCTTGTTACAATTTCTCTTGATGATACTGAGTTCGGGTTAGGAGATAAAAGCTCATTTAAAGGTTTTTCAATGAGCATATCGAAAACAGGCATAATACCTGCGGTCATTTTAGCCATATGCTCTGGGTCGGACATTGAGTAATCAATAAGCTGGGAAACAGTATCTAACCAGTCTATTTGTTCGGACCCCTCGTAATTCATGAAATGAGCCGTAAACCATTCAGCGAGACGCTTGAAACGTACCGGCAAGGTATCGTTAGCGACGTACTTAACTTTTTCGGTCCAGACATCGTAACCATAATATCTCGCGTAACATGACTCCATTACCTTGACTGTAAGATTCACAATAGACATGTGGCTTTTCATGTTCTTGTGAATCAGATAAATAGAAGGCTTTTTCTCTATGTAAGAAAGCCCGGAAATCACATTGGAAACGAGAGCCTTGGCATACTGAACGAATGGGTTAACCTCACCGGGAACTGTCACCAAGCTCAAAAGACGAGATGTTAGGTCAGAAACATTAGTATAGGTGTTGCAGACATCAATACAGACCGAAGATGCTGGCTGGCCAGGATGAAATTTATAGAAAGGAAGACCGAGGGTCTTAGCCTCTTCCATTAGAGATTCTCGCCACTCTGCATCGTTCTTTGGATCTATGACAACAACAACATGACCAAGATGAAGCATGCTAATGCTTAGTAAACGCTGTAGCACCGTTTTCCCGGTACCCACGTTTCCGGTTATCAGAGTATGACCAAACCAATTGTCTTCAGTTACAAATATGGGTTCCCTACGTTCCACAGCAAAAATTGCATTGCTGCCGCCCATCTTACGAGCCATTGCGTCAAAATGTCTCTTAATTGGGTTGAAGACGAATGGCAACTCGATCTCACGTTTATCACTGGAGAGGTTAGCTATTTGATATGCCCGATCCGCATGTTCCGGACCCCACTCAAACCCATCACAAAAATAGGACTTTCGCTCGGGTATATCCTTATTTTTATTTTGATAATCCTGAACCAGTTGACGATACTTTCGCTCATTGGAGAAAAAGTTACTTTTGTTAATTACACGCAGTGAATCAAGACTAACGAACATGAAATGTCGCTTGAATACACGCCAATGAGCCATCAAAAATGGCGCTGCTGTTTTGCAACGATAAAGGCACAGCAAAAAAAGCAATATTGAGGTGAACAGAACTATTGGGGCGATGTCCAGTCCGTCTGAAGAAAGTCCCATATAAAGCATAGAAACCGAACAAATCAAAAGTATTGAGGCACTACGATACTCAAGAATAGGCCGATAAAAATTCTCTTGTGCATGGAGGTTAGTCCTCTTCGAATCTGACATTATAGGTTCCCAGCCTCTTTCAGGTTATTGATAATTCGTTCAATGTCCACTTTCGCCCGGTCTGATGCGGCCAGCAAAGTAGGCATGTTAAATGCATGGCATTTTGTATTGATCACAGCACCAGAATTAACGAGGTACTGAGGAAGCTTATTGAAAAGATCTTGAGCCTCTAACTGCGACCCAAATTTTTCCACGCAAGATTGGGTCAGATAGAGAGTATTAGGAGTACTTACCATAAATCTGTTTTTGCGCTTTCTTTTAAACGCCACCTCCATTTTGGACAGAATTTGATGCAGTACTAACGCAATTTCTACAAATTCAAGCTCTGTAACGTCACCTTCGCTTATAAGCGAGAATTCACCATTTTGGTCTGATTCAGTAGATGCAAAGACTTTACTGTTCAGATTGTGACCAGAAACAGGTGATGCTGGTTTTTGTACTTCTGCTTTGTCCGATGATTTATTCCGGTTGCGCTTGGGATTTTGTTTTTCTACCGGTGCTGTTGGGGCGAACAGTCTGGCCAGTGCTGGCGAAAGATGATGCCCCTTAGCGTCTGTGGGCGCATGCTCTCCATTTGATTCTTCAAGTACAGGAGGTAAGGCGGGCTCTTCACTTGCCATCACACTGGTTGCGGCTGCTTCGGTCTGGGAATACACAACTTCAGCTGGTGGTGGGCAGTTACCCTCAGTATCTGGTTCTGAGTTTTCTTGTCCTACAGAAACATCCATAGAGCGTTCATTCGTACCCTGGGGATCAGCGTTCTGTTCTCGGTTAAGTTCTGGTAATTCTGACGGCTCGGAGAGAAGCTTTTCATTATGGACCGAAGAGCTTGTTGCACAACTACCGACTTCTGGCCGAGAAACACTAAGCTGTGAGAAATCGGTATAATCAATGATCTCATGCTCTTCATCTTCTTTCTCAAAAAGATGTTGATAATGTTCATATTCCACAGCCTCAGTTTTCAGCGGACCAGTCGCGGATGCACTATCGGTTCCATGATATTCCACGTCGCCAGAATGTTCTTCGACTGCATTTACACGTGGGGGAGGCAGCTCAAGCGTTTGCTTTGGACGTGGGGCAGAGTTTTCAACAGAAGACTCATCATTAATCACTAATGCCTGATACATAGAAGTATTGAAAAGTGACTTTAAAGTTGTTGGCCTTCTTGGCTCATGATAGGTGAGCTGGAACCCGGCGCAGTTATCGCCGAGCTGGACTAAACGCAGATCGTCAATGTCCCTTACTATCCACATTCCATCGAGAGAGCCTTCTCTGAATGTCAGTTGGAAATAGGGCTCTTCACTGAATGCTTTTTCATCTAATCCCGGCAGCAATGCCATAGTGGTATCTATGTTGAGGTAGGGGACAGCATCAACACACACTATATAGTCATTGGAAAGTGGAGCGCTTAAAAGGAGTTCATGAAGTTGGTTGACCAGGACATGGGATTCCGTGTCCTTTGCCGATTCATCTTCACTTTCTTCTATATCAGGAATGACAGGATCAGCTGCTTCCTCACCCTCAGATTTAACTATCTGCGTGTCATTATCAATTTCATTATCACTTTCGGCTTTCTTCTCAAAATCGTCGGATGAGCCTTCATTTTTCTTAGAATGTATATCAACATCAATAGAGGCAGAGGAGCGGCCTAAATCATTAACCTTAAGAACAGCCGTCTCAACAGTATCAGTAATTTTAGTTATAACGTCCCGACCGGGCACTGGTCTTCTGTATTCAGTAACTGTTTTTTGCTCGTCAATGTAAATAAAGTCTTTATTGGCATTAACGCTAAAAAGACCCGGCACTGAGTCAGGGATTTTATAGGAATCAAAGATTAAACCAATCCACCTTAGCTTAAGAAGGTTATAGAATTCTAGTTTCCCTATCCCATTTCTAAAGATGTTTGATATTTCGTTTTCCGAATAGATACCCGGAATGAAGTAGTGAACGACACGCTCATCATCATAGGGCTCGACGTAACCACGTTGAACTAGGGATTCTACCAATACGGTCTTACCAGCCTCTCCCTGAGGGAAGTTATATTTATGTAATTCGAAATCATTGAGAACAAAATCAAGGAATGCGTTCTCGTTAAGGTATACCTCACCATTTACGATAATGATGTGCATAGGCTTAGCATTGTAATTGTTGATATTGATACTGGTAAAGTTGTGCTTGATGGTACTAATGGCCCTTGCTGCTGCATCATTAGAACGCAGACCCATGATAGGGTCACGTAAAACATTAAGGTCTGTACCAGTAGAATAGAAATCAGCGGTCCTCACGCATTTAGACAAAAAGTCATTCCCATCAGTATAAACGTTTAGGGCGGTGATCATTTTTGAATAAACACGTTCTTTATTTACCCGATCCAAAAATGCAAGACATACCGGGTTTAGGATTCGCTCAAGGAAAACGCTGGACCAGATATTATGTTGATTATGAATACGCTTTCGCCAGTGGATTTCGTATTCAACCACGTCATTTTCACGTGCCCAGTCAAGAAGACTTTGTGAGCTTGGCGTCCAAATGATCGGACTAGCTAAATTCAGGCTTACAATGTCGAGATCGTAAACCTTTCCGGCATCATGGACTAAACCACAGATAAACGCAGCATAGAGATATACTTTTCTACGGACTACTTCTTCATCTTGATATCCGATTGGTCTCAGTTCTGAGTGATGCGCATTTTTTAAAGAGAGTATGGCCACTTCCAGGCTGTGAGAAAGTAACCCACCAATACCATTATGATGATGATTTTCGGAAGCTGGCAAAAGATGTATCCAGCGAACATATTCAACCAAGGGCTTTAAAACTAAATTAGTAAATGTATATGCATCGTCCCTGATGTCGCTATCGCTGATAGCTAACATCATTGAAATTGAGTGCAGCTTTTCCCGATACAGAGACAGGATTGACTGTTCATTAAATGTCTGTATGCCCGTCGGACGAGTTGGATACTCGATGAATTTCAGGACTTCTGGATTTGGATGATCAGGAACAGTGTACTTCTGATCTCCTAGAATCTGCGCAAAAGGAGAGAGGCTTGATATATCCTCAATCATTACAGAGGTTGCATCATTCTCCTGAGATGAGAATATCCCCAAAATCCGTTTAATACATAAATACAGCGCCCTGAAATTCATCATCATACCTTATCGACGTTTGCCTGACAGTTCGGCTGCAATGTATGCCTGCACACTTTTATATTGCATTACTTTGGTGATGAACTCTGCTGGACTGTATGGCCCATCCTTACGGCGAGAAACATTCAGAGTCTTTTTCACATTCTCAACATATAAATTAATACTCTTTATAATGTTGTGAGACATAACCGGATAGTCGCTTACAGCCAGTAAACCCAATGAGTTGTACTCATACATTGTGTTCATGAGCTGGTTCATCTCGAAGATGTACTTGTAAAACCTCATGGTGTTGTGGTTATTGAAGTTGAGTTGTACTGGTTCAAAACTGAAAGGTACAAACTGAGTTGATGACATGAATGAGTCATTCTTGTCGAACTCAATTGACTTAATATAAGCAACAAGATTTTCTTTCATCTTATTGTTTTCTTCATGCAGCTCGTTGAACCAATCCTGAATAGCCTGAACAAGGTCAGGATGTTTAACTGCATCAACCGTTTTAAAGAGAGAGGAAATAGCGATACTCACATCATCAAAACCTCTGATGACTGCTCCATTTCTGGCAGTTAAAAACCGGTTAAAGTCTGGGGTGCCGGGGTTAATAATAACTTTGGCCATACCCTGGTGCTCTGGTCTACGTTGAGTAGAAGTTTGAGCGTTTACGCCTTGCTTTTTATTTGAACCTTTTACCATTACATCTTTTGGTTCAATGTTAATACGCTCATTGTCCGTGATAATTGCGTCGTTCATTGTGCCACCTTAGTTTTTGAGTATTGACGGATTTTTCGTCCAAGTTCGATATATGCTGAATGATAGAGCTCAAGCATTTCTCTGTAAGGCTCCAGCAATGCTTCCGTTTCAGAAATCATTTCGTATTCCCAGCTGGCATGGTTTACAAAACAGTTCTTAGAATATTTTCCACTTTTCATTGGTTGCACCCGTTTTGACATGTGGCTAGGCGCTCTTGTTTTATAAGGGCTGAACTGATGCCAAGTGATCGTTACTTTTCTGGCATTACCAATTAGCTCAACTTTTGGTGCGTAAGAACCCAGGTACTCCCTCTTTGGAACTTTGCTATGTCGGGTAAGGTTAATCTCTTGGTGGTTTCGTTCCTTCCACTTGATCCAGTATTTTGTAATGAGATCTTCAGCCTCAACACGCAAACCTTCAATCTGAGCACGTAAATTTTTACGTGTTAGCTCTATAGAACTTATAAGATTTGAATTACTCATGACGCCTCCTGATGTGAAATTACTATACCGGAGGAAATTTCCGTTTTTTTTCACGAACAGAAGATTTTTGAATGCTCTTTGATGAGGGAATTGAACAGATGTAATGCACTCGCTGTTTCCCCCATTCGGGAGGGGCCTTCAGAAACAGTAACAGCGAGTTTAGCCTCACTTCCATCGCTACCCCCTAAAGTTACTTTTGACAGAATGACCATTGTGGATTATTGCTTTTGATAATGTGCATTGCTCTATTAAAGTTATACATATATCTAGTGCCACTTTTCCAAAAAAAATGACCCTATGGAACTTTGTCCATAGTGACACTTTTATAAAAAGTGACCCTATGACGACATTACATAGGGTCACTTTTCAAACATAAGTGACCCTATGTGAGGCATTCATAGGGTCACTTTTCTTTGTTTAGTGATCCTATGTAAGCATGAGGTTGATGAAAAGTAAAAATGTCAGTTTATGACGGTCAGTGAAAGACGTCGTTATTCTAATCCAACGTTGGGAGGGGCTGGATTTAGGTTTTTTTTTAATCGCTTCACATTTCGTTAGCATGCGCAGGAATTTTTGATAAAATTCTGGTTAGTTTGGTTAAAAAGTGTTACAAGTAAGCGGTGTGGTTGAAGGGATAGATTTAAGGCTTATTCAAGCCTTAAGAAAATACTAAAAGTTACTTTTCACCCTACCGAACACCTAACAAAAAATCCATGTTGAAGATTTGAACAATTGTAATGGCGCAAGGACAATCAGCACATGTCAGAATCTGATAATTTAACTCGTAGCTTACTCGGTAAACTTTTCCGCACTGAGATTTCGCTTATTCGTAGTTACCGTGCATTTTTAATGTTATTGCCTGTGCATGGATCTTCTGCATATCAAACTGGGACTCCTCTTCTCCAGCGTCGCCTATTTGGGAAAGGATTTAGTACAGCCGCTGATTTAGCTTTTGAAGTGGAAACACGTCCAGGTAGTTTTTTGGTTCCGCGTACACTCGGAAAGGAAATTACATGGGAGAGGTTTTTTTCTGCGGTCTTGGACGGTGATTCCAATGTAATTCGTGAATATGATACAAATGATATTGACTATGGTATTTACGATGCCGGTGAAAAAGTGACTTTTCTGAATGGTACAGTGGATATCTATAATCCCAAGAAGATTCATGAGTTGCGTTCTAAATGTGTTGATATACAGAATGACTACTTTATGCAGGTGTTCTTTATCTCAATGCTCGCACCAGAGTTTGTAAGTATTTTCTTTGGTTTAAAACCAACTACAGCTGATGCTATTAAAGACATTGGTTATTCATCGTTAAAAACAATTAACGATGTCGTTCTTTTCCCACGTACAATTGCTTTCTCACAAGGGCATATTGAAGAGAGTGTTTCACTTAAAACGAAAGTTTTTGCCTGGGCTTATGAATTGTCTGCTGACATCCGGTTAGGAAAAGTTAGTGATGATTTGATGGAACTATTACGTTATGACACTATGTTCACCAGTCACCGTCAGGATGTGTTCAACACTTTAACAAATAAAGTTATGTTAAAGGATTATTGATATGGCAAAGGTCGATCAAACAAAAGCTAATGCTCTATTGCGAGCAGCAAGAACTATGTCGCTTGGGGCAAATAAAAATACAATACGAATTTTGTACGGTAATCATGTTGCTGAAAATATCGATTTTGAGCCTGGTGCAAAAACAAAACTCAAAAAAGGTATCCGGGGCTGGAGCAAACGCACAGATAACCGCCGAGCCTTTTCTGCTGTTATTGATGTCGCAGTTAACTATTTTGGTTTTGATCCAATAAATCCGGAAGCGAGTTTTCGGCAAATTGACTTCAACCGAATAATGAGTGTCCTTCATAATCTGGGATACTTTGTATGCGCACCGGAAGTTAATAAAATAATAGAAATCCTTACTTCTATGAAAGAAATTGAAGAACTAGGTGCCTGCGAAAAATGTAAACGCCCATACATTGTGCCAGTGACAAATGATGCTCATTGTCCACGTTGCAGATTATCTTCAACTGCTTCAGCCATAGAGAGGTATTCTCAAGAAGAATTAGATTAAATTTAAAAAAGATATCGCGAAACTTGCCTTGTCTGAATCTAAATATTGACTTAAGTCAAATTCTGTTGTTTGCTTTACAATCAAATATTAGTTACAACTTAAATATCAACTCTTGACAAGTAAAGATATAATTTGATTTTTCTTTATTCAGTTTTTCTTCGTTCCAAAAATGTGCACCTTTTTTTCTGTTGAAAACGTAAAACTACTTAGGTTCTCAAAACCTTCTATGCATGACGACTTCTTAATCGCTTTCAATTAATATATTTTATATTCTTGTCTAAGTTCGCTTCTTTGATCCTTAGCTATTCCTTTTTTGAAATATAGAAACAGCATTACTTGTGATGATTTTTTTCAGCTCTAAATACACCTGTTTTCAAAGCAATATTTGCTTTTAGATATTCGATAAAACCATGTTTTTGTTACACCGGATTTTTGACAACGTGCAAGATGGATGATCTTTCCATCACCGAGACTATCTTCTTAGTCAGCACTCCTTTTCCGTCCTTTTCAACATAAAAACGACCATGCTATACGAGCTCTAACCTTTTTTTTGTATGCCATCATAACCGCATCAGAAAAGGAGAACGGTCTATGACTCGTATTGCATTAGCGCCTTCAAAGATGGTTTTGCTTATGTCTTTGGTAATTACTGGTGCCCACGCCAGCCCTGAGCAACCCCTAATAAAAGATACGCCCTTTGTATCTGGCCAGGCTTATAAGAAGGGTTTCTTCTGGTATGACGATCCTGCTAAAAAAAGCGAAGCTGAAGAAGAAGAGGTTTTGCCACCAACCGGTGCTGCTAGCTCGCCTTCAAAAGAGGAAATGGTAGATTTAAATTCAAAATGGCTAAAAGAGAATATGCCTCGACTGTTAACGCAGGCAATGGATAACCCTACCGCAGAAAATCTATCACGTTATTACACGGCGCAAAGGTTAATGCTGGATATCAGTACGCGTTTTTCTGACAAATCAAAAGATTATTTTCTTAAAAACCCGATGATGTCTGAAAAACGCAGGCAACCAGTGGAAAAGGTGGCACTGGATGCTCACCGCACTGTTGTTGAAAAAAATCAGCAAACGGTAATGAAAGATATCTTTACTAAGTCAGGTTTATTTTTCTTTTTCCAGAGTACTTGCCAGTTTTGCCACGAAGAAAGCCAAATACTTCAATTTATGCAGAACTATTATTCGGTAGATATTCTTCCAATCAGTATGGATGGAAGGCCATTGCATAATGGCCTTTTTCAGGATTTTAACATCCCCAACGCACAAATTATTGATCAATTTAAAATTCGAGAGGTACCTACAATTTTCCTGGTTTCAAAGGATGGGACATCAGCTCAGCGCATTAGTGAAGGCATGATCTCCGCTGATGAATTAAAGAACACTATTATACTTGCCGCGAAGGGCATGAATCTGATCGATGACGCTTCGTTCCAGTCAACTCTAGATATTAAAAGGCAATATACCATCGGCGATGATGGCGTTATTACCGTTAATAAATCCGAAATGGAATCAGACCCATTCCTACTTCAAAAAATAATGGACCAAAAACTCGAAGGCTATGACATGCCTACGGCCGATCCGGTCAATTATCTCAATGCTGGCGGCAGTTTTGGAGGCACTTATGCGCAGTAATGCCGTTTTCAACTTCAAAAAGTTACTTTTGTCTCTTTCTGTTTGTGCTGCAATTTTAGCCCCGACTGCAAATGCAGACAACGCAATGCGTAACATTTTCAATGGCATGATGACGTCTACCAGCCCGGCCACCTTTTCCACAGCAACCCGTACAGGCATAGTTGGCGGGTCAATGTCTTACCGAACAACAAACGTTAATACCAACCTTGTTTCCATGTCGTTTCCAAAAGCTTCTGTCGGTTGTAACGGTATTGACGTTTTTCTTGGGTCCTTCAGCATGATCAACGGGGACCAGCTTGTGCAGGTGGCCCGTGGTATTGCCCAGGGTGCGGCTATCTATGCTTTTAACGTTGCTGTTTCAGCTATTTGTGCTGACTGTGCTGCAACGATTAATGACATCCAAAACAAACTGCAAGCGCTAAATAAATTTGCGAAAGATTCATGCAATGCAACTTACTCTTTCCTTTCTGAAAACGTGGGTACGCCAAGCCAGTTCGCTAACTCAGTTAGCTCTGGACCAGCCTCAATTCTGGGATCGATTAATGGTCTTATTCCTGATTTTGGCTCATCGATGACAAAGTCACCTGAAGCTGTCACTTCTCAGGTTAAAGCAAAGGATCCCGAAGAGTTCGCTGAAAAATTCAGTGGTAACCTCTTCTATATGTCGTTCATGGATATTGATAAGGGAACGATGAACATCGGAGGGGTAACGGAGTTATCCGGTTATAAACTGGCAGAACAACTTATGTCTCTCGTAGGTACTGTCATTATCAACTGGGATAGCAAAGGCGAAAAAGCGGGAATGGAAGTCCGCCCGTCTACCATGACTGTCACGGATTACATCATGGGGCCACCAGCTGGCGGATCAATTAAAATGCTCAAGTGTTCTCCGGCACCAGATCCATCATCCCCACGAAAGGCTCAGTGCCTTGTCATGTCAGAAGTTAATGACGGTGGTTTTAAGGGATTGAAGGATACCATTTCTGATCTTCTTTTAAACGTACAGAAAAAAATCATCAACGACGTTCGTGTTTCAGATGATGAATTACGCATTATCTCCTATATCGGCATCCCGACCATTATCGACTCTTTGCAAACATTCGAAGCACCGGAAGGGTACGCATACATTCAGGACATCAGCACTATTGCTGCGACGAGCCTCGTAATCAACATGTTGCGCCAGGTTGAGGCCAAAATTTCAACCATGAGCATACCGAGTGAGTCGCTGTCGGGTAAAAGGGATGATCTCAACCGATTAACAGACAATCTCTCAAAACAGGTTAAAGCCGCCTATGAGCTATCGCACAGCCAGGTCGGTACCAGCTCGGACGTCATTTCAACCTGGGATAACCGTCGCCTGCAACGGAAGGCTTTCACTGAAAGTATTCGTGGCACACGTAACTGAGGTCTGACATGGATTACAACATATATACCCTGGGTGATATTGATTTTGTCTGGTCGGCTTTTACCGGTATTGCCCTGATCTTTTCTCAATATACTGGTGTAAAAGAGTTCCTGACCACGGCCGCCGTTGTAGCAGGTGTGAGCCTATTCTATAAAACGTGGCTATGGCTTCAGGCTCCGACCAAAAATGAATTACCGTTTTTCTCCTGGTTTTTGGGGTTGATCCTTTTCATGATGGCAATGGTTCGAGTGGATGTAACTATTGAATCTGTAAAGTCGGGAGAGGTCAGAAACGTCGACGGAATTCCAATTTTTATTGCTGCGATGGCAACCGTCACCACTAACTTAAGCCAGGGTTTGCTGAAGGATTATAAAACAGCGTTTGATCCGCTTTCTCCGGTGGACCTGTCTGCAACAACTCTGGACGATGACATCACCCTCGGTCCGATGATCCGATTCGTGAAGTTTTTGCAATGGGGCGGCGATAGCCTGGGCTACTGTTCCGCATTTCCTGAACCGGCCAGCGGGCTAGGGCCAATGAACGTATGTGCTACCGTTCAGTCTCTTGCATACAACTGCCTGAAGGCTACCCAAAACTCAAGCGCAAATATTGCCGGTAAAGAAACTATTTTTAACGATATTTTCTCAGCTAATCTGGCAGATAGCATGGACCGGATTAATCAGGCGATGAAAGGCGCACTGAAGAATGCCTCTGCCAGTATTGTTGGCGCTAACGGTTCAAAATCTGGTACGTGTGATGAGGTCTGGTCAACTGTGAAACAGGTTACCAGTACAGCTGAAGCTCGCCAGACTATTTCCCTTATAGGACAGACAAACGGCATCCTTACTCCAGACGAAGCAAATGGTGCACCTACCGGCGCAAGCTTTACTGATGTTATGGCGTCAGCAAATGGTATGTACGGTAAGGCTATTGGTTCGTATGACGCCACCCTGAACCTGTTCATTATGAATGAGCTCAGAAATGGCGCAAGCAAATATAAGACCCCACTCGGTCTGGCTTCCGATATGCAGTTGTTTGAGGCTTCTCTGAAGCGAACCAACACAATGGCTTCACAGGGCCAGTTGTGGTTACAACTGTCGGGAGCAGCAATCGCATTCCTTGAAATGTTTGCTTATATGGTTGCTCCATTTGCTTTGCTTATGCTGCTGGCGTTAGGTGGTAATGGTGTTGCCGCTGCGGCGAAATATTTGCAACTTATCCTCTTCGTGAATATGTGGCCGCTTACGGCAGTAATGGTCAACGCGTATGTGAAGAAAGTCGCGACGGCCGACTTGGATACCTGGAGCACCCTCAACAGCCAGAATAATGCCGTCACGTGGATGGGACTCCCAGGGCTTGCGGAAACATACAGTTCATACCTGTCTGTTGCTTCCGCCCTCTATGCTCTGATTCCGGTACTCACATTATTCCTGATGACACAGTCGATTCACCCGATGATGAATGCGGTTAAGGGAGTGACCCCCGATGCGCCGGTGGATACTGGTCATGTAACGCCCAAAGTATGGGATGGCCCTAACAGCGGTAAATCTTCATTTGGTGACGTGACACGAACCGCCTTAACCAGTACCGGTCAGGGATACAGCGATGGCGGCGCAGTTGATTCAAGTAATTTCCGTCTTGGAATGTGGAATGCTGGTTCAAGTATCGCTAACAGCCAGGGACAAGGATCAGCTGTAACCTCATCAGTTATGAGTGCGGCAAGTAATTCATTCCAGGCTGGTTACAGTCAGATGAGCGAAATTGGAAGGTCAGGACAGTCGAGCCAGCAGTTCTCAACCAACCTGCAAACAATGAAGCAGATCTCGGATAAGATTGGTGCCTCTGTAGCAGAAGGTATTGCAACGAAACATGGGGTGAGTGCGTCTCAGATGGCCAGCATTGCTTCAAATGTTATTCTCAACGCTGGGCTTAATGGAGGTGTTGGAACTGGCAATGGAGCCGGGCTGAAAGCGGCTGTAGCAGGGCAATTGAGTAGCGGTGCATCTAAGACCAATACAGGCAGTGACTCGCTTTCAAATGACCTTTCAAAAGCAATCACGAATCAGCTTAGCCAGGATTCTGCGTTAACTGACCAGTTCAGTAAAGCGGCGTCTCAGGTAAGCAGCGATCAGATATCCAATACTAATGCGTTTAAAGAAGCATCGTCGAAAATGAACCAGGCGACACAGACGATGGCGCAAAATATTTCTACATCGGTTTCGACTAACGCAAGCTCCAATAGTGGAATGAGCCTTGATTCTAAACAAAGCATTAACCTGGACAGGTTCTCCGATTCTATTCGCAACAAAAACTTCAGTGATGATGATGTAAGGAATTTTGCTCGTAAGAATGGGCTGGATGAGAATGCGTTTATGGAGAAATTCAACTCCTATAACGATACCTTCAAGGCCAGTAATCAGCTTGGATCGCAGCTTCAACGTACTGACGCGCTTGTGGCTGCAACCCGAGATTTCAGTGAGCAAAAAATTGCGATTGATACCGCCCGGGGAGAGACGGCCGAAAGTAATAAACAGGATCTCCGTGAAACCTCCAGCCTGCTTAAAAGTCTGGTTTCCGACTTCGGTGGTAATGCACAGCAGCTGCTACCTATCACCAATCAGCTCGACAGAATTTCAGGTGACGGGTCAGGAATTAATACTATCACTCAGGCACAGGATAGAACTCCTGACAGCGTAAATACGTCTGGCGTGATGAGTGCGTCACGCGTAGGGGAACTGGGTGGAAGTGTAGATTCGCAGGCTAAACTCGGTCTTTCCTCCAACGCTCAGGACGCGACACAGCATGTCCCTGGAAAAAGTGAAGCTGGCTTTACTCCGTATAACCTTGATAACGCGGGCAAAGGCGATATTCAGGGAATACATAACAACAACGTGGGCCGCACTTATTCTGATGAAGAAAGGAATGTGCTTAATTCTCTCGAAAAGAATGGACCTGTACTGAATAATCAGGGTGTAGAGAAAGTCGTCAATTCGGGTCAGGATGTCAGAAATGCAGAAGGCACATTTAACGATCTGGAAAAGGTTGGAGGTCGGGTGGTTGGTGATGGAATGGATCAACGAGCCACTGCTTTGAACAGTATGTATCAGAGCGGGCAAGTTCGTGGCTTATCTAATAACACTGATAACTACTTTAGTCGTGTTGCCAACAACCCGAACTTAAGCCGGGACGATAAGCGAGCTGAATTGGCACAGCAAGCTGTCTTTACCTATGGTGCCAGCACCATGGCTACCGGTGCCGAAAGAGAGCAGCTCAAAGCGGATACCCAGAAGATCCTTAATGAACTGGGTAACTATAACGTTAACTGGAGTATGAATGACGTTAAGAGCATCCATAGCAGTTTCAACACTCATAACAGAGCTGATGGTTCACTTGAGTCAGTCGTACGGGCAAACCTGGGAGAAGGTGGGTCGGGCGGTGGTCTCGTTGGTAACCGCACTCAGACCGTCACAGATCGCTTGGTTGGGGAAAAGATAGAGGCCAACACTGAGCGGGGCGCGATTTCTGGTGCGCTACTCGGGGGCCAGCAATTTGTTTCGGATACGCTAACCAGCGTTGGGGCGAAACCGGTAAATGAGATGCTTACGGGAGCGGGCATCCTTCAAACCCAGACATCGATAGCAAATGATGCCTCTAACCCTGCAAATATGCCTGATTCTCTCCAGGGTAAAGTCCTTAATCACATGCAGATGTCTGATGGCGTCGCAGCTGTAAGTGACCGGTATCAGAGTATTAGCAGCGACGGCGTTTCGACTTATGCGAATGCAGCGCAGAACTCTGAAAGGGCTATCCGGCAGCAATTGACGGATGACCCACGCTTTGGGCCTCAGAAAGCAGATGAATTCATTCAGTACATGAAGTCAGAGCTGAGCAACACAAATGAGCCTTACCAGTCACGTGTCGATAAAGCGGATCAGTGGCTTAATGAAAATAAAAAATAAGGGAGGTTGAATATAACCTCCTGAAATGACTATCAATAGATTGTAAATTACTGCTAAACAATTAAGGCCGCAAAGTATGTGTTTGCGGCCTTTTTTTCAGAAGTACCGCTCTTGCGGAACATTCAACTGACGGTTTGAATCAGTGAAGACAAAAATCTATCAAACTCTGTATGAGATTCAATAACATAATCAGTAGATGCTTTGTCTCTTATCTGAAAGCAGTCGTCTGCAAAACTATAAGCGAAAAGTGACATGCCATCTTCTCCGATTAACACCTTATCAGTGAGATTTGGGTCAACGTAGATTTCATTGTCTCGTGCTTCAAAGTTGCGTATGTAAATATTTGACCACAATAGATTTTCGTTCTCTGCCTGAACAAGGTTATAAAACGTAAGTCCGTTGTACTCAAAACCATCCATAGCATTAAACACTTGGGCATAATCAAGCCTGGTTTTAATGAGTTTCTGTATATCTATATAGGCGCTCTTTTTGTGATCTGCCCACTCCACTGGAGGCGGATTGCAGATTAAGTCTTTCAAGACTTCCGGGGCTACCGGGCTGGCTAAAGGGTAGTGATCTGCAACCATCAACCTCTTTAAGCTGCTGAGTAGTTGAGTTAAATCTTTCATGAGCGCCTCTTACTTTCCTACCGGGTAGATAACACCGTTCGGCGATGGCCATAGAACTTTGGTGCTTGAATTATACGGTAGATCCTTCGTAATGATGGATTGTGCTTTCGACAGTGCTGAATGGTATGGTGAATTCTGAATAAGTACCAGGTTGTCTATAGCGTTTGTGCCACCATCATCAAGAGGGATCTTGTGGTGAACCTGCCACCCAGAGGGGACCTTGCCTGTTGCAAGTTTCATCAAATCGTTAGGTTCAAACGTAGCCAGGGCATCTGGGTGGTCTGAAAGTGATTTAAGGAAGTTAGGGCGTACAGTATTGTTGAATTGTCCACGGAGAGCTAAATATTCAGCTCTGTCTCGGCGCATGTAGTTCAATTCGCTAACATTCATATCATCGAGCAAAACGTGTGCTTTTTTGTACTTGCCGAGATAACTTGTCAATTCATCCGCAGACCTTGGATTTCGGATAACCAGAAGTGAAGCCGCTGCAACCAGCATACCTGAAGTTGTTTCGTTCAATACCTGGTCATAGCCTTCAACAGCTTCGCCGCCAAGTTGTTCAGCCGTATGTCGAAATCCCTCCACATTTCCATTATAAAGCCCGCCAGCTGCGAGAAGACGACCAGCCGCTTTGGAATTAATGGTTTTTGTTGATTGGGCGTGCTGTGCTGGTGTCGTTGATCGAACGTAATACCCCGGGCGTTTCAACTGACGAGAGATGATATCGCGCAGACGGGTAAAGAGGGACAGGGGCAGGTCATTGCGTAGGTTGCCATTTGATATAACCCCCGGCCCGGCATTGCCGGTTATGTCTTTTCTAAGCAGAACGATCTTACCGTATCTGATGTCGTCAAGCGTATCGCGGTAAGCGAGCCAGGGGCGTTGATGGTGGAACTGGTGATACCGGCTGACAAACTGTGTATATCCCTGCGGTAAATTCCATTCCTGAATAATCCGGTTTGGCAGGGCGGTATCTTCGAGGTCATGTACCGCCGTGGCCGGATGTATGATGTGGGGAATATCCTCAAGGTATATGTCATCCAGTGACTTAGCCTGACAGTGATGCAGCATAATGTCCCTTTCTTGTCGAATTCATATGAGACATTATTGCGTATGGTATAAAACAATCAATCCTAAAGTGGATGGGCGTACGAGATCAGCAGTGACAGGGTAAAAGGAAAGTTACTTTGTTCATCAGCGTCCCATGAGCTGATGGTACCTTGCGTTAAGAGCTGCAAGGTCAGATTCGGTGAGGCCCGTGTAATAATCGGTTTTGTGCAAATGCGGATAACCGGCCGGAAATAATGATTCGTCGTCATCAAGGCAGATAAATGCTTTAACTCGATGTGAAAAGACAAAGTCCTCACACTCGGCAGCCCGCACACCAGTCTGTCCGTGTTTTAAATATACCGAACCGGTTGCACCTATGATTTTGTCTCTATAAGGCACCCGGAACAGAGATTTCAGATAACTTGTATTAGCGCACTCACGCCATGAGCTGGAGATAACAATCACCATGGCAGGGCAGTTATCCAGCAATTTCTCTAACAGTGGCATTCGCTCAAAGGTTTCATTTTTACACCTGTGGCAAACCCCATCGAAATCTAAGAAAAGCACGACATGCGAATCAGGGAGAGGGGCCCATAAACCAGCTGTTGTTTCTTCATGAACACATACTTCTTCATGATGAGGGTTTTTCTGGATCAAGAAAGAAGAGAGAATCTTAAATAAATTTCTTGCAGAAGAAGACAATATATTACTCCTGAGTCAGTGTGAAATATTTGTGGTGGTTTACCCAAGCCACTCGATGATCTTCTGTAATATCGGGTTGTATTTATTTAACAACAGGAGTCGGGTTTTGCTCCGGGACATTTTTAGCTATATGGCCATTGTATCGAGGAGGTTGCTGGGTCCATTGATAAAGCTCACCCATCCCGTTACGCTGCTGGATCCGGCGATTGTACTTTACCATGAAGTTAAATATGTACTTTGCACGTACCTTTGGGGTTTTGCTGTTGTAATCTGCAATCCCTTCAAACACATTGCCCTTGCGATCAACAATTTTTCTATAGAGCCACCATGTTCCAACCCAGAAACTTGCGCAAGCATCGTAAGCCAGAACCCGCCACGTTACCGTCGGGAAATGCTTTTTTATTTCAGGTAGATTGGATGAGTTGATCTGCATTGGGCCAATATCATAAGTGCCGTTAGTATTCCTGCTGAAAGTACCAACCTTACCGCCTTCATTGTCAAACAACGTAAAAACCAGTTCAGCATCAATTCCGAAGTAGCGGGCGGCATCCGTAATGCACTGAGTGTAAATCTCATCAGGAACGGGAATAGGTTTCACATCATCTGCTGGTGGTGTAAACACAACGATTTCTCCACTGAATCTACGTTTTATCTATTCTCCCATATATCTATCGACTTTCTTTCGGCTTTACCCGTTGATTTAAGCGTTTAAGCAAAATTCTGGAATTTTGGGGCGTGATAATATTAGTGCTCGATTTAAGGAGCGGAAATGAAAAAAATTATTAAGGCATCGGTATTACTTCTTTCATTAAGTACCGCCTTCACGATGAATGCCGAGCCGGTTAATACAATGGTACTGCCAGATGCAGCCCGGGATAAGCTCAAAGCCATTGGGCTTTCAATCGAGCACGTCGAACCCTCGCCAGTAAAAGATATTTTTACGGTGATTTCCAGGGAGGGGGTAAGTTACGTGAGCAAAGACGGAGATTACATTTTTACCGGAAGCTTATTCCACGTGAAAGGTAAAGATGTGGTAAACACCACTGAGCAGGCCATTTTAATGGGCGTCCGGGAATTCGCATCCAAAACAAAATCCATCGACTACAAATCACCAAACGAAAAATACCGGCTTGCTATCTTTACCGATATAACCTGTGGATACTGCCAAAAACTGCATCATGATCTGAAGTCTTATCTTGATGCCGGTATTTCGATTAAGTTTCTTGCATTCCCACGTGCAGGACTGAACTCGGTAGTAGCCGGGAACATGGCCAAAATCTGGTGTTCAGCAAAGCCAAACGAAGCTCTGGATGCAGCGATGAATCCGGTTTCAACTATCCCGGAAGGACGTCCTGATGAGGCTTGCTTAAACATTATCAAATCGCATTTCCAGGTGGCCTCAACAATCCCGCTGCAAGGTACTCCTACCATGGTGACACTAAGCGGCAAACCGCAGTTATTTACGGGGTGGCTGAGCCCGGAAAACCTGGTGACCCAAATGGGCGCTGCGCAAAAGTAACTTTTCCGACTGTAAGAGGTGTGTATGAAATCTACTTTACTGAGTACGTTAATGCTGGTTGCTGTAGGTGTACAGCCCGTTTTCGCTGCACAATGTCAGTACGGAGCCTGTGGAACGGAAAACGATCCCGGAATCGGATTTCTGATGTCATCGGTACAAATGGATAAAGGTGAACATCTAAAGGAACTCTCTGGTGTTGCGACCACAGGTGACACCATCTCTAAAAAGATGGAAAGCTACCTGGGAAATAAAAAGCTCAAGGTAAACACCGACAGTACCCGCAAGGGGCCGGGTAATACCACCATCAGGCCTACAGATGAGCTCGCCCCAACGAGGCAACTAAAAGTTATCCGGCCCGAACTGGTAAAAAATCCCGATTCGCAGCTCGTGGTAGCTTTCAATGAGCGCCTGGCCTGATTTATTGACTGAGAGCGTCCAGAAGGAAAAAAGATGTCGATACTCAGTAGCTTCGTCATCAGAGCAACGGGGATACCTGACAAAAAGTATCTCCGGGATCCCGTAATAAAACGTTGTTATAAACGTCTGAGTCGTAGGGTGCCTGCTCTAATGACGGGGTGGCTTCTGTGCATTCTGGGTTCAGGGTATGTCAGTATGGCACTGGAACAGCCTGATAGCACTGTATTACTCAGTCTGCTGCTGTTGTATGTTATGTCAGGCATTTTACTGATGCAGTTCCAGTATATGTATTCAGAGCGAAGCATAGGCTACAAGTTCTACCTGGAAGTGCTTATGAATGCAGCTGCCAGTACTCAACATAAAGAACAGTTACAGTATCTGTTCATTAATAAGCCCAATTCCATCACGATGGGCGATCTTTACCGACTTTATGATTTTAATGGGGGAGGGCGATAGCCACGTTAATGTGCGTGTCCAAAAGTCACTTTTGAACATTCTCTTCCCGCCGTCTGCTTTCAGTTCCAGGGGATCACTGCAACATAATTTCCGGAACGCAGCGGCGCATCAAATTTATCAGTAAAGGCGTCGATCATTGCTGAATAAGCAATGCTGTCTGACGGCACAGGTGCATTGCTTTGCATACTCACTTTCAGAACCTGCTTTGCTCCTTTCGCTGACGGGTATACCTCGACATCCAGCTGTCGCATATAGTGCATCTGCGACATCGTCTCAGTGCCTATTACCCCATCGACTGGCTTGTAGTCATAGTCAGTATGCAATTCGCCATGCTTGTCAGTTCTCGTTGTCTTTTTATCTACAACGTAGCCTGTCACCCCAGTAAGAAGCTGCTCGCTATACTGCATGTTCTCCTGTGAGCTGCTGATTCGGAACCTGAGCACATAATCTGGCTGGTGAGTGGAAATAATGACTCCTTTTTTTGCTAATCCATCAGCAAAACGGCCTGAAAACATTCTGGACTGAATACTTTCGTCCGGAGGGACTATCTGAAACCTTTTATTTGTAACAGGACGAGGCATTAGATCGTACGCATCTACCTGGTTTGCGAAATGATATCCGCATCCACTCAAAAGCATTGCGGTTGTGAGTATAAAGCCCTGCCTAATCATCCTTTAATCTCCAAAAAGCATTGTTTCACGAATAATTCCGATTTACCGGGCCAGTATAATCCATCGCAGGTTAATAACTAACAGGCTGAAAAGCATAAAGGTAGCTATGTCTAAAGAATTTTATTTAAAACCGATGGCCACGATTTTAATTTCTGCGGTTATTGCTACCGCTGCCTCGGCGTTAATCACGGCAACTTATTTTAAACCGAAGGTGCTCAGTGAGGAAGAAATTGGCAAAATTGCCGCTACTTACCTGGTAAAAAATCCCCATTATTTAGTGGAAGCAGGTAAGGCGCTGGAAAATCAGAACGTGAGTGCCTCAGTGGAACGAATAATTCCATATGCGCCAGCTCTGCTGGATACCAAGGAGACGCCAAACATCGGCCCTGATGACGCCGACGTCGCGGTAATCGAGTTCTTCGACTATCAGTGTATTTACTGCATGCGGGTTACACCTGTTGTTGAATCGGTAATGAATCAGAGCAAAGATGTAAAATTCTTCTTTAAAGAATTCCCGATTTTTGCCGGTTCAAAACCTGTATCTGCCATGGGGGCCGCTACGGGTCTGCACGTCTATCAGAATTTCGGTGCTGAAGCCTATCGTAAGTACCACAACAACCTGATGGCTGTGGCTCATACCTTCATGACCTCTCAACGCAAATTCGAACTCACTGACTTTAATACTGTGGTGGAAAAGTCAGGGTTTAACAGCACGTTTTCTGACAGGGAAAAAAACCGGTATGAAAACGTGATCTCCGGCAATATGCAGCTGGGCGAAGCGCTCGGGATCACCGGCACACCCGGTTTCATCATTATGAATATGAAAAAGCCGAATGCGGCGACTACCACATTTATCCCCGGGGCTATGGACGCAGCAACTTTGCAGGGCGCAATCGAAAAAGCTCGCGGGGCCTAAAGTTACTTTCACATTTGATGAGTACGGCCATGCCGGTCATGGCCGCTACGCTTTTACAACGAGTAATTCATCCCAGCGGGTCGTATATCTCGGTGATAGCATGGCCTGCTTCATACGAAAATCCTGTTGAATGCCTTCCCCCAGTAAAAACAGAGCTCCGCGCTTTTCTTTATTGAACCGGTCCATAACTTTCATCAGTGCCTGACTGCCAGGCCTGGCCGGGCGAGTATCAAACAGGCTGAGTTGCTCTGTGCCGTCAGTCATAGCGGAGAGCATTACCCCTGCTTTCGCATACGCTATCCCGGGTCTGTAAATGCGGTTCAGGATGGTCATGGCTGCATCAACCAGATCGCGGGTGTCCTGTGTAGCGGTAAGCGGCTCGATACCACAATTGCTGTAGCGGTTTTCACCTTGCGCATAATTGCTACTCTGAATGAAGACTGTGATTTGACGGGTCCACGAGCCATCCTTGCGCAGCTGCTCTGCCGCCCGGGCGGTAAAAAATGAAACTGCCTCATGTAGCTTGCCTATCTCATTAAGGCGCTGACCAAAACTTCTGGAAACGATAATCTGTTGCCTGACAGGAGGAGACTCGTGCAGCCGGAAACATGGTTCGCCATGCAGTTCCCGCCAGGTACGCTCGATTTCAACGCCAAAGCTTTTACGTAAAAAGCGAACGTCGCTATTATAAAAATCACCGGCAGTGATGATCCCGAAAGCCGACAGGCGTTCACTAATCTTTCGACCAATACCCCATATTTCTCTGGTACTGATCAGGCTCAGGAGCTTCCTGATCCTGGCCTGATCAGTCAAAACTACAACCCCGCCTGTAGCTGCCCATCGTTTGCTCGCATAGGTGCATAATTTAGCGAGGGTTTTGGTGCTTGAACAACCCACACCACAGGTAAGGGACAGATTATGAAGAAGTGTACTTCTGATCAACCGGCCGTAATCTTCATAATCTATTATCTTGTTCATGTTTTTCAATAACATGAAATTTTCATCTATGCTATATCGACTCGATTGAGGCGCGAAGCTTTCCAGCGTTTCATGGAAGCGATTTGAGTAGTCTTCATACAAAGTAAAGTTAGAGCTCCTGACTTCGATCCGGTGTTGCTGAATCAAATCCCTGCACTTAAAAATTGGGGTCCCACGCTTAATACCAACGCTTTTAGCCAGTTTATTCATTGCAATGACGGACGAATCGTTATTGCTGGCTATGATGAGCGGCTTTTTTGACAGCTTGGGATCCATCGCACACTCAAATGCCGCATAGGCTCCGTTAATATCAACGTGCATGTACATGGCTGAACTGATTCAGTGCAAAGGTGACGACGCCCCATATCTCAAGGGATTCAGGATTTACACGTATCGGCTTATAGGCTGGATTAGAAGGCATCAAAAGCAGCTCAGGATACGTGTGTAAGATCTTTACCGTAAACTCTCCATCCACCAGCGCAACGACGATAGAGCCGTGTCGTGCTGTTAAAGACCGATCCACAACCAGTATTGCTCCATCATTGATACCGGCATTGATCATACTGAGGCCCGCCGCCCTGACAAAGAAGGTTGAGGGGCGGTTGCGGACTACATATTCATGCAAATTTAATTCATTATCTTCATGCCCGGCGCACGGACTCATCACTCCACAGCTTAGTAAATCACTGAAAAAAGGTGCCATTTCGTAAGGCTTGTTGCTAATGTGCTCAAGGATAACAGACATAGCTACACTCGAATTCTTGTACTGTATGTATAAACAGTATTGCGAGTTGAAGAGAAAAGATCAAATCTCTCCGGTAACGCTATCAAGCCTGACGAAAAATTAAGCTTTATCATAAACATCAAAAACCATCTTTTACCGATAATGGCGAGCTGGCCTACGAAGAAGGTATACAAGCTAGGATGAAAGGATTCTGATGCTCCTCCCACCAAATTTTTTATCTCCTGAAGACCAGGCTGAGTACGATGCTTATATGGCAAGGTTCAGCGAGGTAAATCACTATTATGAGCATTGCACTGTCCCCGTGATTGACTGGTTTTTTAAACAAGCAACCGAGGCGCTGCATCATGGTCTATGGTTACCGGCCTGTACGAGCTTTCTGAATGGGATCGAAACATCACTCAGGGTTACGCTGAAGTTGAAATCAACTGTTAACGTTCAGCAGTCAGTTCCTGTACTGGTGGACTTAGATGGTACGTCAGTAATGAGTAACGCTTTAATGCGAAAGGCTAAGCAGGAAGGGATGCCGATAGAATTACTGTCATTTCCAGCCGAGAAGAATATGTTGGCAAAGATAGACGCTGGTAAAAAACCTGAAGCAGATATCGTCAGGCTTAGAAATAGTCTATGCCATGGCAACATTCTGGAGTTCATTATGAGTGTTAAAGTCGGTTCTCCAGATCCCATACGAATTTTTACTCCTGGTAACTGCTGTGGTTTAGCGCTTTTACTTTCGGCCTTATCGAAGAAATGGACGGTAGGCTTGCATCAATACTGGATCGACAACAATCTGACGTCCTGCTGAAACCTCATAAATCATGCCTACTAAAGTCACGTGCAAAAAAACGTTGTAGCATGATATGTTTAAAGTCAAAACAGTGGGTTCTATGTTTTGACGGCAAACATGATATAACTAATACTTCATAAGTAGATATCAATAGTCATAATGGAGTGAACTATGAAATTAAAAAATATTCTGCTGTGTGCGATGATGTCAGTCGCTTTTGGCTCCTCTGCTAATACTACACATAAAGTTGAAAACGAACCTATCCCAAACATTATTCTTGATGGTAAGGTTGATGATATTTGTAAAGATGCAAGCATCCGAACTGAACTTAATCATGATAAAGCAAAGGAACTGGTAACCACCAACCTGAAGCAGGCATTACCATTAAATACGGTACCGGATAAGTTGGATGAAGTTGCAGAAGCCTTTGTAAACCGCGACAAAGGCGCTTCAGAAACAGCAGACCATTGCCTTGTTAATGTACGTAATAAATACTGGGAAATGTATCCCTCTGAAGATAAGTAGCATTTATTATTAAAGGCTTCACTTAAGAAGCCTTTTTTAACCCTTTGCGAAACCTGCTTTAAAAGCAATGCGCTATTCATATCTAAGAATCTATTTAATTAATGAATAATAGTGGACGGATTCATTTCTAGTGAATGCCGAAGTTGGTGTTTTTTGAGTTATTAGACGGTAAGTGCAATCTGGTATGATTCACCTAACATACGAATCTGGAAGGAAAGGTATATGGGTGACCTGGTCAGCAAAAATAACATTGACCGTTTAGAGCGATTTCATTCTTTGCTGGCGGGTCAGTACTGGACGTCCACTGACAGCATCCCTGAAGAGGGTATTGTGGCAGGGGATACGCTGCTCATTACGTCTTTGCGTTACGTTGAAGATAAGCTGCACACAGTGATTCTACGCGCCCATCCCCGCGTTTACGGTCAGACTGTAGCTATTGTCACTGAAGACAGCAGCGGCAACCGTAGGGAACGTGGCAAAGAAATGCGAGAGCATCGCTTCCTGGTTAAGGATTTTCTGTCCAGTTTTGTATTTGAACCCGACCATAAGGTAATCCGGGATGCTGAACTCAGACAAGCTCAGGAAGAAGTGAATAGCCTACAGGCATCGCTTACAGCCCTCGTGAGCGATGCTCAGGGGCTCCGTGACCTTGCGATTGAGCAATTAGGTACAGATGACCGTGAAAACCCTGTGACGGGCCTTAGCGTTGCGTTAGTGCCCCCACAAGAGCAGCAGGCGGTAACCTCACTGGCGATTGGATCAGTTCAAAATGCTCTGTCCTCTGGTATTTCAGATACCCGCATTGAACAAATCAGAGAAGCGGCCTTAAAAGAAGGGCAGATCAGCACAGCCATCAGCAAAATCATCACACAACGAACGCAGGCAATCGCTAATGCCAGCAAAAGAATGCTGCCCTATTTCGAGGAAGTTGCAGCGGCAAGTCTGGCCACTACAGAAGAAGCCATGGAATATGTGAAGAAAATCCACGATGGCGTTGGCAGTCTGGAACTGTATACCGGCAAAGACGTTGAGGTAGTGAATATCGTGAAGGGTGAATCCGCTCCATCACACCTCCCGCTCCAGGTCGTTCAGGCAAAGCTGATGGTGGATGAAGAGCTGGCCGTATGGTGCGATCTCGATAGCTGGTTCGACTTCTCTGATATGGAAAAATTTCATGAAACTTTACGAACCAGCCCCGGGCTGGTGGAGCAGATTTTTCCGTCCGAACGTTCCATCGTATGTATGGCCACAACACGACGTTATATCGATTACCGCGATCCCTGGGAAAATCATGTCCGCAATGACAGGAACCGGGTTGTATTCCTTCTGGTCCGGGACGGTCAAAATATTCATCAGGTTTACTCTTCGGTAGAAAGCCATCTTGGGGCTTCGCAGCTATTCCCTTCCGCCAGCGAACAGGAAGCACATTTCCAGGGGATTGATGGCAGCACCATAAAGTTTGAGGACGTCAGTTATACCGACCGACTGAAGCAGCATGATCTTATGGCACTTCACTACCGTCGTTTCCTGATCCTTATCTGCGGCCTCGATCACCGGCTCAAACTATTTGGTGATTTCTATGATACCAATACCCCTTACAGTTTTCTGAGCCTTGAGTTCCAGGAACGGTACTTCCAATTTCTGCACGACAAAGACGGTTCTGGCCTTTTGGGTATGGCTGAGACACGGCCGTCTCTGCAAAGTTATCTTGAACAGGCAAACTCATGCCTTCAGTCCGGATCCCGGGTAATGTGCAACTGGGATTCGTTGATGAACCCAGTGACAGCACCAGGAGCAGTTCAGGAAGACAACAGCTACTCTGGCTATAAATGGCTTGGGAGAACCCATAAAAACTATGAGCCGGTTATTGCATTCCGTCAGGGAGACGATATCTGTGTCAACGCAACAGTAAACAGATACTCAACGGATCGAGATTTCAATTGTAAGGTGAATTTGTCTTTATTTAAGGAGTCCAGCAGGAATGATGCTGAACTGGGTTTCCTGTGCATGGATACCATTAAAGCGGAGGAGCTCGAATGGTACATTCACAGACGTAAATTCAGGTCTAATCACCTGTTTTACATTCGCTTCTTCAAGATGGCTTTAAATTATATTCGTGCCGAGCGTGAGGCAGAAGAACCTTACCGGCAGATGCTGAGCCAGGCTCTGGCCGATGGAAATATTGGCCAGCCTAATCTGAGATCAGAGTTGATAGATCGATGCATTGTAGCCTGGCGAGCTGATAACAGGGGGGCGACGCTGGAAGCTGCCATGAGTACAGAGAAGGGCTCCAAAGAGCTCCTGAACCAGCTCTATATGCTCGCTGATGTGGGGCTCAAACATCTTCCCGGGGTTCGTAATTTTATTAGCAGCAAAGGCTATGAGCTGGTCAGGTTATCGGTAAATGCTTCAGGGAAACTTGTTGCATATGCCGCACCAGCAAATTTTGAATGCGACAACCGGATGGAAGGGCATGCCTGGGTTCATCGAATGGTACTTGCTACATCCCGAAATGTCTTAAACGTCACTCATCAACGTTTTGCGAAAATGAAACACTTCTTACCAGCTGAAAACACCCTGTTCGAAGATGAACAGCTGGTGGCCACATGGTCGGGCAAAAAGACTGCTTTCAAAAGCTTCGAAGAGAAGCAGCGTTATTTTGATACATGCTCCCGTGGCGCTCAGGCTCTTAAGCAGTTTTTAAAGCTGAACGATCCGGTGATTTACACCAATCTGCTTGGCCAGTGGATTGAGGCCTATGAAAGTATCAATGAAACCAGTGAGTACGTACAGCAAGTAAGCCTAATGGCTCCTGTTGCGGTCAAGAGCGAAAAAGGTAAAGCCAGCCTCATCTATATTGGCACTAAAGACCTGGCCGACTGGTTTTATCAGAAAGCGCCGACACCCGAGTTGCAGGCGCTGTTCCTTGAGGAATACCTGTCCAAATTTGAAAATAAAGAGGTCAATAAAGAAAAGCTACTTTCACGCAGAAATACCGCTCTGTCTCTCAGTTTTTACACCATGGACAACGGGGAAGTACCAGATGAAATCCTCGTCACCAAATCAGTTGATAATGCCAGACGGTGGTATTCAGGAATGTTCACAAGCATGCCAACGATGTTAAATGACCAGTGGTCCTGCCATGTTGCGCATTTTTCCCGTAACGGAAAACTCTATTTGACGCCTGATCTGGTCACTGATGAAGGGGAACCTGGTTTTGATGAAATACTCGGGTATCCGCGCCCGGAGGGGCTGGTACCGGTAACCGTGTGTGAGTTTGAAATTGACCACTTTAACCGACGTGGCATTGATGCGAATGGTGATAAGGTGAATATTACACAGTGGGTCGATATTTATCAGGGTGAGCGTGAGGTTACGGAACTGCTGGGGCCTATTTCTGAAGAAGGGGTGAACATCAAAACCTACAGGATGGACACTCTTGAGCAGGCGATGAAAAACATCTCCCGGGGCTCGACGCGCCTCAGACCGTCAACGGAGAATAGCGAGTGGCAACAGCCAGCAGAAGGTGTGAGCCGCTATGTACTTCGGTCATGGTAAAACGCGGGGGCAGGTGCCATCAAAACATCAAACAAAAAGCCATTACAGGCTCAAAGACCCCTTATCGCTCAAATTTGAAAGAGATAAGGCTTTATGATGGCAACGAGGATTATCACCCATCTCGCCGGAGTAACTGGCATAAAAATTGTTTAATCTTTATGCCAGCGCTTCGGCATTTGCTGGCAAGGAGACAGTGTTGAAAGACCATATCGTACCCCCACGAAAAACTAGCGCGAGTTTATCTTATCAACTCAAACGTATTGGGCGCATGCTCCTTCTTTTACTGAGCTTGGCTTTTATAGTTTACGGATTCGTACTGGCTTTCCATCCGCCGCTAACAACCTGGCTACTTCAACCCGGTGGACACTTTGCCCCAGATGACCGATTCATACTGGTTAGTGTTAAGGTTCAGTTTACAACCGGAATAATGGGGCTAATTGTTTGGCGCTTATGGTAAAAGTGGCAAGCAATGATGGGAGAAGGATAACGTTGCTCAGCTCAATCCGGTTTACTGATTGCTTAAATAGAAGGCAGTCATGCCTACATCAGAAAGGAGAAGCATAGATGGTAGAAGCACGTTATCAAGGCAAGCCTGTTAGCAGTCTTCCTGAAGAAGCTTTTGCTGAAGGGTTATCGCGATCCGGTTTAAGCCCCGTTCTGCTACTGGCATCCCCGACCACAGTACCCGTTACCACGGATGAGCGCTGGTGGCTCGCAAAGGAAAACGTGTCAGGACATTACGGCAGGATTTTTTATGCTGCGGTGCGGGAGTTGGTCATAAGGTCGGATATCATCTCAGTAGTGAGAAGTATTGCAGATGAGAATTTCACGTCCGAACATATGGGGTACTTCGAGCGACTTACCTCTGATGAAAAAGAAGTCGTGTTTAGTGATTACCTGCGCACTCTCGCTGAAGGCGGTCTTACCTGCACTGAGAAGAATCTCGTCAAACTGACGCAAGATTTATACCCGATTGATGCAACTCCTGACAACATTAGAAAGCTATCCACGGACAGGGATGCACTGAACGAACTACACATCGATGGTATGGTACTTTTTATTACCGGCCCTGCGCTTTGATTATGGAGATAATACATGCGGTGTTATCCCTGTTAAGGGTTAAGGTAACATTCTTCTAGAATTACAGAAAAATAGAGGTCTAACATGATAGTAAATAAAAACAGGTTTATGCATAAAAACGGGAAAAGGTTTAAGTCCATCGGAAGGTATTTAAGATTTTGGCAAGCAGTAGCGTCCTCTGGTTTACCCATGGACATGGTAATACGGGAAAAACCATATCAACTTATGGTCGCTTTGATTGCTTTATATACGGCCATCCCTGTTGTTACAATAGTAATTTTATCTGGTCAGCAATCGCATAAGTTGGAACTAATTGCTGTGCATTTCAGTACAATTATCACGATGGTGTTTGTTTTGCGTCGAAAGATGGGGAAACGTTGGCTGGATTTATTTGAAGAAAAATTAGCCATTTATAAACCTAATGATAAACTCGCGCTTAGCGAATTACACGAAAGCATACGTGAGAAAAATGGGCTAGACTTGCAGGATTTACAAGATTGGTACTGGAAAGAGAAGATGACATATGAGTATCACAAAGAACGTAAAACAACTATAAGCTATCAAAAATTCAAGTAGCGTTTTAAAATGACAGGGGAGGGCTATTGTGATTTATTAAGTCGGCAAGGTTATTAGGTAGGGGTGTTCAATATGATAAATTCTTCGAGTGAGGTTATTTCAAGAGTTGTTCTGGGCCTTTGAGATAGCTAATTATCATTACAGACTTTATCGAAAGGTATGAATTATGAACATTACCGACAAAGAACTTAGCTCAAATACAGTGAGACAGTATGGATGGAACTTAGGAGAGTTCAATCACTCAACGCCTTTTACATCTCATTTTATTTATATCACCGACTATCATAAAGATAATACATGGATGATTTCACTTTCGCAGGAGGATTTTAATACAACCAAAATTTTAACATCGTTAAGTCTAGGGAAGGTGCGAACAAGTTCCTGATATGAGATCATCATATTCATCCGGAGCGCATCCCAGAGGGACATCATGAGCCATTAACTCACCTTCGCCGATAGTGAATTCAGCACTAAGCGCCGTCAGACCCGAAAAGAGATTTTCCTCTCCCGCATGGAGCAGATTCTGCCATGGCAGAATATGACCGCTGTCATCGAGCCGTTTTATCCCAAGGCGGGCAATGGCCGACGGCCCTATCCGCTGGAGACCATGCTGCGTATTCACTGCATGCAGCATTGGTACAACCTGAGCGACGGTGCCATGGAAGATGCCCTGTACGAAATCGCCTCCATGCGCCTGTTTGCCCGATTATCCCTGGATAGCGCCCTGCCGGATCGCACCACCATCATGAATTTCCGCCACCTGCTCGAGCAGCATCAACTGGCCCGTCAATTGTTCAAGACCATCAATCGCTGGCTGGCCGAAGCAGGCGTCATGATGACCCAAGGCACTTTGGTGGATGCCACCATCATTGAGGCACCCAGCTCTAGCAAGAACAAAGAGCAGCAACGCGATCCGGAGATGCATCAGACCAAGAAAGGCAATCAGTGGCACTTTGGCATGAAGGCCCACATTGGTGTCGATGCCAAGAGTGGCCTGACCCACAGCCTAGTCACCACCGCGGCCAACGAGCATGACCTCAATCAGCTGGGTAATCTGCTTCATGGAGAGGAGCAATTTGTCTCAGCCGATGCCGGCTACCAAGGAGCGCCACAGCGCGAGGAGCTGGCCGAGGTGGATGTGGACTGGCTGATCGCCGAGCGTCCCGGCAAGGTAAAAACCTTGAAGCAGCATCCGCGCAAGAACAAAACGGCCATCAACATCGAATACATGAAAGCCAGCATCCGTGCCAAGGTGGAGCACCCGTTTCGCATCATCAAGCGGCAGTTCGGCTTCGTGAAAGCCAGATACAAGGGGCTGCTGAAAAACGATAACCAACTGGCGATGTTATTCACCCTGGCCAACCTGTTTCGGGTGGACCAAATGATACGTCAGTGGGAGAGATCTCAGTAAAAACCGGAAATAACGCCAGAAATGGTGGAAAAAATAGCCTAAATAGGCTGATTCGATGTGTTTGCGGGAAAAAAATCGGCCCAGATCCGCGAAATTTTAATCAGCGAGTCAGCTTGGGAAGAAATGACCTGCTTATTCGCACCTTCCCTAGATGCCTGTGTATCCATGCTCGGAAAGATACTAAAAAAAATGTCTAACAAAAACGGTATCTCACAAACGGAAGAATCTGAATTCGCATTTCTTTTAACAAACTATATTAAACAGACTTTGACTTTTAGAGAATGGCAACGCAATGCTGACGGAAATCAACGACTGCACTTTCTTATTAATATCTACGGTGCAAAAGAAGACGGTGGCGAAGTGGTTTTAAGACCATTTATTGTAAATCCTGATGAATTAATGCTTACTCCAGCGGATGTCGTTGAATTTAATTCGCAGGTTATCAACGTTGATCGGCAGCGTCATCCTGAGTGGTTCCGTTAACTGGTCACAAGGGTTAAGAGCCTGAAAGGCTGCGATAGTGTATACGCAGCCTATTCTGTATAGCCGTCGCGTAATAATTGTTCTAAATGACTATCGACCGTTTCCTGATCACCAGGAATATATCGTGGCCATCCTGTTATATCGTTGACGCGTTTCACTATGTATGGATGAAACCCAAACTGCTCGGAAGTGATGTCAATATAATATTGCACTTCTTCGAAGTTCAATTCACACCAATAATGGCCAAAGCCACCACTCTCTGTAAATATACCGCCATCATCTGCACCGTTACCCCCACGAACAACAGCATCTAGACCTTTAGTTTTTGCTAAATAACATACAAGATAGCTTGCAAAAAGGCATGTGCCTTTCGTCTTCTTTGTGCCGCACTCCGTCAAAACTGAAAGTAGCTTTTCATGCGCCACTCGTGCAATGCCTGATACCAATTCCGGGGACATGTCTGCTCCAATGAAATTATTAGATCGACTTAAACAGGTAATATGTAATTAGGCATTACGATAAGTCGTGCCCTATTGGTTGGTACATCGTAAGAAAAGTAACTTTTCTAATCCCAGCCTGCACTCCGGGAATGCTTCTAACCTGAATAAATCACGGGGGCAGTGCTGGATACTTGTCAACTGTATTTGGATTCACAGGCTAACTATTTTTATACAGTTTAAGTGAATAAAACTTACTTAAAGCAGCGAACCACGCCGAAAGTGTAATGAGGAATACCGCCAATTCATCAGAACCATTTTTGATAGCACTGAGTAGAGCGATTAGTCCAAGGAACACCGAAAGAAAGACTAGTATTGCGGGTAAAAGTTTATACATGATAGACGTTCCTTTTAAAGGTTCAGATAGGTAGACCAACGCAGATAACGTCGGAATTGCCTGTTGTAAGATTACGCTCATTTAATTATTTTTATAACCTATGAATCCGCGTATAATTTCATTTGTAGTAATCTTCGTAATATATATCTGATAGACATTGATCTTTTTAATGTCTTGTTGACTCACAACACCATATAAGCAACTCTTAGATTGGTTTAACACAGCGCTTCCACTAACTCCATTTTGATAAAAAGCAGTCAAACCATCAGAACCAACTATTCCTTTATAATAGTAGGTTGAGTCGGGGGAAGCATACGTATTTGAAAGCGTATTATACATTCCCGATAGAACCCAAACAGACTCACCTGGAGCTAGAACATTATCACATACTGGAAGCTTCCAATTAGGTGGGGCTTTGACAATAGTATTTTTTTCTACTTTTAAAAGAGCGAGGTCCCGGTTCTTAGGATCATCAATATTGATAACTGTTGCTGGTTGGCTCCCATTCCTTGTTATTATACTTAGACTATAATCCTTGCTTGCATCAAGCCATAAATGTGAAGCTGTAAGAATATGTTGTTCATCGATCCAAGTACCTGAGCCGGAGATTGTCTTATTTCCAGACTTGATTTGAATTTTTACAGCTGAGTCCGAAAGCTCAAAATCATTGTGGTGCATACTTTGTTTATGAGGATTATCGGTGGAACAAGCAGAAATCAGTAAGGCTGAAAGAGCTAAAACCTTTCTATACATAGTCAGTTTCCTTCGAATAAGGCGAGTTTGGTTTCTAGAATATTTTATCCAGCGAGGAATTCTTCTAACGTGCTATCTTGGTACTGGGGATATATCTGCTTCATCATGCCAAAAGCAGCAACCGCTACGCTTTCTAAGTCGGAATAGAATTTAGGCTCCGTATTAAGATCATCACCATTCTTCAGAACGCCCTCGAAGCAGCTATAATCATTTCCGAACTCTTGAACAATAATCCAGCGCCCATCACGGAAACCTACGAGCATAACCGCTGAATTAGGATAGTCGCCAGCAGGCGTTAGCCAATCAAAGTGATAGTGCTTTATCGTATCATATTTCAGATGTACATTCATTATTCCTCCGTTGGCGATTACATTATTTGAGTTTTTTCATGGACTCTAAAGAAGCGAGGTAGGAATTATAGCGATCACCAAATTTTTCTTTCGCACGCTTAACGCGCATTTTCTCCGCGAGCTCAGTCTTGTTTTCTGCCTGGTAGGTCCTATTATTTTGCGTCTTTACTTCGGCCCCTGGGCCTGCTGCGTACGTTTTGTTTTTCTCGCTAATACACGCTCGGCATTTACTCTTGAGGCCAAACTTGCCCTTGAGCTCTTTTCCAAACTGTTCAAAGGGTTTAACTTGCTGACATGATTTGCATTTTTTAAAGCCCGGGGGGAGGTAGGTGTCAGCCATGAGCTGCTCCAGTAGGTATTGATTATAGGTGATTTTAACTTAAAGACGACGTCACTTTCAAATAAATCGACTACTTAACGCTGATCTTACATAATCCTGATTATGCGCACTTAAGTTGTTAGAACCATTTAGTAATGTCACTTTTTATCCAGATAGAAACGTCACCTTAGAGTAAGCTAAACTGAATGCAATTCTAAGGGGCTCAACGCATGTTGGTGACCATGTCAGATAAAGAGATCCACCGCCTACCGGTGATACAGGCAGTTTGTGAAAAGCGTCTACGCCGTCGTGATGCAGCATCACAGCTTGGCATTTCAGAACGTCAGGCGCAACGACTTATCAATCGTTACCGAGTTTCTGGTGCTGAAGGACTTGTCAGCCGCAAACGCGGCCAGCCCAGCAACCGCCGGTTGACCGAATCTCTCAAACTACGAGTACTCACGCTGATACGTGAAAACTACAGTGACTTTGGGCCCACACTGGCCGCAGAAAAACTCAGAGAGCGCCATAATATCCGGCTTTCAATCGAGACCGTCCGCAACTGGATGACGTCTGACGGACTCTGGGTCCCGCATGCTCGCCGTAAGTCACGGGTTTATCAACCCCGACATCGGCGTGATTGTCTGGGTGAACTTATCCAGATCGACGGCTCCCACCATGACTGGTTTGAAGGCCGTGCGCCAAAATGCTGCCTGCTGGTCTTTATCGATGATGCCACCGGGCGTCTGATGCATTTGCGGTTCAGCGAGTCAGAAACAGCCTTTGACTACATGCTGGCAACCCGGGAATACATCGAGCAGCATGGGAAGCCGGTATCGCTGTACAGTGACAAACACGCAATATTTCGCGTCAGTGGTCCGGAGAAACGCAATACCACCGTTACCCAGTTCGGACGTGTGCTTTATGACCTGGCAATCGAGCTTATTTGTGCCAACAGCTCTGAAGCTAAAGGCCGCGTGGAACGTGCGAATCAGACACTTCAGGATCGGCTGATCAAAGAAATGCGTCTGGAAGGTATAACCGGCATTGAGGCCGCAAATGCCTGGCTTGCCACTTTCATCGCTGACTTTAACAGCCGGTTTTCACGACCGGCTAAGTTCCCCAAAGATTTGCATCGTCCGGTGCAGGAAAGCCCCGATGAATTAAGAGACATCTTTGCCTGGCATGATGTTCGTACCGTGTCGAAATCACTGACCTTCCAGTACGATAAGATCCTTTATCTCATGGACACCACAGAAGAAAATAGCCGTCTTGCCGGTGAAAAAATTAAAGTACTGGATTATCCCGATGGCACCCTCGCCTTCCTCTATGGGCACCGGAGCCTTAAGTGCCAGGCATTTGATAAGCTGGCCTGTGTCGACCAGGGGCAGATTGTTGATAACAAACGTCTCGGGACTGTACTCCGACTGGCTCAGGTAAAACAGGATGAGCGGGAAAGCGAAGGCAAACGGGAACGAAGCAAAAAATCGCCCAGCCGTAAGGCTCAGGTGCGCATCCAGGAACAGCTCCGGGCTATCAATCCCGTTCTGGCAGACCCGAGCTTGTTTGTGGCAAGTTCAAAGCGATAGAATCGACCATCAGTGCTGCAAAGTACCGGAACAGTGAGTCCCCAAAAGGATACTTGAGATGATTAAATTCCCGACTACAAAGCGCGTTGATTTGTATAAAACTGCTGTCAGCTCTGAGCAATTACATCTAGATCTGGTTGCGGCTCAGGAGTTCATGTTCGATGCCTGGGAAAATGATGACCTGGAAGTTGTGCTGAAACTCATCAGAAAAGCTATCAAGAAATCCCCGCTCTGTGCTGACGCATACTCATTCTACTGCGAGATATCTCAAGAACCTCCTGAGTCAAAAATCGGGAAGCTGGAGACTGCTTTGTACGCAGCCAGCATTGCACTTGGCGAGGATTTTCAGGAGTTCGCAGGACGTTTCTGGGGATTTGTCGAAACACGTCCATATATGAGAGCAAAAGCAGCTTTGGCTGAGGCCTTATGGGAGTCTGGTAATTTTTATCCGGCTATGGCTCATAGCCGCGAAATGCTGAAGCTCAACCCGAACGATAACCAGGGGATTCGTCATTTATTAGCGAACTATTACCTTGAGCTTGAAATGGTGGATGATCTGGCCTTGCTACTGGACGATTATCCTGGGGATATGCGTTCGTTTTTTCAGTATACACGCGCCCTACTCGCCTACCGACAGTCATCCCCGGATGCCGATGATATCGCTAAAGCTGCGATTGATTCTAATAGACACATCCCCGGCTTGTTATCGAAGTGCAGATTACAGATCAAGTCTAACAGTGGATATATCACGTTAGGTGGAATGGATGAAGCCATTTATTATGTGAATCATAATATAAAGCCTTGGATTCGCACCTCTGGCGCAATTGATTGGATTGTAAATAATTCATTAAGTAAAATATAAGGATTTAGTTTTAATGTTTAATCTAATTATGGGCGGAGAACCTGACTATTTTGAACATTGGCCCATGTATGAACGGGTTAGTGGGAGTTGTGATTTTCCTATATCACGTATGTTAGAAGGCACCTCTGATGACATCCGGTTGAAGTTAACGCCTTTGAATGATAAAGCATTATCTTATATTGAGAAATTACCTACGCTTTTTATGTCAGAACTTTATTCCCGAGACAATGTTGAATACATTACTTTGCGACTTGGTGTAATTTCAAATCTACGAACAGTTAACAAAAATGTTGAGTTTGATTTCAGAATCACTCACTCACAAGATGATGTCGTAGTGATAAACAAAGAGTTATATCAAACAGCTTTAGAATTAGGTGCATATGGGCTGAAACGGACTCACTGGGGAATAAAAGCACGTGATTTAAATCAAACATTAGCACTTCTAAATATAACGACAAGAAGTACACCACTTCCTCCTACTGAAGCACTTCCTGATGAAGTTGATAACTACCCAATAATAGATAATGTTCAAAGTTTCATGGCGCGTGTTTTAGAACAAGATCATGAAGAAGATGCAGAAATATTTTATCGTGGACATTCTGATGTATCTTACGAGTTGGCTCCATCAGTTTTCAGGAAAAACAAAAAAGGTAACTTCAAGCATTTGCACAGTGAATCAAATTTAGTCCGTGAAGCCCTAACAGCAAGGCCAACTGAGTTTGTTGATGATAAAACAATGCTAGACAAGTTAGTAAGGATGCAACACTACGGACTACCAACTCGTTTGTTGGATATAACATCAAATCCACTAATCGCTCTGTATTTCGCTTGTTGCGACATTAGTAATAATGAAAATACAAATGAGGTTGATGGACATGTTATTATTTTCAAAACAAAAAGGGATCGTATAAAATTCTTTGACTCTGATACAGTAAGTTGCATATCAAATATATCAATGCTAAGTCAAACACTGAAAGATCAGCTGGATTGTAAAATGGACAAGGAGGCTTTCAATAAAACTGAAGCTTGTCAAAAACTCATACATTACATTAAAGATGAAAAACCTTATTTTAAAGATGTAATTATACCATCAGATTTGGAAAGGTTAATTTTCGTTAAAGGAAGAAATAATAATGAAAGGATGTCATCACAGTCAGGTGCATTCTTATTATTTGGGAATAATGCTGTTTATCCCGATTTAGTTTCAAACCCTGATGATGCTATGCAAGAGTTTAAAGTAGAAAAAATAGTGATCAGAAACAAAGCTAGAATACTTAAGGAACTCGCAAGGTTAAACATTACAGATGCGACAGTTTATCAAGGCATGGAAAGGACAATGAAACTAATTGCGGCCAAATTTTCCGCAGGAGATTGATCTTCATGTGGTTTTTTGACACACTAGCCTGTCGCTACTGGCATTGGTCCCTTGTATGCTAAGCATATGAACTCTGGTGTGTGTTGGACAGGAGCAATTAACCAGTCGTATAGTAAAATTTGAATGTAAAAATATAAAACAAGGAGTTGAGAATGAACCCCATTACTTTGAGTGAAATGAGTGATGAAGATGAAGAGGTAAAAATCATTTCTTCATATGAACCTCAAGATGATGAGATTGCGATCGTTTTTGATAGTTCAAAAATTACTGGAGGTAATGCACTGGATTTTTTCCAGTTCACCAAGCAATCACATTCTAATGTTAAAGTGTACGGAGATTCTAATGGTGTTTCGTACCTGCAATTAAACAGTATAACGTTAGCGTTAGGCACTTTCTTTGCCACATCAGTAATGATACCTTTTTTAGTAAATCTTGTTTCAAATTATATTCAGAAAAAAATTGATAACTTTGGAACTAGAGATATAGACGTTAAAGTCTCTATAATTAAAAAAAATAAATCAGGAAAACATGTGAAATACACTGTTTCTGGAAAAGTAGACGATGTTTTAAAAGTAATTAACAAAATCAAATAAAAATCTATATAGATATTATGAATATTCACGAAAAGTTAAAGCGTTGGATGTGTATTACTCAAGAAGATAGTGCTATTCTTGATTATCTTAATGCTGAGTTAAAAAAAGCTCAATCCTTGAGCTTGAATAATGAATCAAACAGATTGTTTTTATACAAAACAATTTTACTAGCCCATTTAAAATATATTCAAGTCATTAATTTACTTACAAGAGGTGATTTTTATGAAGCATGGGTAGAACTTGAAAGGATAGAAATAGATTTAATACATATTAAAGAAAATAATGAGTTTCTGCCTGAGGTTAATTTCTATGGTGTTAACTTCTTAGCGAGAATGGTATGTAATTGGCAGGCGTTATTCCCATATAAAATCTTCGGTAGTTCTCGTGAAATAATAAAAGAAGTGAAATGTTCAGTATGTAATACAACCCGTAGTTTTATTAATGATTGTGGTCATGTTAAAAATAAACTTTATAATGGAGTTCTTTGCTTTGATGAAGTGATCGATTTTGAATTAATTACTTATGACATAGTTAGTAATCCCGTTAACAAATGTAGTGTTTTTTTCTCCAATGATGGTGATCATTATAACTATTCAACTTTAATTAGTGTTGTCAAATACATACAATCCCCACATCAAATTTTCAATATTACGACCTGGAGATTTAAGGCGAAAGAACATGATGGAGTATTATCGCCAGAAAATATTTGTCCATGTGGAGATTCTTTAAAAAAATATGCAGATTGTTGTTTGCCACGTAATGGTATTTATAAAAAACATATAGATATTTGGTTTCCCTTCCCGTTGAATGTAGAACCTATTTAGAACCAGATATTCAATAACTAAAGATCCCGTTGACACAGATATTTCCATATTAAGATGTTTTCGTTATATTTTTATTCCAGTCTTTCATATTTAACTTTTGCTTTATTAATTGGTTGAGTGGGATAACGCAGCAGTCACATTAATATGATTACATAGGCTGAAAGTGCCCTTTCTATCTTGCACAAAGAGGTGACATTTTAAACTTGCTTTGACATAAGTTGTAGTAGCAAAGTTGTAATGTCCGATAATGGCTAAGTTAAGATGTCCGGCGTGTATAATCAAGTAAGGATTACCATGACGGCTCTCGCAGCGGAGTTTTTCACATTGGATGAAGTTAACCGACTCAAAATCATTCAGGATGTCATCGACCGGCGTCTGACAACACAAATGGCAGCTCAGCGGCTTGGTATCTCCGACCGTCAGTGCCGTCGTCTGCTTGCGCGTTATCGTGAAGATGGTCCGATTGGCATGACCAGCCGCCGTCGTGGTAAATCCAGTAACAACCAGTTGCCTCAGGGACTGGCCGCATACGCGCTGAACATTATTCGCGAACGCTATAACGATTTCGGTCCGACGCTGGCCTGTGAAAAACTGTCTGAGGTGCACGGTGTTCATCTTTCCAAAGAAACCGTCCGTAAGCTGATGACTCAGGCCAGTCTGTGGGTCCCACGTAAGCAACGTGCGCCAAAAATTCAGCAACCTCGTTACCGCCGTGCCTGTGCCGGTGAACTCATACAAATCGACGGCTGCGACCACCACTGGTTTGAAAATCGGGGACCTAAGTGTACGGCACTGGTTTACGTTGATGACGCAACCAGTCGTTTAATGCAGCTTCTTTTCGTGAAATCTGAGTCTACTTTCACCTATTTTGAAGCGACCCGGGGCTATATTGAAAAACATGGCAAACCGCTTGCGCTGTACAGCGACAAAGCCAGCGTATTCAGGATCAACAATAAAAATGCAACCGGCGGCGACGGCGATACCCAGTTTGGCCGTGCGATGCATGAACTGAACATTCAGACCATTTGTGCAGAAACCAGTGCTGCCAAAGGCCGCGTTGAACGGGCGCACCTGACGCTTCAGGACCGACTGGTCAAGGAGCTCAGGCTCCAGGGCATCAGTTCCATGGAAGCTGCGAACGCATTTGCCGAAGAGTTCATGAACGATTACAACCGTCGTTTCGCAAAAGCGCCTCGCCAGGCGTTTGATGTTCATCGGGAACTGGATGTCGATGACGATCTTGATATGGTATTTAACTGGCGTGAAGCTCGTAAAGTGTCGAAATCACTCACAGTGCAATACGACAAAGTCCTTTATCTGATTGAAGACAGCGAATTCAGTCGTCGGGCGATTGGTAAATACATCGATGTCTGGCATTACCCGGATGGACATAAAGAGCTCCGGCTTAATGGCGTATCACTTCCCTACTCCACCTATGACAAGCTTTCTGAAATCGATCAGGGGGCCATTGTGGATAACAAACGTCTGGGGCGGGCCCTGGAAATGGCGCAGCTGGTCCAGGCCGAGCGGGATAATAACCGGTCGCAATCCGTACCATCCGGAGACGGCCCTTCTCGCAGGCGTAAAGCTCCCACGACGAAGAAATCCCAGCGTTCCCTGGATCAGGACGATATGTTCAATGCCCTGGTGAAACTTCAGTCACGCTCTGAAGAGATATTTGGGAAGAAACCGATTTAAAGCCCGGTAATCCATCCGGGCATGCCTGGCTGTCAGATTTTGGCCTGATTGACCCGTGCCGCGAGCTCCTGATGACTCTCTTTCCTTTCGCTGTAGCGGTCGGACAGGTAGGCTGTGTGCCCTTTCAGGAGTAACGTCATTTTGAACAACTCTTCGGTAACGTCGACAATCCTGTCATACCAGGGTGAGGGTTTCATGCGCCCTTCATCATCAAATTCCTGCCATGCCTTTGGCACTGACGACTGATTGGGGATGGTGAACATCCGCATCCAGCGGCCAAGTATCCGCATCTGATTGACCGTGTTAAACGACTGTGAACCACCACAAACCTGCATGACGGCCAGCGTTTTACCCTGGGAAGGACGAACAGCACCTTCACTCAGGGGTATCCAGTCAATCTGGGCCTTCATCACCGAGCTCATGGCGCCATGTCTTTCCGGAGAACTCCAGACCATTCCGTCACACCACCTGACCAGCTCGCGGAGTTCAAGCACTTTGGGGTGACTTTCGGGCGCATCATCGGGTAACGGCAGACCGGATGGGTTAAATATTTTCACCTCAGCCCCCATCTTTGCCAGCAACCGCCCGGCCTCTTCCGCTGCAAAACGACTGTAGGACCGCTCTCGTACTGAACCGTACAGGATGAGAATTCGCGGCATGGTTTCGTTGTTGCCCGTAAGTTTGCTGGCAAGCGCATCATCAAAATAAGCCGGTTCGATTGCTGGTAAGTCGGTCATAAAAAATCTCCATTTCATAAGCTATGCTTTAAAAGTTATCACATATGAAATACCATATGTATTGTTATTTTTTTACGAGGTTAAGCATGCTACAGCCTGTTCAGCTTTTTAAACTGCTCGCCGACGAGACCCGTTCAACTATCGTGATGCTTCTCAGGGAGTCCGGTGAAATGTGCGTCTGTGACATCTGTGCGGCAACCGCAGAGTCTCAGCCAAAAATTTCTCGCCATATGGCCCTTTTACGTGAAGCCGAGCTGGTCATCGACCGTCGCGAAGGAAAATGGGTGCATTACCGACTGTCGCCACACATGCCAGCATGGGCTGCGGGTATTATTGATACAGCCTGGAACTGTGAACGAGAAAACATACGCAACAAGCTCAGTAGCGTGGCATCTGTCTCCTGCTGATGGCGATATATATATCCGAATAAACAAATGTGAATGGAGTTTCTGATGTTACTGGCTGGTGCTATCTTTTTATTCACGCTCGTCCTGGTTATCTGGCAACCCAGAGGGCTGGGGATTGGCTGGAGTGCCTCACTGGGCGCAATTCTGGCATTGCTGACTGGCGTCGTTCATCTGGGGGATATTCCGGTGGTCTGGCAGATAGTGTGGAATGCGACCGCCACCTTTATCGCCGTGATCATCATCAGTCTTCTGCTCGACGAATCCGGCTTCTTTGAATGGGCCGCGCTGCACGTTGCCCGTTGGGGGAATGGCCGGGGGCGGCTGCTCTTCACCTGGATCGTCCTGCTTGGTGCGATGGTTGCGGCACTGTTTGCCAACGACGGTGCGGCACTGATCCTGACACCTATCGTTATCGCGATGCTGCTGGCGCTGGGATTCAGCCGGGGAGCAACCTTAGCGTTTATCATGGCCGCAGGGTTTATCGCTGACACGGCAAGCCTGCCACTGATTGTCTCAAACCTGGTGAATATCGTCTCGGCGGATTTCTTTAAGCTTGGTTTCTCAGAATATGCCGCCGTGATGGTCCCGGTTAACCTGGCCGCGATTGCGGCTACGCTGGTGATGCTGCATCTGTTTTTCCGTAAGGACATTCCCGCCGTTTACGACGTTTCTCTGTTGAAAGAACCGAAAGACGCTATACGTGATGTGAATACCTTTAAAACCGGCTGGCTGGTTCTGGTGTTGCTTCTGGTGGGATTCTTCGGACTGGAGCCGCTGGGCGTACCGGTCAGTTTGGTCGCAGCCGCTGGTGCATTGCTTCTGTTTGCTGTTGCGAAAAAAGGGCATGCCATTAACACCGGTAAGGTGCTGCGTGGTGCGCCCTGGCAAATCGTTATCTTCTCGCTGGGGATGTACCTGGTGGTCTACGGCTTACGAAATGCCGGTCTGACCCACTATCTCTCTTCCTTGCTGAATCAGCTGGCAGAGCAGGGATTGTGGGCGGCAACGCTGGGTACGGGCTTCCTGACGGCCTTCCTGTCATCAGTGATGAACAATATGCCGACCGTGCTGGTCGGGGCGCTGTCGATTGATGGCAGCACAGCGACCGGTGTTATCAAAGAAGCGATGATTTACGCCAACGTCATCGGCAGCGACCTGGGGCCAAAAATTACCCCTATCGGCAGTCTGGCAACGTTACTGTGGCTGCACGTTCTGTCGCAGAAAAATATCAAAATTACCTGGGGATATTACTTCCGGGTGGGCATTGTCATGACAATCCCCGTGCTGTTTGTCACGCTTGCAGCACTGGCGCTTCGTCTGTCTTTCACTTTGTAATGAGATACTGATATGAGCAACATTACCATTTATCACAACCCGGCCTGCGGCACGTCACGCAATACCCTTGAAATGATCCGCAACAGCGGTACAGAGCCGACCGTTATTCATTATCTTGAAACCCCACCATCACGAGCTGAGCTGGTAAAACTCATTGCGGATATGGGGATCACGGTACGAGCGCTGCTGCGTAAGAATGTCGAACCTTTTGAAGCGTTAGGGCTGGCGGAAGACCGCTTTACTGACGAGCAGTTAATCGATTTTATGTTGCAGCACCCTGTTCTGATCAATCGCCCTATCGTGGTAACGCCGCTGGGTACCCGGCTATGCCGCCCTTCTGAAGTCGTGCTGGATATTCTTCCCGATGCGCAGAAAAGCGCGTTCACGAAAGAGGACGGTGAGAAGGTAGTTGATGAAAAAGGTAACCGGCTGAACTAAACGTGTTCTTGTGACGAAGGGCGAGAGAACTCGCCCTTTTTTATTTAAGATAATCAGTGCTAACGGAGGATAAGAAGCGGTTGTTGCGTCTTTTGCAGCATTTCGGAGGTATGACTACCGATAAAGAACTGCCGCAACCTGGAATGACCGTAGGCCCCCATCACTATCAGATCGACAGCATTTTCCTCGGCGTAACGAATAAGCGCGTCCCCGACTGATTGCCCGGTAAGATGTGTTGTGCTGTTTTCTATATCCGCGTCACGTAAAATTTGCTGTGCGGTCAGCAGCTCTTCCTTCTTACCGTTTACCATGACAAGGTGGCACTCCAGCCCCCTGAGTAAGGGACTCATCGTCAGACGTTCCAGGTTACTCCTGCTTTCTTCACTGCCATCATAAGCCAGCATGACTCTGGAAGGCACTGAGTAGTTCTCCGGAACAACCAGTAGGGGTTTCTTTTGCAGACGAATAACGCTTTCCAGATGAGAGCCTACCGGATGCTGGCTACCCCGACGCCCCAGCACCATGAGACGAAGGTCGCTCAGCTCTGCCAGAACTTCATCCGGTGTACCGTGTTTTTGCATCAAAAGCACATCCGGGCTTCCCTGTTTTTGAAGCAGTTCAGCACAACTTTCCAGTATTGCTTTCCCCTGGGCCATCAGCAGGCGATTACGTTGCCCTTCAATTTCTACCAGCTCATCGGTCAGCAATTGCTGACTGTCTATGCCGAGAGTGCCGGTCAGGTCTGACACTACCGGGGTGCTGTCTTTTTCGATAACGTGCAACAGTGCTAGCTGTGATTGCAAAGTGCGGGCTGCCCACGCCGCATATTCACACACTGACCGCGTTGAAAGTGAACCGTCCACACAGGCTGTAACAGTATTATTCATAGTTTTCCCTCCAGTCTGTTAATGACCGCCCATCAGTTTTTCGACTTCTTCAGGTTTATCGTGAACACCAAACCGGTCAACGATGGTGCGGGTGGCTTCATTCATCCCACGTATTTCAACCCCGGCGCCCTCTCTACGGAACTTAATGACCACCTTATCCAGGGCGCTGACGGACGTGATGTCCCAGAAATGGGCATGTGAAACGTCTATCACCACATTCTCAATCGCTTCACGGAAATCAAAGTGGCTCGTAAAGCGGTCTGCTGATGCAAAGAATACCTGGCCGGTGACGGTATACGTCCGGCTCGTCCCCTCCAGAACTGAGGTTACACGCATGAACCGGGATACTTTAGTGGCAAAATTGAGCGAAGCAATCAGTACACCGGTCAGCACACCGAAGGCCAGATTATGTGTTGCCACCACAACCGCGACGGTGGCAAGCATGACCACGCTGGTTGAAAGGGGGTGTGTCCGCAGGTTGGCAATGGAGCGCCAGGAGAATGTCCCGATGGAAACCATAATCATCACCGCGACCAGCGCTGCCATCGGAATTTGGGAGACCCAGTTGCGCAGGAACACAATCAGGCAAAGCAGCACCACGCCCGCCGTGAGGGTTGAAAGTCGTCCGCGTCCACCGGATTTTACGTTGATAACAGATTGCCCAATCATCGCGCAGCCTGCCATTCCTCCGATAAAGGATGTGCAGATGTTCGCGATGCCCTGAGCTTTGCACTCCCTGTTTTTGTCGCTTGGCGTGTCGGTCATGTCATCCACGATAGTGGCGGTCATCATCGACTCAAGCAGGCCAACCACCGCAAGCCCCGCAGAATATGGCAGGATGATGAGCAGCGTCTGAAGATTTAAAGGCACGTCCGGGAGCAGGAAGACCGGCAGACTGTCGGGAAGTTTCCCCATATCCCCGACGGTTCGCACATCCAGATGCAGCCACATGGCAATCCCAGTCAGCACCACGATGCACACAAGCGGTGAAGGAATGGTTTTGTTGATATAAGGGAAGAGATAGATGATCCCCAGCCCTGCCGCAGTCATGGCATAAACATGCCATGTCACATTGGTCAGCTCAGGCAACTGGGCCATAAAAATCAGTATTGCCAGTGCATTAACAAACCCCGTGACCACTGAGCGTGAAACAAAACGCATCAGCCCGCCAAGCTTCAGATATCCGGCTATCAGCTGGAATACCCCGGTCAGTATGGAGGCAGCCAGTAAATACTGTAAGCCATGATCTTTCACCAGCGTCACCATCAGGAGAGCCATTGCACCGGTGGAGGACGAAATCATCGCCGGACGTCCGCCAAAGAAGGCCATAACGAGAGGAATACAGAACGCCGAGTAGAGGCCCACCTGGGGATCAACACCGGCGATAATGGAAAAGGCGATCGCTTCTGGAATGAGTGCGAGCGCGACAACAATACCGGCCAGAACGTCACCACGGACGTTACCCAGCCAGTCCTTACGCGTCGAGGACAGCAACATAGTAATTTCTCAGTTTTTAGATACAGTCAGCCCTGGAGGGCTACATTTTTACGTACGGTAAAGCACATCCGCAGACGGGATGTTATTGAGTGCGTGCTGAGGCTTGCTCAGTACGACAGAGGAAGGAAAAACTCAGGGTGGCGTAATACGCATAGCGGTTGTCAGATTCTCCATAGCGGATGTGTATATATTGTCGGCTCTGTTGTCAGGAAGAACTTACAGAACACGTCGCGTTTGAACATGAAACACTTCAAAGCAGCCCAATACTACAAATAAAGCGAATACGGGGTCAACCCAACAAGGTACTCAAACGAAGAGGTTAAGATGCGATTTTTATCCAGGAATTCAATATTATCAAAGGACATTTGAACTTTGCCCCACCCCGGACATCTCTACTTAGCTTTGACATAAGTTATTGATTCATATGTGGTTATTTTTTAACATTTACGTTTCACGTACTGATAGATTGCCTTTGAAGCCAACGCTGACCGTCATTCATCTTGATCAGGAATTTGGGCATCTTCTAAAAACACCTTTGTACGGTAATCATCTTTCCAGCCTAACCAAACTGAATCTTCACCACCGGAAGAAACAACTTTACGGTTTCCTGTGAGATTATCAGCCTGTTCTAAGCATATTGACTGCATATCAATGAGCAAATCAGCTTCTGCGACTTCCGTGCCGCCGATCGTTTCATAGCCGGAAATCAGAACAATTGCCTCAGGGTCTCTTTCGTTCAGCATGGCGATCAACTCTTTCACTTTCATTTTAAGATACCAGTAGTTTATTTGTGTGCATTGCTGATGGATTTTATAGTGCTGCCGACCTTTTTCAAGGTGCTTCCGTTGCTTCCAACGATCATGCTAACGACCTTGTTGTCTGACCTGGTATTGCCGTGGTCATCCTTTTAGAGAAATGCTCCAAAGATCAACATGGCGGCATAGGTTTTCCAGCTTGACCAATCAATCGTGGAACCAAGCAACAGATAGAATGCCAGGGCTACCAGCCCCAGCTTTACTACTAGCGCGATTATTATGGTGAAGATAGACTCATCGCGTTCGCCTTTAAGTATTTTATACCGCGTAATTAAACTGTCGTTTTTCATGTAGCATCCGTTATAGTTATTAAAGTCCTGCATTAGAAGTTGTTATTTGCCGAAGTTACCTTGTATGAGTTAACTGTGGATCCAAAAATACAAAATATAAGCTGTGCCAATTGAAAGGATTAGAAAAGCACAGTTACTAATAAAATCTACTAATGCTTGTAGCTTCTTTATTCTCACAATTGCTGGACCGTGTTCAGTAGAGGTACTACTCAGCCCTTTTGTTCTGGCACTCTCTGCTTTTCTGAAAAAATTGTAATGCAATCCTGACCGCAAGCAAAACCATGCCAAACCAGTCGTTATTACGATATTTATGTAGAAAGCATATTGAATCATTTGTTCAGTTTCGAAGCTTTCCATTGAAAACCCTTTGTTGAAATGTTGAATAAAATTATTTTTAGTAAATGTAAGCAATAAATAGAACGAATATTAATAGTGAAAGATGCAATGCCAACATCTGCTTATGATGCCTTATGAGGATTTCTTCCTTCGCATTCATTAAATCGTACATCTCATCAATATTTTTATTGCTGGTATATTCGAGACGTTCATCACGAAGTAATTTGAACTTTACCAATACGACAAGTGATTTAATAATAAAGCTCGTAAGCATAACAGTTATAGACAAAAATAAAAAATAGGCCAAATTCATATATCACTCCATGGAGATTAATAGAAAAATTTATAATAAGTAATCTCATAGAGCATTACTTGAATCTTCTTCCCATACTAAGGACTCACCGAGAAACTTAGTTAAAGATGATTTGGCATACTGTGGTTCGGAAAAAAAACGTGGGAACCAGCCGTCAAAGCTTTGGGTACCATTGTGACGATTTTCAGGCGAGACTGATAAGCGGTACCCGTCTTCGTAAGGTGAAATGCTAAATGTGTATCCATCATCTGTCTTTGAGATCAGCGTTTTGCATGTCATATGACTGTTTGCTCACAAAGTTACTTTTCTAAGATATCGAAAAGTGTGGATTAGATCATCATTCAGATAGTCTTTTCATCACAAACTTTCCTGCCCACATTATCACAATTATAAAGGTAATAAAACCGATCTGCTCCCAACGTAAATTGGTTTGCTGTTCGGAATCATCCAAATGAATTGCATAAATGTAACATCCGAAGGTAAGCGTGAGTGGAACAACAAGCATCCCTACCTTTTTAGTAATATTTCCAATAAACCACCAATAAAGAACCCAGGAAATAATAGAAGAATAAAAAATTGCTTCTGAAACTATCATATGTAACCTCTTGAATTAGTCGATGCTGTGGGTAAATAAACCCGGACCGTCAAATGATGCAATTGCAAAATATTTAGTAACCATGAATCCTTCGGTTATCTATTTCAGCCATGTATGCAGTAGGCTTTTTTAAGAGATAGATTGGTGAAACGACATTCGTTTTGACTTTATAAGCCAGAATGAAAACACCTGCGGAGCTTGCCATAAGTACCGCAAGAAGAATAGATACCGTTAACTCCTTTGGTGTTTGTATCACCGAAAGAAGAAACAATGCGCTTATGGCTGCAAAAATCCAGCAATATAATGATGCATCCATAAAACCAGCTACAACACTCGATCCAAAAAAAAACCAAAATAAACTTATTAAGATTACTGAGTTTTCATTCATGTCTGTTCCTTGTTATTACTAATTATATTATGCTTTATAGTTGACCGTCAGACTACCCACGGGTTTTGACGAACAAAGTCACGCACTCCATTTATACATGCTTTTGAGATGACTTCAAAATAAGGATGGTTTGATGGAATCATATTCCCGGTATTATCAAGAAGCATAATAGTCCCTAAAGACCGAACCAGTTGATATTCATTGAGCTTACGCTTTAGCAAAGTTTGCAATCTATAAATTGTCTCACCGGAACTGTTACCTTCGATACCTACAACAGAGACCGTACAGTTCACTTCCTGATTATCAGATTGATAATCGAACCAGTAATTTTCGTTGCAATTTCCTTTTTGCGCATGCTCAATTTTGCCAGGCCATTTTACCCATAAAGAAGAGTTGTTTTTAGATCGTAAGATCTGCTTCAGCGTTTCCAATGGATTTTTTTCATCAACCTCAGACCAGGCCGAAATAAATTCTTTCTGCATTGCCTTAGGGTCTATAACGGCAATGAAATCAAATTCCTCTTTATTGATAGAGTTGGCTCGATCTTTGAGATAAAACAGACCGAGTTTATATCCCTTTTCACTTTTCCAGTTTGCTCCCACAGGCTGATAGTCTGTATTTATAAACGGTTTGAAAGTGTGAGTGTCGGGAGAAAAAATTACTGAGGGTGCCAGCACCCGGCCTCGGTATCGTATTGGATTTACAAATATTTTTTCCCCGTCACATAACATTTCAATAATTGCTTTTGTCACAACTACTGAAATAGAAGGTCTACATGTATTTTGATTTATTTCCCCGAGGTGCGCCAAACTTCCATCCTCACTCTTCAACACCTTTGTAAGGCAAGTCGGGCAATACTGTTGATCTCTATAATAAACAGGCATGGTTAGACGACCGGAATCGTTTAGTACCAACTGAAGTAACGGATGAGGCTCTTTCATCATGGTTATTTCTTCCCTTTCACCTTTCTGGGCTTTTCGTTTGCCTGTCTCCACTGCCATGGTGGGACAGGGTTGGTGTCTGCCCATAACCCTTTTGCCTCCTTTTGTGCTGCGGATTCATATTTGATATAGCCAGGGACAATGGCGTTATCTTCGAACCGATAAACCCACGCATATCCACTGTCCACCATAGAGGCATTGATATCATATCCATCTAACCAGATGGTACCTAACATACGGCCATAGATATCCGTACCATGGTCTATCACGGTAACGATTTTAGTTGCTATAGCTGTGGTTAAGGCCTGTTTTGCTTTTTGGCCAAAAGCCTGTTTAGATTCAGGAGCGTCTATACCATACATCCGTATTTTGATGGTTGTGTTTTGAGCATCCAACGCAGTTATGGTGTCACCGTCAACAATCTTAACCACCTTTGCCTCAAAAGTTGTTGAGTTCCCCCAGGACGCCACTGGGAATACAACAATCATGATGGGCAAAAGTAACTTTGTTAAAAAAAACATCATTTCACCTTGATTTGTTGAGTACAGACATGTATCCACAAGCCTATTTACAGGCAGTATTTTAACAAGTCATTATTTCATGGGCGGGCTTAAAACCAATCTTTTTGCAACTTAAAGGCAGAATAATCACAATAAATTTAGAACCTGAACCAAAAAATAATCCAAATTAAGCGTGTTAATCTATCTCAAAGATATTATTCCTGAGAGAGTTTGGATGAAACGTTACACTCATGATCTTGAGACAGACCTGAATGATGTGGATAAAACACCATCTCTGATCCACAAAACTTTGTTAACAGCTTCGACCATTTATGACCTGAAATATCTGGCTCAGGTATTAAATGATGAAAATGGCAGTAATTGGTCCCGTGCATCCCTTAAACGTCAGGTTACATGCATACCTGAGCATTGTGAGCTGAGTATCGCAGATGGACGCTATCTACAGACTTTAATACCTTCACGACCTGCTGATTATGAGGACAGGCACTTTAGCTTTATCGATCTGTTTGCAGGGATAGGTGGACTGCGAAGCGGATTTGATGCCATCGGTGGTAAATGTCTTTTCACGAGCGAATGGAATACTTATTCCAGCCGTACTTACCGGGCGAACTGGTATTGCGATGAGAACGAGCACCGCTTCAATTCAGACATCCGTGACATCACTCTTAGCAACCGGCCCGAGGTTACTGATGACGAGGCATACAAATTTATCGATGCCTCTATCCCGGATCATGATGTTCTTCTTGCGGGATTTCCATGCCAGCCATTCAGCATCGCCGGTGTCAGTAAAAAGAACTCTATGGGTCGCAAACACGGTTTCGAGTGCGACACTCAGGGTACGCTCTTCTTTGATGTGGCCAGGATCATCCGGGCAAAACAACCTGCAATTTTTGTTCTGGAAAACGTAAAAAATCTGAAGAGTCACGATAAGGGTAATACCTTTAACATCATCATGAAAACGCTCGATGAGCTTGGCTACGACGTCGCAAACAGCGAAAGCACGGGCGCGGATGATCCTAAAGTCATCGATGGCCGTCATTTCCGACCCCAGCACCGTGAACGTATCGTCCTTATTGGTTTTCGCCGCGACCTACGTCTGAAAGACGGTTTTACTCTGAGAGACATTAAAGACTTTTATCCGGACAAGCGCCCTTCTCTCTCAGATTTACTGGATCCGAGCGTAGATAGTAAATACATCCTCTCCCCTAAACTCTGGGAGTACTTATACAACTATGCAAAGAAACATGCGGCAAAAGGCAATGGTTTTGGTTTTGGACTAGTAGATCCTTCCAATGTTAATAGTGTCACCAGAACCCTCTCAAGCCGCTATATGAAAGACGGATCTGAAATTCTTATTGATCGGGGCTGGTCTCATGAACTGGGAGAAACTGATTTCCATAACACATACAACATGGACCGTCGGCCACGCATGCTAACGCCACGTGAATGCAGCAGGCTAATGGGCTTCGATAAACCCGGGGAAAGTGTTTTCCGTATCCCTGTGTCCAATACACAGGCTTACAGACAGTTTGGGAACTCCGTGGTCGTTGATGTCTTTGCGGCCGTCGCCAAACTGCTGAAGTCACGAATTGAATTTGCAGCCTCCCAGCGCTTGCGGCAGTTTTACGACGAAGTCAGCTGACCTGAGCTCCTTCATCAATTTAAATGCTTAAGATTGTTGTAATAATGTCAGAGGTCAACCATGACGTATTTCGAATCAGCTGAAGGTGAGACGGTATCTAAAGAACGAGCATTACAAGAACTGTCCAGGCATTGCGTTCCCGAAACAGATTTCGAAGAATTCTTTAGCGACATGGGCGTAAAGGAACAGTATGACGCTCAGGAAGTGTTGCTCTGGTTGGGATATTAAACTTCCTGTTTAGGAGACTACTATGAGCCAAAAATTCGCAGTGATGATTGCTTACGACGACGATCCAAACGTCAAAAGGTATTCACCTGACTTTCAAACGCAGGATGAGTTTGCTAAAGGGTGGCAGTCGGCTCTTAAAAAGGCACACCACACCTCAGGTCAAAAATCAGTCATCACCTGCGGATGTCGTGGAAAAGGAGAAAAGCGACTTTATGTTCGTGCTTTACCGAACGGTGATGCCTTTATTCTCGTCAAAGCCGCTAACACGGGCATTGAGCATGATCCTTCCTGTGTATTCTTCTCCCTTGATGCCCGGCATACCGGCCTGAAAGGATATGCGAGTGGTGTGGTCCGGATTACAACCGAAGGTGATATGGCTGTAAGGCTCGGTATCGGTATGACAGAGAAAGATCCTCCTGAAAAATCAGAAGTGCCTCCCCTGCCCCATGTTCAGCGACCAGAAGGAGGTCAGGCCTCAATGACCCTCCTGGGCTTGCTTAGTCTTTTGTGGACAGAGTCTGGTCTGAATGTCTGGTACCCGAAAATGGCAGGGAAACGTAACGATTCACTGGTACGGTATCGTCTGCTTGAAACCGCTAAACAAATTCGTACCGGCAGAGCCTGCATAGGTGACCATTTATTCATTGGTGTACCTGACCCGAAACAACCTGTCGCTCAGTCGCAAATTCAGCGTCTTTCATCACAGGCGATGAGTGATAAACGTCTCATGCTCCTGTCAGTTTTACCTCGCTACGATGCTGAAAAGCATGAGAAGCCACTTAAATTTTTACCCCTGCGGAATTTTGGGGGGCTACCGCTGATTTTTTTCAATTCAGAAGTCCATTGGGATAGCGTAAAGAAACGATTTTCATCGGAGTACGCAGCATGGAAATCCGGGGCGAAAATAGTTGTCTTTGCGTTGACGTCACCAGCTGCGGTAACCGGCAGAGGCCCTTCTGTAAGAGCTCATCAAATTGTGCTGATGCACGTTAGCGAGAACTGGATACCTCTGGACTCCTCCTATGAGGCGGTTGTTGCAGAAAAGCTGGATGCAGAGCACCGGCAGTACGTTAAGCCCATGCGTTATGATGCGAGTATTAGTGAGGTGTTCCCTGACTTCTACCTGCTCGACACAAAAAGCGATAAGCCGTTCCCGATGGAAGTATTTGGTATGGCCACTCCTGCTTATCTGGCCCGAAAGCAACTCAAAAAAGATTATTACAACCGTGAATATGGGCCTTATGGATGGTGGCACTGGGATGCGACCACAGCATCTGAAACTATGGTGCTGCCTCATTTTCCAGAATCACGCAAACCTCTTTCAACTGACACACCTGCTTAAAATGGAGAAAAAATGTCCTACATGCTTTCGCTAAGCGAACAGACAAAACTGAACGCTTTCCTGTCAGGGATCCTAGATGATTACAAGACTGGGGTTATCACTCAGATACAAGCTGTTGGTAGAATCGGTAACGTGTTTTCTGCTCTGGAAAGTGGAGACTCAAAAAAGGTAGTGCATTTGTTGACTGAAGGACGAAAACTCCTGCGGACGGGCTGAATGTCCGCAGAAGTTCTTATGTGCCAGGGGATGCAGAGAAGTGTATCAACCTGGCTTCATTTATCATGATGTTTTTCTGCTACGCGGCTGTTTTGACTTTCCAGTACCTCCCCCTGCCATTGCACCAGTTAATGTATCAATGGTGCCTTTCAGGGATTCTGAGATTGTTTTCTCCGCCTCCAGGGTAGCTTCCAGCTTCATTACTTTGGCCTGGAGCGTTTTGAGTTCATTGCTTTGTTCAGCCACTTCCGCTTCATAGCCCTGGCTGACCAAAGTTACTTTATTCAGGTCGGCGCTCAGCGACTCGTTTAGTTTATGGAGTTCAGTAAGTTCGGCATTCACCGCCACCAGGTCACCCTCTTTCCCGGACAGTGCACTTTTCAGCTCAGTACAAAGGTTCTGTGCAGCAATCAATTCCTGTTCAAACCTGTCCCTCTCTGCCTTTGTATCTGACACAGTCTGACTTAACTGGTCGCATTGTCTGGAAAGACCGGCGTTATCAGAACGCTGCGTGTTGATCTCTTCGTTCAGCTTTTTTTGATATTCAAGGTGACCAGCGATCTCTGTTTTACGTTCAGCCAGTTGCTGGGAGAGTGAGTCATTTGACTGCTGTGCGAGGCTCAATTCATGCCGTGTGCTATCTAACTGGTGATGGCAGGTTTCGAGTTCTGCTTCGGCAACATTCAGCCTTGTTTCTAACTCCTTGACGGTACTGTCCCGGATCTCTAATCGACCCTGTAGTGCCTGATTCTCAAGTTTCAGCTCATCCATATCGGTAGCGCTTTGCTCAAGCCGCTGTAACAGCTGCGTTACCTCCTCCTCCAGCTGCATGCTACGTGCTTCAGCTTTTTTAACACTATCATTCTGTATTGCGGTATAGCTTCTACGGTAGTGCCAGGTGATGTACGAGATAATATCGCCGAGTGCAACCTTTACCTCATCGGGTATATCCAGGTAACGGGCCTCTTCAGGAACCTCTTTAACATACTTCTGGTACTCCGCGAACATCTCCTGTGACCTTGCAAACGAGCCGCCAACAGCGTTTCTGAGCCAGTGAACTTTGAAGCTCAGATCGATATTTTCCGGGTTAATTTCTTTCTCTTTGCACAGACGTTCGATTGCATTGAAGTAATCGATCATCGCGATAGATGAGTACCTTGAACGACCCATTTCCTTTGATTTTTCAGTGGATTCGCTGCGGATGTCATTCTGCACCTCTGGCGGGGTAGCATCGTTCAGGCTTTTTTCTTTATCATTTTCAATCATCATTTTTTTCCTGCGGCCGGAAGCTGGTTTGCAAAATATATGCTGATAAGATCGTTCAGAGCATTCAGAAGCGAGATACTGTCGATGCAAATATGAACGTTTCCATTCTCAAACAGGCGACACCGCCAGCCATTCTCATCACTGACCTCGCCTGTGAATTCTGTATTTCTCATGGCCGTCAGCCTGTCGACCATACTCAGCCCACCGCCGGTTGCAGGTGTTGGAGTATCAGAACAGATGCATACAATATTCTCAAAGTCGCGTAAACAAAAGTGATTGTCCTGCGAGAAACCGTTGTACCTCAGCACGTTCACACCAGGAAAAATCCCCCGAAGAACAAGCTTTTTTGGCATTGTATATTGCCTGGCATTGCTTTTGAAACTTCGGTCAAGCTTGTTGAGAACATCAACGAAACCTTCTGCAAGGGTGTCTCGTCTGTTAGCCAGTGCATGCTGTAATGTTCCCTTAACAATCTCCAGGGAAGCGACGGGCGGATCCGTACGAAGGGATTCGTTAAAGGCTTCTTTTTGCTTATGGTTCCAGTACCGGTCCATACCTGTTTCTTCAAAGAGCCTTTTCCACGTTTTACGGTCAATTTCCTTACGCCCCTCCTCGATGGTGCGATCCAGTGACGACGGAAGACCAAATGCGTTGGGCTGCATAATTCTGCTGGTGAAGAGAGAGAGACCGCACAGTTCCGACGCTTCCGAGATTAACCGCATCCCTTCTTCGAATTTCTGCATGGCCATATCCCGGGCGCTGATGAGCTGCCCTGTCCGGCTCGCCGGTACTGGCTCAGAACCCTGGTTTTGAGTCATTTTACACTCCATTTTGGTATGTCAGAACATTTTGATTTGAGCAAAGGTAGGTGTACACAGACATTAAAGTTGTCTCCTTTAACATGAAAAAGACTTTAAAGTTGTCTACTTCTTCAGATAGACCTACTTAACAGGATACTAAGTAGGTCATCTCCTTTCTCGCGTAGCATCTCTCGACGTTCACAGCAGAGGACACGTTTCAAAATGTCATCCAAAATTTTTTTCCATTATCTGACGTTGGGTGATTTTGATGGTCAGCGAGTAGAGGCTTTAACGGCACTGTTGCAAATAGTCGGTGGTGATAAACTTATCATCCCCTTTTGCTGATGGAGCTGCACATGAACCCATTCAAAGGCCGGCATTTTCAGCGTGACATCATTCTGTGGGCCGTACGCTGGTACTGCAAATACGGCATCAGTTACCGTGAGCTGCAGG
>NZ_JBLKBZ010000022.1:0-72920 GCF_047530935.1 Enterobacter sp. 03-F-07-AD-ECC | reverse complement strand
TAGTGCACTGGGGTATCGTTCGCCACGGGAATATCTGCGGCGACGAACCAGTCATGGGTTAAGTGATAAAAAGTGTATGGAAATATAGGGGCCAATCCATGCTGTAATGGGCTTATTTAATATGGGGTGACTTGAGCTTAGATTCAAAAATGAAAAAAACATCTATTCTTTTCCTTTGTACTTCTTTATTTTCAGGTATGGCTTTGGCTGAGAACCATTACATACCTCTCCTCTATAATTTATCTACTATGTTTGATTTCAATCCAGTTAAAGGAGCTGTCAAATCCTTGGATACTGATGTTGAAGAAAATGGGAAGGTCACTTATAAAATTGCCATCAGACTGGATAAGAATGGGTGTGTTGAAAGCTTAGATCTTGATAACGTTTCTTCTGGTCATAAAACCAGTCTAAAAAATAGCAACGGAAGTCTTGTTGGTCAGAGAGATGGTAAGCCCTTCTCTATACAGATCGATGAAAAATGTAATATTTTGAGTAAAAATGAAAATGGTGACGAGTTGCGATATAGTCTTTATTCGAATGGATTAATTAAAGATACATATTATTTGGGTAAAAAGATATCTGAGCATTTCTATGATGATGACTCTAATTTGACGCGTTCTGAGTTTTATGGTTCCGGGAAGGTATTATCTAAAAACGTAATATCTTACATTGATAAATCCAGAAAGCCACTTGATTATAAAATTATAAATACATCAGTTTACTCAGAAGGTTATACGGCAACGAATTCTTGTCATTATAGTGAGATGCTTGTTCCTGAAATATGTAAAGTGACAGTACAGAACGCTGGGAATCCTTTGCCGAAACCAATATTTATGACTGCAATTACGAAAGTTGAATTCTACTAGATTAAACACATTCCAATAAGCCACCTCCGGGTGGCTTTTTTTATGGGCGCAATATGGCTACATCTACCCCGATTAGAGGCCGCAAGGGCGGCAGCTCCAGTTCCCGAACCCCTACCGAACAGCCTGATGATCTGCAATCTGTAGCAAAGGCAAAAATCCTTCTGGCCTTGGGTGAAGGGGAGTTTGCTGGTGGTCTCACCGCGCGAGATATTTATCTGGATGGTACTGCACTGGAGAATGCAGACGGTTCGCAAAACTTCAGCGGCGTAACGTGGGAGTTTCGGCCAGGAACTCAGGCACAAAAATACATTCAAGGGATCCCGGGTACCGAAAACGAAATCAGCGTGGGAACTGAGGTATCGAGCGCTACAGCGTGGACGCGCACCTTTACCAATACGCAGCTTTCAGCGGTTCGCCTGCGTCTGAAATGGCCTTCGCTTTTCAAGCAGGAGGACGACGGCGATCTGGTCGGTTACTCGGTTAATTATGCGATTGACCTGCAGACGGACGGCGGCACATGGCAGACGGTACTCAATACCAGCGTGACTGGCAAAACGACGTCAGGTTACGAGCGCAGCCACCGTATCGATTTACCTCAGGCTGGCAGCACCTGGACAATCCGACTGCGTAAGATTACGTCTGATGCCAACAGCGCGAAGATCGGCGACACGATGATGCTGCAGAGCTTTACTGAGGTGATTGACGCCAAGTTACGCTATCCAAACACAGCGCTGCTTTATATCGAATTCGATTCCAGCCAGTTTAACGGTTCTATCCCGCAGATCGCCTGCGAGCCTCGCGGTCGCGTTATCCGCGTTCCGGATACTTACGATCCCGAAACCCGCACGTATAGCGGTACGTGGGCTGGGACATTTAAATGGGCCTGGACCGATAACCCTGCATGGATTTTCTATGACCTGGTGGTTAGCGACCGTTTCGGACTTGGGGATCGTCTTACAACGGCCAACATAGATAAATGGACGCTCTACCAGGTTGCACAGTATTGCGATCAGATGGTACCGGACGGCAAAGGCGGAAGTGGTACTGAACCACGTTATACCTGCAACGTCTACATTCAGGAACGCAATGACGCTTATACGGTCCTGCGTGATTTTGCTGCAATCTTCCGTGGGATGACCTACTGGGGCGACGACCAGATTGTGGCGCTGGCGGACATGCCGAGAGATGTTGATTTTACATACACCCATGCGAACGTTATTGATGGGCGCTTTACCTATTCCAGCAGCACCACAAAGAACCGTTACACCAATGCGCTGGTGTCCTGGTCTGATCCTGATAACGCTTATTCTGATGCGATGGAGCCTGTTTTTGAGCAGGCGCTGGTTGCGCGTTATGGGTTTAATCAGCTTGAGATAACTGCGATCGGTTGTACCCGTCAGTCTGAAGCGAACCGGAAAGGGCGATGGGGGATCCTCACCAACAACAAAGATCGCGTTGTTACTTTCAATGTAGGGGAAGACGGCAACATCCCACAGCCCGGCTATGTAATTGCAGTCGCGGACCGAAATCTCTCCGGGCGCGACCTGGGCGGCCGTATCTCTGCGGTGAATGGTCGCGTGCTGACGCTGGACAGGGCGCCGCATGCTTCGGCAGCCGACAGGATGATTGTCAATCTTCCATCGGGTGTTTCTCAGTCACGCACCATTCAGTCGATTACGGGCAATAAAGTGACCGTTACGACCGCTTACAGCGAAACGCCTGTGGCTGAGGCCGTATGGGTCATTGAGTCTGATGAGCTCTACGCACAGCAGTATCGCGTTATTACGGTAACTGATAATAATGACGGCACGTTCACAATCGTCGGTGCAAATCACGATCCGGATAAATTCGATCGCATTGATACCGGAGCCATCATTGACCAGCGGCCGGTTAGTGTTATCCCGCCGGGTAACCAGGCGCTGCCTGCGAACATCGTGATCAGCTCGTTTTCAGTGGTTCAGCAAAATATCAGCGTCGAAACGATGCGCGTGAGCTGGGACCAGGCGCAGAACGCTATCGCCTATGAAGCGCAATGGCGCCGCAACGACGGGAACTGGGTTAATGTGCCGCGCAGCTCCACCACGTCATTCGACGTCCCGGGGATTTATTCCGGGCGCTACCTGGTGCGCGTGCGCGCAATCAATGCCGCAGAAATTTCATCCGGATGGGGCTATTCAGAAGAGAAAACGCTGACGGGTAAAGTGGGCAATCCACCGAAGCCGGTTGGCTTCATCGCATCTGAAAACGTGGTATTCGGTATCGAGCTGAACTGGGGATTCCCGGCGAATACCGACGACACGCTGAAGACGGAAATTCAGTACAGCCTGACCGGTGCCGAAGACGATGCAATGCTGCTGGCCGATGTGCCTTACCCGCAGCGCAAATATCAGCAGATGGGTCTTAAGGCTGGGCAGATTTTCTGGTACCGCGCGCAGTTGGTGGACCGCAGCGGTAACGAATCAGGTTACACAGAATGGGTGCGCGGTCAGGCCAGTATCGATGTGTCCGACATCACCGATGTGATCTTGGAGGAGATTAGAGACTCGGATACCTTCAAGTACCTGATCGAGAACGCGGTGGACAGCAATGAAAAAATTGCTGGTATGGCTGACGACATCAAACAGGCCAACGACGAACTGGAGCAGCAGGCGAAGGATATCGCCAAAAATGCTCAGGACGTCGGGAAGGTTCAGACCAGCGTTAATGAGCTTTTGAGTACGGTCGGTGAAGTGTCGTCTTCCCTCTCAAAGCTTGAGCAGACCGTTGCGACGGCTGATACCGCGCTGGGCCAGCGAATTGACAGCATCAGTGTTTCTATGGACGGCTTGACGGGCGGGGTTAAGAACTCAGCCATTGCCATTATCCAGAACGGGCTCGCTCAGGTGGCCACGCGTAAAACCCTTTCTGCATCGGTCGCGGGCAACAGCGCGAATCTGGACCGCATTGATGAAGTGATTGTCAACGACAGGGAGGCAACAGCGCGCTCTCTGCTGAGTCTGCAGACGGACGTTAACGGCAACAAGGCATCCATCAACGACCTCAACCAGACGTTCTCTGATTACCAGCAGGCTATGGCCACGCAGGTAAACAGCATCACGGCGACCATTAATGGTCACACTTCAGCGATCACCACTAACGCTCAGGCCATTGCCAACGTCAACGGTGACCTGATGGCGATGTACAGCATCAAAGTCGGGATGTCCAGTAACGGCCAGTATTACGCTGCAGGGATGGGTATCGGCGTTGAGAATACGCCGTCAGGGATGCAGTCGCAGGTTATCTTCTTGGCTGACCGCTTCGCTGTTACTCACCAGGCCGGCGCGACCGTTACGCTTCCGTTCGTGATTCAAAACGGGCAGGTAATTATCAGGGATACGGTAATAGGTGATGCCACTATTACACGAGCGAAGCTTGCTGAAACAATCAGCTCGGTAAACTACGTTCAGAACCAGACTGGCCTGTCCATAAACTTTAGAACGGGCACGCTTGAGAACTACGGTTCAACCGCGGGCGAGGGGGCCATGAAGCAAACCAATCAGACCATCAGCGTTAAGGACGCGAACAATGTGTTGAGGGTGCAGATCGGGAGAATCACTGGTACATGGTGATGGGAGGCCTCTCACGGGGCCTCTTTTTTTCAGGAGATACGATGGCGGAATACGGTGTTCAAACATGGGACGCATCAGGCAAGGTTAACAACTATGGAATTAAGCCAGTCAGCGTTTGTGGCTTTCTGCAGCTGGCTGTTAACCAGAAAACAGGTTCTTTTTCCGTTGACCTTCCACCGGGTTGCAAACTGACCTACTTTCAGGTCATGAACGATGATAAGTGGGGAACGGGGAGGAGGAAGATCTCCATCTCCGGTGGTACTGCAACGGTGTCCTCAGTAGGGGATACAGACTACTCAGCAGGGACTGAACCCGCTGTTGCGGCTTTTCTTATTTTCCAGATTGAGAGGTCATAAATGGCGCAGTACGGCGTTTTACTTGCGACTACCAGTGGCGAAGTATGGGTGACAGCAAATAGCTCACCGCTGGCATTGCAGGCGCGCAAGACGGCTGCGCTACAGGGAACATCGGGTTTCAATACTAAGGTGACGCACACCTTTCCCTCAGGTCAGCCAGTTGTGGCCTTCGTTCATTGCACGGTTGAGGTGGAAATCACTCAGACGGTAAGCGGAAACACCATCACGATTGATTTTCTCAGACCTAATGCAACCGGCACAGCGTACGTTTATTTTTTCACAATTTTCCCCCAGACAAAGCCAGATTACGGGATGGCCGTGTGGGATGCATCGGGGACCCTGATTTTAACCCACGAAACGCGCACGCTGAGCGATGTGGTCACTATCGGCACTGCCGGGATGGATGCCAGCTCAGGCTACAACATCAACACAACCCGGGCGGGGAAGTGGGCTTGCATGCCTGTTATGCTCGGTCTGATCACAGGGGTAGTTTCAGCGGGAGGGCAACCGCAGCCATATGTGGCAATTTACAAAAGCATGGCGAAACTTGAGGGAAGTAACACCCGAATTTACGCCAGACCGCAAACAACCCCCTCCGGAGGGCTGCAAAACGTCGCGTACTCAAACATGAGAAACGTCATCATGGCCATCAATTGCGCCAACTACGATTGATCGTTTTCAGCGATCAATTTCTAATAATTGATCTACCAAATCAATTATATCCCGTTGATTCATATTGTTATTGTGTAACCTTGTGAATGCCCTGGGATATAACCACTATGAAAAACATAATTCTTTGCCTGGCGGTGGCGGTTTTGCTCTCCGGTTGCGCTGGCGTTATTGAGAAACAGCAACCCGTGTGTTCCGGTACCGCCCTTATCGGCGGGCAGGAAAACAGCGTCCAGATTTACGGAGTGCGTAAACAAAACAATCAGACCCAGTACCGCGCCGGTTACCCCTTTAACTGGACCTGGGTTAGCGCCAACACGTTCACCAGCACCACCTGCAATTAACTCATTCTGTTTCAAAACAAACCTCGCTCCAGCGGGGTTTTTTATTGCCTGGAGAAAATATGCTTTATAACACCGGCACCATCGCCATTAACGGCAACACCGCAACCGGCACCGGCACAAACTGGACGGCACCCGCCAGCCAGGTTCGCGCTGGCCAGACGATTATTGTCATGTCTAACCCGGTTCAGATGTTCCAGATTTCATCCGTGAACAGCGCCACGTCAATGACGGTAACGCCTGCTGCATCACCGGCACTGAGCGGCCAGAAGTACGGCATTCTGGTATCAGACAATATCTCGGTCGACGGACTGGCGCAGGCCATGTCTCAGCTCATCAAAGAGTATGACGAGAATATCGGCGCATGGGAGACGTTCGCTACTACCTCAGCAAATCAGAGCATCACGGTAACTATAAACGGCACCCCCGTGACTATCCCCGGCATCGGTAAGCTGGCACAGAAAGGGGCCAACGGTGCGCTTGCAATTACTGACGGCGGTACCGGAGCAACAACCGCAGAAGGCAGTCGCGCAAACCTCGGTTTGGGAGATGACATCACTGCCAACTTCGCAAGCCTCGAAATTGGAGCGAAAAAGGCCTCTTCTGCAAGCTTTGTTGATTTCCATTTTCTTGGCACTAATGACTATGACGCGCGCATCCTGTGTGGTGGTAATTCAAATGGTGGGATGGGAAAGGGTGATTTCACATTCTATGCTGGAAAATACACTTTTATCGGTGACAGTTTTGAGTTTCGAAATCCTATCACCTGCCAGAACAGCATAACTTCTTCCGGCAGCATTAACGCCGGTGGCTCCCTAAGAGCCGTAACTTCATCAAACGTATGGGCCTCCAGCGATACACAGAACGCTCATGTGTGGTTTTACGGTGCGGGAGGTATTGAATCACGAGGGGTAATCTATGCGCCCAGGGAAGGTACCATCCGGCTCAGGCCTGATAATAATGATAATGGTGGAGCAAATGGCTATAGCTTCTCTTTCGGAGCTGATGGCAGGTTTACCTGTATTTCTGTGAACCAGACTTCGGATGAGCGAGTGAAGTTCGATAAAGAGCCCGTCAGTAACGCTCTGGAGAAGATATGCTCACTGACGGGCTACACGTTCGGCATTCAGCTCACAGAATCGGAATCGGTGCACAGCGCAGGCATCATCGCTCAGGATTTGGAAAAAGTGTTGCCCGTTGCTGTAAGTTCTGGCGGGACCGGCACTACACCGACCGGAGAAGAGATTAACGATCTAAAAACCGTGGATTACAGTGCGATGAGCGCCCTGTATGTTGAGGCCATGAAGGAGCTGGCCAACCGGGTAAAAAGCATTGAGAGTGAGCTTGCCGAACTCAAGGCCCGAGCCGCGATATAGGGTATCAGCTCAGACTTGACCTGACAGTTTTATCTGGCAGCACACTATCAAATCTGACAGTCAGCTTTGAGCGAGTAGCGGACATTAGCCTCATAAACATCTGAACTGTTCTACGGGGATTCTCTGAAAACGAATTGTTCGGTTAAGCCGGTTGCTTACAAGGCAAGCTTGGCGTGTTGTCTTGAGCTAGGTTGCTTAAATAATTTTGTGAAGGTGTTATTCTATTAATAGAAATTTAACTGAGGCTTCTAAGCCATAGATTCGCGTAGATGAAGATGACTTTGAATATTAAGTATTATATTTTGTGAAGAGTATATGGTTGTGGTCTTTAGGCATAAAGGATTGTATGCCCAGCGTGGTTGTTAATGGGAAGGCAGAAGTAGCTACTGCTTGCACTGCGTTGCGAAACCTTATTAGAGAAAATCAGGTTGACCCTCTAACTGATTAAATGTACATTTATATCACTCAAGGTGTTGAATTTATGGTTGTTTTTAAATAAAAACCATATTTAACATTAACTTTAAGTAAATTTTCATCACATTAAGGTGTAAGAAGGATATATGAGCGGAGAAGTATTTCATAAGAGATTGTTTCCCGTCGGCCAAGGTGGATTTAGTTTAGGGGGGGTGAGGGGCGGAGATGGTAGCCTGCTATACAGTTATGTGTATGACTGCGGAAGTGACCAGTTAAATGCGTTGCGTAGGGAGATCGATGTGGCCAAATCTCTCTTTAATTTTGATGAGACCCATATTGATGAGGTATACATCTCGCATTTGGATTCAGACCATGTCAATGGATTTGACCATTTGTGTCAGCTTGTAGATAATAAAATACGCAAGGTTATATTACCATACTTAGACATCCAAGATAGCTATTACTTGATTGCATCGGAACTTTGTTCTAATTCGACTTCAGGTCTTTTTATGGAGTTTCTCGTTGATCCTGTTAAATGGGTAAAATCGAGATTACCTGAGGCAGAGATATCTTTGCTTTACCCCAATGATATTGATGATAATTTTGACCCCCCTGACTTTAATAGTGAAAACATTAAAGACAGTGCCGTAAGCCTTCCAATTCAAATCTCTGACCCTAAAGGAAATATTGAGTGTAATCGCTGGTTGATTAATAGGATAGGAGATAACAAAGCTGATACTTTGATGTCATTCATTTCTTGGATACCGCCCCGTTCACGTAAGAAAATTGAAATTTTCAGTAAGCAATTAATTGAAAGTGGCTTTTCTGAATTAAGCAAGAAAAAAATAATAAAGATACTAACCAATGCTGTGGAAAGAAAGAAATTACGCGAGTGTTATTTAAAGCTTGCTGGTGATCATAATGTAATATCAATCAATCTTTTGGTTGTTAATAATAAAAATGCTGAAGTGAGAGTTTTTAACAAGAATTATCGCGAACGGTCAGATTATGGAAGTTATCGTCAAGATCGACTTGATTGTGATCAAGGGGTAGTCTCTCTTTTATTAACAGGAGACTCAAACCTTAAAACATCATTGTATTATAATAAATGGACTGAATTCTATTCAGAAGTGATCAAAACGGTAAGGGTGATGACATTACCTCATCATGGCTCAGAATTAAATTTTAATCAAAAAATGATTGCTGATTTTGATAATGTTTTGTTTATAGCTCAGTCGGATGGTCATTCACATGGTCATCCATCTCAATCAGTAATCGATGCTATAAATTCAAGTTATAGACACAGCGTTACTTTGGTTGACAATAATGCCAAAAATTGGGTTGATGTAATGTATATATTTTAAACATTAGTTGCATTAACAGCTTTTAAATAATTCAAGCTTGTTGGCATGTGAAAAGATTATTTTAGATTGCTATTCATACGCCTGAGCATTTTAAATTTTTTTTGCGCCATCAAAAAATGATGGTGCAAAATCACTTAAAAATAAAATCCTCAATTACATAACCCAACTAAAGCGTATTTGTGTTGCCATTCGAGCGAAACAGTGGCAAACCGACCAGCACTCAAAAAACTTCTCAAGGCATTGAATGTGGGAGATACGCTTGTTGTCTGGAAGCTGGATCGTCTCGGACGCAGCATGCGGAATCTCGTGCTGCTGGTGGACGAACTCCGGCAGCGCGGCATCCACTTTAAAAGCCTCACAGATAGCATCGACACTTCCAGCCCAATGGGGCGTTTCATTTTCCACATCATGTCTGCCCTGGCCGAGATGGAGAGGGAGTTGATAGTAGAGCGCACACGCGCTGGGTTAGCCGCAGCTCGTGAGAAAGGGCGAATCGGCGGCAGGCGTCCGAAACTTACCCAGGAACAATGGGACCAGGCGGGCCGACTGATTGCGAACGGCGTGGACAGGAAGAAGGTGGCGATAATTTATGATGTGGCTGTTTGCACGCTTTATAAAAAATATCCAGCACGTGATCTCTGAATAAAATCGCAGTCCTGCCTGTCAAATCGGAGGGCTGCGAAGGTTTAATTTACTTAGAATTTAATAAATTAAAGCTAGTCATAAGGTTGCGGTAGTCGGGGATATGATTAGAGAACAGCGTACCCAGACCTTCGATATCATTGCGCCAGTCACGATGCAATTCACATGCAACTCCAAACCATGACATTAACTGCACGCCAGCGTTAGACATACGATCCCATGCTGCATCCCGAGTTATAGGATTGAAAGTACCCGACGCATCGGTAACAACAAATACATCGAATCCTTCTTCGATCGCAGAAAGCGCAGGGAAGGCAACGCATACTTCAGTGACTACACCTGCGATGATTAATTGTTTCTTGCCAGTGGCTTTAACCGCTTTAACGAAATCTTCGTTATCCCATGCGTTGATATTGCCAGGTCTGGCAATATATGGAGCATCAGGGAATTGTTCTTTAAGTTCAGGGACTAATGGGCCGTTAGGACCATTTTCGAAACTGGTAGTAAGAATTGTTGGAAGACCAAAATACTTCGCCAGATCACCAAGTGCAAGAACGTTATTTTTGAACTTGTCCGGGTCAATGTCGCGAACTAAGGACAGTAGTCCGGTTTGATGGTCTACCATAAGGACGGCAGCGTCGTTTTTATCTAAACGAACATATGGCTTAGTCATAATGTCACCTTTCCCTTTAGTTACAGTGAGTTAATGAGTTTTTGTTACCGCGATGAATGAAATTATTATAGTTTGTTAAATCCACTTAGGAAGTAATGTTATTAGGACTCATTGTTCATTAAGTGGAACAATGCAACATCAAAACGACGGTATGTAGTTGTTAAAACCAGCAAGCGATACTCTCAGTCACAAAATTTACAAAAGCCATAAATCGAATCGAGAGAGAAACTTAGAAACGAAGCGGTGAAGCTTTGAACAACCACTAGCGAACCGGTATATTGCGTATCCTCAAAAAGAAAACTACTGTATATAAAAACAGTATTTTGAGGTGTGTATAATGGAATTCATCAGGCCAGCAGAACTACGAGAAATTATTGCTCTCCCACTTTACAGCGACTTAGTGCAATGCGGTTTCCCGAGCCCCGCGGCTGATTACGTTGAACAGCGAATCGATCTCAATGAGTTACTTGTCGCTCACCCGAGCTCAACATATTTCGTTAAAGCTGCAGGTGACTCGATGATTGAGGTCGGGATCAGCGACGGTGATCTGTTGGTGGTGGACAGTTCGCGCACAGCTGAGCACGGTGACATTGTCATCGCTGCGGTAGAAGGGGAGTTCACTGTTAAGCGTCTGCAGCTACGCCCAACAGTCCAGCTCATACCGATGAACAGCGCTTACTCGCCGATCATTGTCGGCAGTGAGGACACGCTTGACGTGTTCGGTGTTGTTACCTTCATCGTTAAATCTGCGAGCTGACCATGTTTGCGCTCTGTGATGTGAATTCGTTCTACGCATCATGCGAGACGGTGTTTCGGCCTGATTTGAGGGGGCGGCCGGTTGTGGTTCTGTCGAACAATGACGGCTGCGTAATTGCCAGATCTGCAGAGGCCAAGGCTGTAGGAATTACAATGGGCGAGCCATTCTTCAAGCAGAAAGAGCTTTTCCGGCGCGCTGGAGTTGTTTGCTTCAGCAGCAATTACGAGCTTTACGCTGACATGTCGAACCGTGTGATGACCACGCTGGAGGAAATGAGCCCTCGCGTCGAAATCTACAGCATCGATGAAGCTTTTTGCGACCTTACTGGTGTTCGCAACTGCCGGGACCTGACCGAGTTCGGCAAAGAGATCCGCGCAACAGTTCTGAAGCGGACTCACCTCACCGTCGGGGTTGGGATTGCTCAGACCAAAACACTTGCTAAACTCGCCAACCATGCTGCAAAGAAATGGCAGCGGCAGACCGGCGGAGTAGTTGATTTATCGAACATTGATCGCCAGCACCGACTCCTTGCCCTGGTACCCGTTGAGGACGTCTGGGGCGTTGGCCGCCGCATCAGTAAGAAGCTTAACGCCATGGGCATTAAAACGGCTCTGGACCTCTCAGAACAAAGCACATGGATTATTCGCAAACACTTCAATGTCGTGCTGGAGCGAACTGTCCGGGAGTTGCGCGGCGAGCCTTGTCTTGAGCTGGAAGAGTTTGCGCCAGCAAAGCAGGAAATCGTATGCAGTCGGTCATTTGGCGAACGCGTCACCGAGTACGAACAGATGCGGCAGGCTATTTGTAGTTATGCGGCACGTGGTGCTGAAAAGCTACGCGGTGAGCATCAGTATTGCCGGTTTATCTCGACGTTCGTTAAAACCTCTCCCTTTGCGCTGAATGAACCGTATTACGGTAATAGCGCGTCAATGAAGCTTCTCACCCCTACACAGGATTCACGTGACATCATCAACGCTGCGGTAAAGTGCCTGGACAAAATTTGGAAGGATGGTCACCGGTACCAGAAAGCTGGCATTATGTTGGGTGACTTTTTCAGCCAAGGCGTGGCCCAACTCAACTTGTTTGACGAGAATGCGCCGCGTGCCGGTAGCGAAAGGCTAATGGAAGTGCTCGATCATCTGAACGCTAAAGATGGAAAAGGAACGCTCTACTTTGCTGGCCAGGGCATTCAGCAGCAGTGGCAGATGAAGCGTGAAATGCTTTCGCCAAGGTATACGACGAGATACTCAGATCTTATTACGGTTCGATAATTTTTCATTTTTTTGCACAGCGTAAAGCCAAATTAATAGATTGAAAGTGATGTTGATTTAATCTTTCATGTTCCTGCTGGGAATATTTAAGTTCTTATTGGTGATTTTTAGCTTCCTATTTGGAATGTGTGGTGCTATCTTCTTTGTACCGAAACCACAGAGGACGCTGCTATGTCAGGTACACAAAACATCACAACATACTGGAGTATTTGTATGATCCTTTTACGTGAATTGCGCATTGAACGAGGTGTTCACCAAGCGCAAGTTGCTGATTGGATCGGGAAAACTCCTAGCGCATGGACAAAAGTAGAAGCGGGTAAAAGCCCGCTGCAGTTTGAAACATTTGTCCGTGTCTGCTTCAGCTTTCAGGTTCAGCCATCAGCAGTAATGGCAGCTGCAGAACGCTATGCGGCGTTGCTTCGCCAGTACCACTGGGCTGTTTTGTCTACAGAGTTGAATATTGGTGAAGACCTGCTGATGATCCGCGCTCAGGAATATTGGGGTTCGCCTGGCTTTCGCGTGAGCAGCACTACACCGACTGGATGGGGAATGCAGTCTGTGCTCAACGGACCAATTTATAACTTAGACGGGACGATCACCCTCGCATTATCTTTCCGCTTTGCGCTGGATGATAATTTCCGCAAGATGCAATTGGATACACCACTGATTCCAAGCCCACCCTTGCAATCATGAATTAATTAATACCGTCCCGTTGATTTCTGGTGTGCTTTAACTTTAAGCGCACCTATTTTTTATTTTATGCTCGGGTAAAACTAAACAGACTCGATTAACTCCGGGCCTTGGTTCTTCACATTACCCACGGCGCGCGTCACGGCGTGCCAGATAAACTTGTCGGCCGGCACGTAACCGCCGACAGCTATCTCTTCCGCTTCTTTCCCTCCAACGTCCTGGCGCATCCATTCCCGGGCCGCTTCCGGCGACAGAACCAGTGGCCGGCGGTCGTGAATGTCGACCAGTCCTTTGTCAGCTGTAGACGTTACTATCAGAAAGCCTTCTGCATCATCGCCGCGCTCGAATGGCGTACTGCCGACCGCCGCCATGAAAATGGGCTGGCCATCTGCCCGGTGAATGAAGTAGGGCTGTTTCTTGTCGCCTTCCTTTTTCCATTCGAACCATCCATCGGCGAAGCAGATCGCACGGCCATGCTGCCAGAGGGGCTTAAACATCCTGCTGGTTGCCGCGGTTTCGACACGCGCATTAATCAGTGGCGGTTTATCCCACCACCCGGGCGCGTAACCCCAGAAAACAGGATCGAGGTGCAACTGCTCGTCTCGTTCGCTCAACAGCAGGACTTTAGTACCGGGAGCCACGTTGTACCGACCAATAGGTTCAGGGTCATAAGCAATGTCACGATCAGCTCCGTCGGACAGGTAAGCCAGATACTCTTCACGGGTTTGAGCTTGTGCAAAACGTCCGCACATGATTACCTCCAGTCGTCAAACTGAAAGTATAGAAGAAACGAAGAGGGGCGGAATCGTAGCTCCAACAGCCCATGTTTCGATTGAGACTGCTGGAGCAAAAAAAACAATGTGTACAAATTTGCGTATTAAAACTCAAAATCGATAGCAGATTTATTAACTATCACGTTGATTTTAAATGAAAAGACATGTGGTCCTATAGCCGCTATCGTAAGGCATACCATTCCTTATGCTTCAACGGGTTGGCCATTGCACCCAAAATATCGGAAATCACGTTAACAATAATCACCAGCGAACCAATCACCATGACGCCTGCTGAAATGGCAGCGTAATCCTGCTGACGAATGGCGTTAATGAGCCACCGGCCCAGACCTGGCCAGCTAAAGACCATCTCGGTGATCATCGCCAGGGTCAGCATGGTCGAAAACTGCAGCCCAAGGCGCGGAATAACCGGCGGGAGCGCGTTATGCAGTACGTGACGACGCAAGATAGTCAGGCGTGACAGCCCGCGCGTGGCCGCAGCTTTAACGTAGTTCTGATCAAACACTTCCATGGTGCTCAGGCGCATCAGGCGGATCACTTCGGTGGTGGGTGCCACCGCAAGCGTTAGCACCGGCAACACCATATGACGCAGGGCGCTGACGATCATTTCGTGACGCCAGACGGAGTCAGAGAGCCATGCATCAATTATGGCGAAACCGGTCACAGATTTAACCGTGTAGAGGAGGTCAAAGCGGCCTGAAACCGGCAGCCAGCCCATCGTCAGAGAGAAGAACAGCGTCAGCAACAGCGCCAGCCAGAAGACCGGGATAGAAAAGCCGAGCAGGGCGAGGGCGCTGATAAATTTATCCTGCCATTTATTGCGATAAATCCCCGCCAGCATGCCCACCGGAATGCCCACCATCAGGGCAAAGCCGAAGGCCAGAATACAGAGCTCCATCGTGGCCGGGAACACGTCTTTCAACTGCTCAGAGATAAGCTGTCCGTTGATACTGGAGACGCCAAAATCCCAGTGCAGCAGGCCGTTGAACCAGAACAACCAGGCATCCCACAGCGACGATCCCTGAAGCGGGGCGTGCGGCGTAAAGTAGCTCAGGCTGAAGCCCACGAAGGTCAGTAAAAAGAGCGTCACCAGCAGTAACAGGAGTCGACGCAAGGTAAAAATGATCATGGTTTTTTCACCTCTTGTTCTTTTTCACGGTCGACCCCGGCGAAGGAGGCGTTGCCAAACGGGCTCAATACCAGGCCTTTAATATCGTAACGATAGGCCTGCAGACGCAGGGAAGAGGCCAGCGGCAGCACGGGCAGTTCCTTAGCGAGGATCTTTTGCGCTTCATCATAGGCATCAATGCGTGATGAGAGCTGTTGTGACGCCAGCGCTTTTTGCAGAACGGCGTCAAACTCGCGGTTGCACCAGTGAGCGTAGTTGGTCTGTGAGTTTATTGCCGCGCAGCTTAACAACGGACGGAAGAAACTGTCCGGGTCGTTACTGTCAGTCGCCCAGCCCGTCAGCGTGAGGTCATGGTTCATATCCATCAGGCGCGCTTCCTGGAAACGCCCTTCAACCGGAACGATGATCACTTTTACACCCACCTGCGCCATATCAGCCTGCAGCAGCTCGGCGGTTTTCAGCGGGCTAGGGTTCCATGCCTGAGAGCTGGTCGGTACCCAGAGCTGCAGCGTCAGGTTTTCAGCACCCAACGCTTTAAGCTGTTCGCGTGCTTTTGCCGGATTGTATTCCGTTATTTTGGCTTCACCGTCATACGCCCACGAGGCGCGCGGTAAAATAGAGGCGGCGGTTTCCGCGGTGCCGTAATAAATGGACTGCATCAAACGCTGGTTGTTAATGGCCAGCGCCAGTGCATGACGAACAGCCGGGTTATTCAGCGGCGGCTTATCGGTGTTAAAAGCGAGATAGGCAATGTTCATACCCGGGCGCAGCGTCAGGCGCAGGCGCGGATCGTCGCGTAAAATAGTGAGCTGGCTGGCGGCAGGCCAGGCCAGCACGTCACATTCGCCGGTCAGCAGCTTTGAGAGCCGTCCTGTACCGCCGGACCCGAGGTCGACCACTACCTGCGGCATCAGCGGCGTGCCGCGCCAGAAGTGTTCGTGGCGCTGCAGGCGAATATATTGCCCGGCGCGGTATTCGGCCAGCTGGAACGGACCGGTACCGACCGGCTGGCGGTCAAGCAGCTCCTGACGATCCTGCTTGTTCAGCTTTGCCGCGTACTCAGCGGACATGACGGACGCATAGTGGGTCGCCAGATGCCAGAGGAAAGAGGCATCCGGGCGCGTCAGGGAAAATTCAACCGTCCGGTTATCCAGTTTGCGCACGCTTTTAACGGTGTCGGCAAACTGCAGGCTGTCGAAATAGGGGAAGTTCCCCCCGTTGACGTTATGCCAGGGGTGATGGCGGTTGAAGATACGCTGGAACGTAAAGACCACATCGTCTGCATTCAGCTTGCGCGTGGGGGTAAACCACGGCGTATGCTGAAACGCAACGTCATCACGCAGACGGAAACGGTAAGTTGCGCCGTTGTCCAGCACCTCCCAGCTTTCCGCCAGCTCCGGCACCAGACGGTAGGTGTACGGATCAACATCAAGCAGACGGTCGTAAAGCTGAGCGGCGAGAGTATCCACAATCAGGCCGCTGCCCGCTTTTTGTGGGTTGAAGGTATCAACCTGTCCGCTGACGCAGTAGACGAAGCCACTGTCACGAATATCAGGCTGCTCAGTTGGCTCGGGGGCAGCAAAGGCCTGGCTACTGAACAGACTGAGTGCAAAAAAGGACGATAAAACCAGACGCATAATTTTTAAGGTATGATATGTTAAGTGGCTATCTTACTAATATTAAACGAAATTATCCAGTGTCGTTTATCCCTGAGGGCATCCTGGGGGCAGTAGCGTTTGCAGTCGCTCATTCAGCATACCAACCTGATCGGCATTCATACCGACTCTCCACTTTGAATATACCTCATAAACCATCTTAGCATTTTCATGCCCTGTCTGACTCGCTATAAACGAAGGATTCGCCCCGACAGACCGTATGCGGTTAGCAACTGTGTGCGTGATTGGCTGATGGAACTCACGGCAGACATCTTCCCGTTACCTCGCGATGCGATATTGGGTGGGCAATAAATCCCCTATAATAAAGTGCGCGCTGTTTATCCTGTGCAAGCATGATGCGATGGCGTGAATTATTATTGAGTCGATGTATTACAATAAGAAATATTCACTAAACGTATACTTGCTTAATTAATGGTTGCGTTACGAGTAATGTTGATTTATATACTGACCCTCTGTTCCTGCAATTTGGCAGGGCGAAAGAAAAAAGAATAAAATGAATCATCATAACATCTAAGAAAATTACAGTTTTCTGTTGGGGCATACCGAGCGGCACTGCGTCTGTTTGTCTGCTTTTTTATATTTAATGTTAAATCTTTTTCATCATGGACGTCTCGCGTCTTTCTCATGGCATGAGAAGTGACCAAAACATCAGAGAGTTAGGGAATGATTGAACCTTTGGGGCTAATTAAGAATTTTGCACGCGTTCGCACGCGCATATTCGTGACGATTGCGTTTTTCTCATCGGTCATAAATATACTGATGCTGGCACCATCTATTTATATGTTGCAGGTTTACGATCGCGCGCTGTCATCCGGGAATACCACAACGCTTTTTATGTTGACGCTGCTGGTGTTATTTATGTTTGCCGTCATGGCACTCCTTGATTACGCGCGTGGCATCGTCATCATCCGATTGGGTAATCAATTTGATAATGCGCTTTCGCCTGCAATCTATACCGCTGCATGTGAAAGTAATCTCGTTAAGCACAGCCCGAATGCCGGGCAGGCTATCAGCGACCTCACCGTTATACGCCAGTTTGTTACCGGCCCGGCGTTATTTGCGGTTTTTGATTCCATTTGGTTTCCTGTTTACCTCGGCGTTATTTTTCTTTTTAACACCTGGCTCGGGGTGTTCTCGCTTTCAGGCGCATGTCTGCTGCTGGCCCTGGCGCTTATTAACGAAAAAACGACGCGTCAGCTTTTGAATGAAGCGGGGGGGTATGCCTTGATCTCAAATCACCAGGCTAACAGCTCCTTACAATCTGCTGAGACGCTGCATGCCCTGGGGATGACTGACAACGTGAAGGCGCGCTGGTGGCGCGGACATCAACAGTTCCTTTATTGCCAGAGTGCGGCCAGTGAACGCGCTGTATTGATGTCTGCCGTCACCAAAACCGTACGCATGGCGCTTCAGTCCCTGATGTTGGGGCTGGGCTGCTGGCTGGCGATTCTGGGAGACATCTCGCCGGGTATGATGATCGCGGGCTCAATTTTGCTCGGAAGAGCGCTGTCACCGGTGGAACAACTCATCAGCGTGGCGAAAGGCTACCGGTCAGCTCGTCTGGCATGTGAACGCGTGGTTCGTCTGACGGGAGACTTTCCCCCGGCGCAGGAGAGCATACGCCTGCCGGCTGCGCAGGGAGTGCTCACGGTTGAGAATGTCACCGTTTTCCCTCCGGGAAACCCCCGGCAACCCATACTGCAAAACATCACTCTGCGGGTAAACCCGGGTGAGGTGCTGGGAATTGTGGGAGCCAGTGCATCGGGGAAATCCTGTCTCGCCAGAGTGTTGTGCGGTGTCTGGCCTGCCGGAGAGGGGGATGTCAGGCTGGATGGGGCAGATATTTACCAGTGGCAGAAGCAGAAGCCGGGTCCCGGAATCGGCTACTTGCCGCAGGACGTTACGCTTTTTACGGGAACCCTCGCTGAGAATATTGCCCAGTTTGGTGAGATTGATTCAACGCAACTGATCGCCACGGCAAAGATGGCCGGGATCCACGACATGATTTTGCGTATGCCTGACGGGTATAACACCCTGACCGGCGAGCAGGGGATGGCCCTGTCGGGTGGGCAAAAACAGCGCATTGGCCTGGCCCGGGCGCTGTACGGCAATCCGGCACTGGTGATCCTTGATGAGCCCAACGCTCACCTCGATGAATCGGGTGAGCAGGCTTTGCAGCAGGTTATCCGGCAGCTCCGGCAGCAGAAAAAAAGCGTCGTCATCATTTCTCATCGTCCGGGAATATTGCCGCTGACCAGCCATCTGCTCGTCCTCGAAGGCGGAAAAACGAAGGTTTATGGCCCAACGGCACAACTCTTACAGCAGTCAGCTCGCCCGGTAAATAAGACAAACAGCGTCCCTGCTGAACAAGGAAAAGTCCATGCATAATAGCGATGCGCAGAAGACGCCCCTTGTTGACGTCGTTCCGTTTGTCCGCCTTGGCTCGGTAGTGTTGCTGGCAGGTCTGGGATCTTTCTTGCTCTGGGCGGCATTTGCGCCGCTGGATAAAGGTGTTGTTTCCACCGGAACCGTGGTGGTGGACGGCTACCGTAAGGCCGTACAGGCACCCACAGGCGGTGTGGTGACAAGCATCGCCGTCAAAGAGGGGCAGACGGTACATAAAGGCGATCTGCTGGTGCTGCTCAGCCAGCAATCGACGCTCGCCCAACTCTCCGCTGCGCGCCAGCATTATCTGACGTCGCTCATTGCTGAAAGCCGCCTGCAGTCTGAGCTGGCGGGCATGCAAACGCTGACGTTGCCCCCTGAGACAGAAGACGAAGCCCTGCGGGATGCGATCAAGCCCATAGTGGCTCAGCAACGCCAGCTTATGCATGCCCGGCAGGAGGCGCTGAAAAATGCTCAGGAAAATGACGCTCAGGCCATTGCAGGGCTGGCTCGCCAGCGCGATTCTCTTGCCAGAACCTGCGAGACGAAAGCGCAAGGACTCGCACTGTTAAATCGTCAACTCAAAGACCTGAAACCACTAATGGAAGAGGGCTATTTCCCCCGTAACCGCTATCTCGATATCCAGGTGCAATCGGCGTCTCTGGCGGGCGAGGTGGGTGAAACCCGCAGCAAAATCGTAGAGTTAGGGAATCAGATCGCCCAGCTCAAACGCGGCATGCAGCAGCGGTTGATTGATAACCGGAAAGATATTGAAACGCAAATTGACCAGCTTCGCCTGCAGGTCAGCGAGAGCAAAAAACAGCTGACGCTCTCCGGTGTCGATCTCTCCCTGACCCGCGTTGTCGCACCGCAGGATGGTGTGGTAATGAACCTCGCGCTTGCCAGCGACAGCGCGGTGGTAAGCGCGGGCGAGCAGCTACTGGAAATTGTCCCGCAGGCCTCCCCCCTGATTATCGACTCACAAATTGACGTCGCTCTGATCGATAAAGTCCATAAGGGCATGCCCGTTACCCTGATGTTTACCGCCTTCAACCAGCAAAGCACGCCGAAAATCCCGGCCCGGGTATCGCTGGTGTCAGCGGATCGCCAGACCGATCCCACCACCCAGCAGCCGTACTACAAGATTCAGATCGCCGTTACGCCGGAGGGGATGAAAAAGCTGAAGAGCGAGGAGGTTAAACCGGGTATGCCAGTAGAGGTCTTTATTAAAGCCGGAGAGCGCTCGCTGTTGAGCTATCTGCTGAAACCCATTGTGGATCGTGCATCGCGGTCGTTCATCGAGGAGTAAAGATGCTTACCGCAAAATTCATACCTGTTGTGTATCTGCTCACGCTGATGGCGTCCTTTTCAGCAGGTGCGCTGACACTGACTCAGGGCTGGTTCATGGCGCTGGACAACGATCCGCAATACCGCGCTGCCGTGAAGGATCAGCTTGCCGGAGAAGAGTACATCCCCATCGGTCGCGCCGGGTTACTGCCAAAAGTCAGCGTTAGCTATCAACGCGCACCGCGTAACTGGCAGCGGCAGCAGTACCAGCAGACAAATTTGTTGGGGGAGCATTCTGAGGTGGTGCAACATCAACAATATGACAGTTATTCGGGATCGGTTACCGTTGTTCAGCCGCTGTTTGATTACGATGCCTATGCGGGGTATCGCATCGGCATTATCAAAAAAATGCAGTCTGATGAACGCTACCGAAGCAGTTTGATTGATCTGCAAAACCGCTTCATTACCGCCTGGCTGGATCTTACCGAGGCGCATCAACGGCTCCAGCTTGCGACTCTGCATCGTCAGGGGCTGGAAGAGCAGAAAAAGCAGGCTCAGCGACAGTTCGAGGCCGGTGAGGGCGCAGTAACGGATGTCACCGAGACCGCCTCTGCGCTCAGCCTGGCGATTGCGGATGAGGTGGAGGCGCGCGATACGCTGGATACGGCTAACGTTGCGTTATCAGCGATCGTGGGCATGGATCTCTCGCAGACGGCAGCGCTACCGATACTCGGTGAAAAGCCGCTTAAGCTGCCGCTGGCATCAGGAGACTATCGATACTGGGAACAAAAGGCGGCCGCGCATAATCCCGATATCCTTTCTGCCGGACATAGCGTGGAAGAAAAACGCTATGAAATTGAACGCAGCCGCGCTGGCGCGCTTCCCCGGGTACAGCTTTACGCGATGCATTCTGAGAACGATTCAAGCAACGACAATACCATTCATCAGAAATATCGTACCGACAGCATAGGCCTGCGCGTCAGCATGGATCTCTTTTCCGGGGGCGGCGTTTCAGCGTCCCTGCGTCAGGCAGCGGCCCGCTATGAGCAGGCAAAATATCTTCATGATGCACAGCGGCTGGCGACCTACAGCGAAATTAAAAAATCCTTAAATAAATGCCTCCATGCGTCAGAGCGCCTTGCTGCCTATGCTTCCGCGGTGGACGCCGCCAGGCGTCAGATTGAAGCGACGAAAAAAAGCATTCAGGCTGGTCAGCGCATGAATATCGATTTATTAAATGCAGAACAATCTTTCTATAAAACCAAAGTTGAGCTTACTGCAGAAAAACATGCTGTCATTAAGGCATGGGTCAGTTTGCTCGCGCAGACGGGCGAAATAAACAATGATAACGTTATGTTACTTGATTCGTATTTTGCTCAATGATTGTTGATAATAAACAGAGGGACGACTATGCCTGTATTCGATTATCAGGGCGAGAAAAACACGCAGCTTATTAAGGATGCACTGACCATTGAAAGTATCAATTTTGGTGCAGCTACGTATGCTGATTATACCTATACAGAAGAAAATGGCTGGAAAGTATTAGACGGGACCACGCTTAACTACAGCGGCTGTACTAATCCCTATGGTGCTTTTTATGGCGAAAGTCTTCTTGAAACCAGCGCCGAATGCAATGTTATGGGAAAATATGACGCCAATGGCAAGCTGGTCAATATAGGCATTAGCTTCTGGGGGACGGGCACTTACGCCAGCGCGCCTTCACTTCAGCATACCATCAATACCGCGATGGATACCGTCAGCGACGTATTATCTGCATTGGTCGACGGCTATGCGGATAACTATGTTCTCAACGCGTATAAAAACCTCATGAGTTCGGTGGCCGCGTTTGCCACGGCAAATGGCCTGACCGGTAATGACATCATCATTACCGGACATAGTCTTGGCGGACTGGCTGTTAACAGCATGGCAACCCTGTCCGCACAGGGCCAGTGGGGTGGTTTCTTTGAGGACGCAAGCTACATCGCATTCGCCTCTCCGACTCAAAACCTGGCCGATGACAAAGTGCTTAATATTGGTTATGAGAACGATCCAGTATTTCGTGTGTTAACGGGTCACAGCTTGACGCTGGACAGTTTATTTAACCACGACACGCCGCTTGAAACCTGCACCAACAACATCGTCTCCTTTAATGATTACTATGCCGGCCTGACCAACGATTGTAAGATCTTTTCGATCGCGAATATGGCGTCCTGGGCCGGGCACTCCGGTCAGGGCTATACGGATGGTGCATTACGAATTATGGATTCTGAAATCTATGATTTCACCCATCAAAATTCCAATATCATTGTTTCTAATCTTTCTGAAGCATACCGTTCCACGACCTGGGTTTCGGATCTCAATAAATCCGTAACGCATGTGGGGTCGACATTTATTATTGGTACCGAAACAAATGATTTATTACAAGGCGGGAAGGGTAACGATTATCTCTGCGGTGGTGGGGGAGATGACAGTTTTAAAGATCACAGCGGCTATAACGTTATTTATGGTGGCGCAGGGACTAACACCTACGTAACGGAATGTCATATTGCCGATTTTACGTTTAGCCACGATGCAGAAGGGACGCTGTACTTTAAATATTCCACCGGCGATATTACACGGGCGGAAGATATCCATTACGTTAACGCAGACCACACCTTGTTTAGCCTGTTTGGTATTAACATCAACCAGAACGCGACATGGCAGGTCACGGATTATGGCTTAGAAGGTGACAGCGGCTCAATCGCGTATGCGAAAAGCTATTATGCCGATACAGAGAACAGTTTCACTATCTCGACTGCCAGTAATGACAGCTGGTTCTATTCAGGGGCCAATGACAGTGAGATCAGCGTAAACGGGAACAATAACAATGTGGTTTCCGGGTATGCCGACGACGCCATCCACCTTAACGGCAGCGAAAACACGCTTCTCTTCTACGGTGATTTTGGTCATGACACGGTCTATAACCTCTCCGCCAGCGACAGCCTGATCTTTATGGCTAACCAGAACATTGCCGATAATGACAGCTATCTCAACCACCTGTCGTTTGAAGGTGATAATGCCTTACTCACCTACGGCGACAGCAGCGTCACGCTGGTCGGTGTGAATACCGATATGCTTTCGCAGATGCATATTGCGGTAGCATGACTCTTATCCCCGCGGGATCCTCGCGGGGATAAATCCCAGCAGAATGGTCCTGCCCGTCAGCGCATCTGGTGCTTTTTGAGCAATGCTCTTAACTGGTGGTAGGTCAGCCCCAACAGTTCAGCTGCCCCTTTCTGGTTATATTTCGCCTTCCTAAGGCTCTGCTCCAGTAGCTGTTGTTCCTGCTTATGCTGAAACTGGCGCAGATCGAGCGGGAGTGAGGGCCCATCGTTCGAACGCGCCGGCGCGGTAACAGATGGCGCGTTACGCTGAAAAGGATCGAGAATAATGTTGTCCAGTTCCGTTTCGCTGCTGCCGTGACGGTAGACAGAGCGTTCGACGACGTTCTTCAGCTCGCGAATATTCCCCGGCCAGGGATAGTTAAGCAGCGTCTCCCGGGCATTATCGCTAAAGCCCGGAAAGAGCGGCAGACCCAGCTCACGGCACATCTGAATGGCAAACTGTTCCGCCAGCAGCATAATATCGCTGCGCCGTTCACGCAGCGGTGGAAGCTGGACGACGTCAAAAGCGAGGCGGTCGAGCAGGTCGGCGCGAAATTTATCCTCAGCCACCATTTCCGGCAGGTTGGCATTTGTCGCACAGACCAGACGCACGTTAACCTGTAGCGGCTGGCTGCCGCCGACGCGTTCCAGCTCGCCATATTCAATGACGCGCAACAATTTTTCCTGTACCAGCATTGGCGCGGTGGCCAGCTCGTCAAGGAACAGGGTGCCGCCGTCGGCACGCTCGAAACGGCCAGGGTGGCGCTTTTGCGCCCCGGTAAAGGCTCCCGCTTCATGGCCGAACAGCTCGGTATCCAGCAGGTTCTCATTCAGCGCGGCGCAGTTAAGCGAAATAAAAGGACCATCCCAGCGCCCGGACAGATAGTGGAGTCGGTTGGCGATCAGCTCCTTGCCCGTGCCGCGCTCACCGATAATCAGCACCGGTTTGTTGAGAGGGGCGAGGCGTGAAACCTGCTCCAGTACTTCGAGAAAGCTGTTAGCCTCACCGAGTAAATTGTCTTTATATTCAGCCATGATGAAATTAACCACTCCTTAGCGAGATTCACCAGGTGAGCTTAGTTCCAACGTGATCGAAAATCAATCACATTCAGTGAAATCAATAAGATAAAAAGTTGGCACGGGAATTGTATTATCTGTACAGCAGGGCATCGCTCGATAACAGAAATGTGAGGATTGAATTATGGGTATTTTTTCTCGTTTTGCCGACATCGTGAACGCCAACATCAACTCGCTGCTTGAGAAAGCGGAAGATCCGCAAAAGCTGGTGCGTCTGATGATTCAGGAAATGGAAGATACACTGGTTGAAGTGCGTTCTACCTCCGCCCGTGCGCTGGCTGAGAAAAAGCAGTTAACCCGCCGTATTGAGCAGGCTACCGCCCAACTTAATGAATGGCAGGAAAAAGCCGAACTGGCGCTGCGTAAAGATAAAGAAGATCTGGCCCGTGCCGCATTGATTGAAAAACAGAAACTGGCGGATATGGTTACCGCGCTGGAACATGAAGTTACGCTGGTGGACGACACGCTCACCCGTATGAAGAAAGAGATTGGCGAGCTTGAGAACAAGCTGAGCGAAACCCGTGCGCGTCAGCAGGCACTTACGCTGCGTCACCAGGCGGCAAACTCTTCCCGCGATGTACGCCGTCAGCTGGACAGCGGTAAGCTTGATGAAGCAATGGCGCGTTTTGAGTCCTTCGAACGTCGTATCGATCAGATGGAAGCGGAAGCGGAAAGCCACAGCATCGGTAAGCAAAAATCGCTCGATCAGCAGTTCGCCGATCTGAAAGCCGACGATGAAATCAGCGAGCAGCTGGCGGCCCTGAAAGCCAAAATGAAGCAAGACAATCAATAATAATTCATGCGGCACCTGAGCGTGCCGCCACGCATCGTACGACAAGGAGTACACATGAGCGCGCTTTTTCTCGCTATTCCCCTGACCATTTTCGTGCTGTTCGTGCTGCCGATTTGGTTATGGCTGCACTACAGCAACCGTTCTTCACGGGACGCCCTTTCCCAGAGCGAGCAACAACGTCTGGTACAGCTGTCCGATCAGGCGAACAAGATGCGTGAACGTATTCAGGCGCTGGAAGCTATCCTGGATGCGGAACACCCGAACTGGAGGGAGCGTTAATGTCAGGACTGAATCTGAATAAAAAGCTGTGGCGGATCCCACAGCAGGGCATGGTTCGCGGCGTCTGTGCGGGGCTTGCCCACTATCTGGATGTACCGGTTAAACTGGTGCGCGTGGTAACGGTGTTATCGATTTTCTTCGGTCTGGCGTTTATCACTCTGGTGGCGTACATCGTATTGTCGTTTGTGCTCGACCCCATGCCGGAAGGTGAACTGGCTGCAGAAGGCGCACCGAGCAGTAGTGACATTCTGAACCAGGTGGATGCTGAACTCGCCGCAGGTGAAAAGCGGTTGCGCGAAATGGAACGTTACGTCACGTCTGATACCTTTACGCTGAGAAGTCGTTTTCGTCAGCTTTAAGAGAGAACATAGATGAACAAAAACTGGCAACAGGCCGGTCAGAAGGTAAAACCCGGCCTGAAAATCGCAGGTAAACTGGTCCTGCTGACGGCGTTACGTTATGGTCCGGCAGGCGTGGCTGGCTGGGCAATAAAATCTGTTGCCCGTAAGCCGGTAAGACTGTTATTGGCCGTGGCGCTGGAGCCGCTGCTGCAAAAACTGGCCAAACGTTTTTCCCGTCGATACTTATCCTGATCTCCGCGTATACCGCAGTCTTTCTCTTATGAGAGGAGGGCTGTCGGCATTTCTCTTCGTTTTCTTCCTTTTCTGTCTTTCTTTGCGGCAGCTCACATTACTGCGCTGAGTTGCCTTGAGAAGACGTTTTTACCCCCTCAGGTCCGTTGACAGATATTTTTCATGGGAGTAGATTGCGTTTCGTGGGACCGCTACCATGGAAAAATAAAGTGAACGATAAAATTAAAAATTTAATCAATCTTGTTTACGGCGAATCGTTTTCTGAGGCGCACCGTGAAACACTGTCAGGGAAAATCTCCAGAGCTGCTGCTGTTATTACCGAAAAGCGTAAAGCCGGTTGGGATGAAAAAGATATCGTCCTGATAACCTATGCCGATCAGTTCTACAATAAAGGGGAGAAAGCGCTGCCTGTTTTTACCCGTTTTTATAACAAATGGCTTTCTCGTTCATTTTCTCATGTGCATCTTTTACCTTTTTACCCGTGGTCCTCTGATGATGGTTTTTCCGTTATCGATTACCATGACGTTGCGCCTGAAACGGGAGCATGGCAAGACGTTGCTGAATTAAAACAATATGCCAGTTTAATGTTCGATTTTGTTTGCAACCATATGTCAGCGAAAAGCCAATGGTTCGCTCATTATCTTGCGCAAAAACCGGGCTATGAAGATTTCTTTATTTCCGTGGATCCGCAAACTGATTTATCTGCTGTGACACGGCCTCGCGCATTGCCTCTCCTGACACCTTTTACACTTGATGATGGAAGCGTTCGGCATCTGTGGACGACCTTCAGCGATGATCAGATTGACCTCAATTTCGCCTCTCCTGAGGTGTTGATTGCAATGGTGGATGTGCTTCTCCATTACCTGATGGAAGGGGCGCGCTATATCCGCCTTGATGCGGTTGGCTTTATGTGGAAGATCCCCGGAACAAGCTGCATCCATCTTGAACAAACGCACCGTTTGATTCAGCTCTTCCGCGCCATTACGGACGCTGTGGCACCGGGTACGGTGATCATCACTGAGACCAATGTCCCGCATAAAGACAACGTTTCTTACTTTGGTGACGGCAAGAATGAAGCCCAGATGGTGTATCAGTTCTCCTTGCCACCACTGGTTCTGCATGCCGTTCATCGTCAGGATGTACGGGCACTTTGTCAGTGGGCCACATCGCTGGAACTGCCGTCAAAGCAAACCACCTGGTTTAACTTTTTGGCCTCGCACGACGGGATCGGACTTAATCCGTTACGCGGAATTTTACCGGAATCGGAAATTCTGTCGCTGGTGGAAACACTCCAGCAGGAAGGCGCGCTGGTTAACTGGAAAAATAACCCTGACGGTACGCGCAGCCCGTATGAAATCAATGTAACCTATCTGGATGCATTAAGTGCTAAGAAGGATGAAGATACTCTGCGCATCGCCCGTTTTATTCTGGCTCATGCCGTTCTGTTGAGTTTCCCGGGTGTGCCTGCAATCTATATTCAGAGTATTATTGGCTCCCGTAATGATTATGAGGGTGTGGAGCGGTTAGGGTATAATAGAGCAATAAACCGAAAGAAATATCAGTCCGGTGAAATTGATCATAAACTCGACGATATTAATAGCCTTCGTCATAAAGTTTATTCTGGATTGAGTGCGCTAATTTCGTTACGCCGTCAGGAAAAAGCGTTCCACCCGGACAGTCAGGCGCGCTTTGAAACATCCGGGGAGCATGTTTTGAAAATAGTTCGCATTGCCGATAACGGCGAGCGAATAACAGCGCTCTTTAATTTCAGTAATGATATTCAACACCTCCCTTCAAATAGTCAGACAGGAAAAGATTTAATAACCGGGATCAATATTAACGATACGACGTTGACCCTAAATCCATGGCAGGTTATGTGGATTAAAGAAAACTAAAAAAGGACCTTAACAATGAAAATGCCGAGAATTGTGCTGATTTCAGCACTGGTTTCGTGCGCCCTGTTAGCAGGCTGCAAGGACGACACACAATCTTCTGTGACCATCGAGTTTATGCATTCGTCGGTGGAGCAGGAGCGTCAGGCCGTCATCACGAAACTGATTGAGAAATTCGAGAAAGAGAATCCCTCCATCACGGTGAAACAGGTGCCGGTGGAAGAGGATGCATACAACACCAAGGTCATTACCCTCGCGCGGACCGGCGCACTGCCGGAGGTGATTGAGGTCAGCCATGACTATGCAAAAGTGATGGATAAAGAGCAGTTGCTGGACCGTGACGCAATTGGCGAAGCCATTAAAGCCGTCGGTGAAAAGACGTTTTATGACGGCATTCTCCGTGTTGTTCGCACGGAAGACGGCACCGCGTGGACGGGGGTGCCAATTAGCGCCTGGCTGTCAGGCGTCTGGTACCACAAAGATGTTCTCGCCGCGGCGGGTATTAAAGAGCCGCATAACTGGCAACAGCTGCTGAAAGCCAGTCAGATGCTCAACGACCCGGCTAAGAAACACTACGGTATCGCGCTTCCAACCGCTGAAAGCGTCATGACCGAGCAGGCCTTCTCCCAGTTTGCCCTTTCAGGTGGGGCAAACGTCTTCGACGCGCAGGGCAACATCCAGATCGATACGCCTGAAATGTTAAACGCGCTGGCGTTTTATAAAGAACTGGCGAAGAACACGATGCCAGGCTCAAACGACGTCATGGAGATCAAAGACGCGTTCATGAACGGTTCTGCGCCAATGGCGGTTTACTCCACCTATATTCTGCCTGCCGTGTTTAAAGAAGGGGATCCTGCCAACCTGGGCTTCGTGGTTCCAACGGAAAAATCGTCTGCGGTTTACGGCATGGTGACGTCGCTGACGATCACGACCGGCCAGACTGAAGAAGAAACCAAAGCCGCTGAGAAATTTGTGACCTGGATGGAGCAGGCTCAAAACGCCTCGGACTGGGTCATGATGTCTCCGGGGGCGGCGTTACCGGTGAACAAACTGGTGGTGGATACCGAGAGCTGGAAAAACAACGAGGTCATCAAAGCCTTTGGTCAACTGCCGTATGAGCTGATCGCACAGTTCCCGAATGTGCAGGTATTTGGGGCCGTGGGCGACAAAAACTTTACCCGCATGGGCGACGTGACAGGTTCCGGCATCATCAGTTCGATGGTGCATAACGTGACGGTAGGTCAGCAAGACCTCAACACCACGTTAAGCAACAGCCAGAAACGCCTGACTGACCTGGTTTCACAACGATAGGAGCGCTTCTGCGGAAGGAAATTATGAAGACGTTGTTTTCTGGTCGTTCAGATATGCCTTTCGCCATGCTGCTGTTGGCCCCCAGCCTGATTTTGCTGGGGGGCCTTGTGGCCTGGCCAATGATTTCCAACATTGAAATCAGTTTCTTACGCTTGCCGCTCAACCCGCGCATTAGCGCGGTGTTTGTTGGGCTGGATAACTACATCCGTATTTTGAGTGATGCAGCGTTCTGGCACTCCCTGTGGATGACCTTCTGGTATACGGCCCTGGTGGTGATAGGTAGCACGGGGCTAGGGCTGGCTGTCGCCATCTTCTTTAACCGGGAGTTTCGGCTGCGCAAAACGGCGCGTTCGCTGGTGATTTTATCTTACGTCACGCCGTCTATTTCACTGGTGTTTGCCTGGAAATACATGTTCAACAACGGTTACGGCATCGTGAACTACCTGGGGGTAGACCTGCTGCATCTGTATGACCAGGCACCGCTGTGGTTTGACAACCCCGGCAGCAGCTTTGTGCTGGTGGTGCTATTCGCCATCTGGCGCTACTTCCCGTATGCGTTTATCTCGTTTCTCGCGATCTTACAAACGATTGATAAATCGTTATACGAAGCCGCAGAAATGGATGGTGCGAATGGCTGGCAACGTTTTCGCATCGTCACGCTGCCCGCGATTATGCCGGTGCTGGCCACGGTCATCACGCTGCGAACCATCTGGATGTTTTACATGTTTGCGGACGTGTACCTGCTGACTACCAAAGTCGATATTTTGGGCGTCTATCTCTACAAAACGGCGTTTGCCTTTAACGATTTGGGTAAAGCTGCGGCTATCTCAGTGGTGCTGTTTGTGATCATTTTCGCCGTCATTCTGCTGACCAGAAAAAGGGTAAATCTCAATGGCAACAAATAAACGCGTACTGGGACGTATTGGTTTTTATCTGGGGCTCGCGGCGTTCCTGATCATCACGCTGTTCCCATTTTTCGTGATGCTGATGACCTCCTTTAAAAGCGCCAGAGAGGCGATATCGCTGCATCCGACCATTCTGCCGCAGGAGTGGACGTTACAGCATTACATCGACATCTTTAACCCGCTGATTTTCCCGTTTGTGGATTACTTCCGTAACAGCATGGTGGTGTCACTGACCTCGTCGATCGTTGCCGTGTTTCTCGGCACGCTGGGGGCTTACGCCTTATCCAAACTGCGTTTTAAAGGGCGCACGACGATCAACGCCAGCTTCTACACCGTCTACATGTTTTCAGGGATTCTGCTGGTGGTGCCGCTGTTCAAAATCATCACCGCGCTCGGCATCTATGACACCGAACTGGCGCTGATTATCACCATGGTGACTCAGACGTTACCCACGGCGGTATTTATGCTGCGCAGCTATTTCGACACTATCCCGGACGAAATAGAAGAAGCCGCGATGATGGATGGCCTTAACCGCCTGCAAATCATCTTTCGCATTACCGTTCCGTTAGCGATTTCGGGTCTGGTGTCGGTCTTTGTCTACTGCTTCATGGTGGCGTGGAACGACTATCTGTTTGCCTCCATTTTCCTGTCCAGCGCCAGCAACTTCACCTTGCCGGTAGGGCTGAACACCCTTTTCAGTACGCCAGATTACATCTGGGGCCGCATGATGGCGGCATCGCTGGTGACGGCACTGCCGGTGGTCATCATGTATGCGCTGTCTGAACGTTTTATTAAAAGTGGTTTGACCGCCGGTGGCGTTAAGGGCTGAGGCGGCCAATTTTAACAAGGAGTGAGTAATGAAGAAGTTAGTTGCGACAGCGCCGCGTGTGGCAGCGCTGGTCGAATATGAAGACCGTCCCGTTGCCGTTCATGAAGTGAAAATTCGCGCCCGCTTTGGCGCACCGAAACACGGCACCGAAGTGGTGGATTTCAGGGCGGCGAGTCCGTTTATCGATGAAGAGTTTAACCCTGACTGGCAGTTGTTTACGCCGCGTGAAGAGGGGGCGGCTCGCGGGATCGAGTTTGGTAAATTCCAGCTCGGGAACATGATTGTCGGGGACATCATTGAGTGTGGCGCTGACGTAACGGAATACCGTGTCGGAGACCGCGTTTGCTGTTATGGACCGCTACAGGAAACGGTCATTGTGAATGCCGTCAACAACTACAAACTGCGCAAAATGCCTCAGGGCGCCTCTTGGAAAAATGCGGTCTGCTACGACCCGGCACAATTTGCAATGAGCGGCGTACGTGACGCCAATGTGCGGGTAGGGGATTTTGTCGTCGTCGTTGGGCTTGGCGCGATTGGTCAGATTGCCATCCAGTTGGCAAAGAAAGCCGGTGCGTCAATCGTTATCGGTGTCGACCCTATCGCGCACCGCTGCGACATCGCCCGTCGCCATGGGGCAGACTACTGTCTGGATCCGATTGGCACGGATGTTGGTCTGGAAATCAAAAAACTGACCGGCAAGCAGGGCGCGGATGTGATTATCGAAACCAGCGGCTTTGCTGATGCGCTGCAGTCTGCGCTGCGCGGGCTCGCTTACGGCGGCACCATCTCATACGTGGCCTTTGCGAAACCGTTCGCGGAAGGCTTTAACCTCGGCCGCGAAGCGCATTTCAATAATGCGAAAATTGTCTTCTCCCGCGCCTGCAGCGAACCAAATCCTGATTACCCACGCTGGAACCGTAAGCGTATTGAAGAGTCCTGCTGGGAATTGCTGATGAACGGCTATCTCAATTGCGAAGATTTAATCGACCCGGTCGTAACGTTTACCACCAGCGCTGAGAGCTACATGACCTATGTCGATCAGCATCCTGAACTGAGTATCAAAATGGGCGTCACGTTCTGAGCTAAGGAGAGCATGAAAATGAAAATCGCAACGCAAAACCAGGCCTTTTTCCCGACCAATATCCTGGAAAAATTTCAATACATCAAGGCTATGGGCTTTGATGGGTATGAGATAGACGGCAAGCTGCTGGTGGAGAACCTTGAAGAGGTTAAAGCGGCCATTAAGGCTACAGGGCTGCCGGTTACCACGGCCTGCGGCGGGTACGATGGCTGGATTGGTGACTTCATCGAAGAGCGTCGCCTGAACGGATTAACGCAGATCGAACGTATCCTTGAAGCATTAGCAGAGGTGGGCGGTAAAGGAATCGTTGTTCCTGCTGCCTGGGGGATGTTTACCTTCCGCCTGCCGCCGATGACGTCGCCGCGTAGCCTTGAAGGAGACCGCAAGGCGGTGAGCGCCTCGCTGCGCTGGCTGGACGAGGTGGCGGCGCGCACCGGCACCACCGTTTACCTGGAGCCGCTGAACCGCTATCAGGATCACATGATCAACACCCTCGCGGATGCACGTCGTTACATCGAAGAGAATGGGCTGAAACATGTTCAGATTATCGGCGATTTCTATCATATGAATATTGAAGAAGACTCGCTGACGGAAGCGCTGCACCAGAACCGGGACCTGCTGGGCCATGTGCATATTGCCGATAACCATCGTTATCAGCCGGGAAGCGGCTCTCTTGATTTTGCCGCTCTGTTCGACCAGCTGCGTGCCGATTGTTATCAGGGTTACGTTGTTTACGAGTGCCGCGTTCGCGCTGACGATCCTGCGAAGGCCTATCAGGATTCTCTCACTTATCTGCGTGAATGCTAAGGATGACCAGCGTGATGAGTGCCTTAACACCTTCGCCTCTGCGTGTCGCCATTATTGGTGCCGGGCAGGTCGCGGACAAAGTGCATGCCTCGTATTACTCCACGCGCAGTGATGTTCAGATGGTGGCTGTCATGGACAGCCATCCTGAACAGGCTCAGGCGTTTGCTGAAAGCCATGCCATTCCGTCGGCATGGCAGGACGTGAATGAAATGCTGCAGGCGGTCAAACCGGATGTGGTGAGCGTCTGTTCGCCCAACCGTTTTCATTTTGAACATGCGATGGCAGCCCTGGAAGCCGGGTGCCATGTAATGTGCGAAAAACCCCCGGCCATGACGTCACATGAAGCCGACCGGATGCGTGTGGCGGCCCGAACGGCGGGAAAAGTGCTGGCCTATGATTTTCACCACCGCTTTGCACGTGATACGCAACTGCTGCGTGAGGCGGTAATGAACGGGGCATTGGGCGAAATCTACTTCACTACGGCGCAGGCATTGCGCCGCTGCGGCGTTCCCGGCTGGGGCGTTTTCACCAATAAAGCACTGCAGGGGGGCGGGCCGCTGATTGATATTGGGATCCATATGCTCGACGCCGCGATGTATGTACTGGGTTTCCCGGCGGTAAAACGCGTGACGGCGCACAGCTTTCAAAAACTGGGAAACCGCAAAAACTGTGGCCAGTTTGGTGAATGGGATCCTGCACAGTTTACCGTTGAAGATGCCCTGTTCGGGACGATTGAATTTTGCAATGGCGGCATTCTGCGTCTGGATACCTCCTTTGCGCTCAACATCCGCGAGCAGTCCATCATGAATGTCGCTTTTTGCGGTGAAAAAGCGGGGGCGACGCTGTTCCCGGCCCATATTTACACCGATGAAGGCGGAGTTTTGCAGACCCTAACCCTGCGCGAAGAGGCAGACGATCAGCGGCATTTACGCAGCATGGATGCGTTTGTCCGTCACGTCATGGGAGAGCCGGTCATGATTGCCGATGCCGAACAAGGGCTGGTGATCCAGCAACTGGTCGCCGCACTGTACGAGGCGGCAGAAAAAGGGGAAAGCGTAACGTTATGCTGAACCTGTCTGTATTAAACGATCCGGTTTTTTGCCCTCACAGCCTCAATAAATACGCGTCAATCATGGCCTGCGGCAACGGCTATATGGGCATACGTGCGGCGCATGAGGAAAACTACACGCAGCAGACCCGGGGAATGTATCTTGCCGGGCTTTATCATCGTGCTGGTCGTAATGAGACCAACGAGCTGATCAACGTGCCTGACATCATCGGCATGGATATCGAACTGGACGGCATCAATTTCACCTTGCTGTCAGGGGAGATTATTGACTGGCAGCGGGAGCTGGATTTTGCCAATGGCGAACTGCGTCGTCGCGTAGTGTGGCGCTCGCCAGACGGAAAGCGCTACCGTGTGGAAAGCCGCCGTTTTGTCTCACTGGATCAACTGCCGTTGGTGGCAATGCAGCTCTCCGTCACTCCGCTGGATGCCGCATCAGACGTTATGCTGAGCACGGGGATTGATGCGACGCAAACCAACAGCGGCCGTCAGCATCTGGATGAAATCTCGGTCAGAGTCTTTGACCAATACTACATGCAGGGCGTGTATGAAACGCAGGATCGTGCTGCGGATGTGGTGATATCGGCATGCTGTCGTCTCTCAACCACCAGCGACAGCTGCTTTACCGCGAAAAACCGGCGTATCACGGTTCATCACGCCGTGAAGGTCGCTCAGGGTGACACTGTCACGCTTGAGAAGCTGGTCTGGGTGACGCATCGCAGCGATAAAGCGCTTTCACAGGACACGTTTGCCCGCAATGCTCTGGCTGAGCTCAAAACCTGCGCGACAAGAGGGTATGCTGCGTTAGTCGAAAGCGCGGCGTGCGCCTGGAAAAAGGTCTGGCATGACTGCCGGGTGGACGTTACGTCGACCGAACATCAGGATCAGCTGGCGCTGGATTACGCGGTCTGGCACCTCACGGCCATGACGCCTGCCCATGATGAACGGAGCAGTATTGCGGCCAAGGGCCTGACCGGGGAGGGCTATAAAGGCCACGTGTTCTGGGACACCGAAATTTTCCTGCTGCCTTTCCATCTCTTTACCCGACCAGATGTTGCCCGTCGTCTGCTGCGCTACCGGTGGCTTAACCTGCCGGGGGCCCGGGAAAAAGCACGCCGGAACGGCTGGCCAGGCGCCTTGTTCCCCTGGGAGAGTGCCGCGAGCGGTCAGGAAGAGACGCCGGAATTCGCAGCGATCAACATCCGCACGGGCGTTCGTCAGAAAGTGGCCTCCGCGCTGGCTGAACATCATATCGTGGCGGATATCGCGTGGGCCATTGTCGCCTACTGGCAGGCAACGCACGATGATGCCTTTATGCGCAATGAAGGCCTGACGCTGCTCATGGAAACCGCGTTGTTCTGGATGGGACGCGCGACGGAAGTTGGCGACCGTCTGGAGATCCATGACGTGATCGGGCCGGATGAATACACGGAGCACGTAAATAACAACGCCTACACCAACTATCTGGCGTGGCACAACGTCGCCAGTGCCTGCCGGTTTATGTCGATGTTTGAGCGTGAAGATGCGCGTTTTACGGAAAATGCGCAACGGTTCCTGTCGCGCTTATGGCTGCCCGAGGCTAACGCCGACGGGGTCATACCGCAGGATGACACCTTCATGTCCAAACCAGCGATCGATCTGAGCCGCTATAAAGCCAAAGCGGGCAAGCAGACCATTCTGCTGGATTACTCGCGCGCTGAAGTTAACGAGATGCAGATCCTCAAACAGGCCGACGTGGTAATGCTTAATTACCTGTTGCCGGAACGCTTTACGCCGCAGCAGTGCGCGGCCAACCTGGCATTCTATGAGCCGCGCACTATTCATGACTCATCCCTGAGCAAAGTCATCCACGGCATTGTGAACGCGCGCTGTGGTGATACAGAAGGGGCTTACGCCTTCTGGCGTGATGGCATTGCTATCGATTTGGGCGACGATCCGCACAGCAGTGATGACGGTATTCATGCTGCCGCAACGGGTGCGATCTGGTCAGGCGTTATTCAGGGATTTGCCGGGCTGCAGATCGTGGACGGGGAGTTACATCTGGCACCCAGGATGCCTGCGCACTGGCAAAGGCTGGCGTTTCCGCTGCGTTGGCAGAATGCGCAGTTGCACTTCATCGTTACGAAAGAGGCACTTACGGTGACCAGTTCTGCTCCCGTCACGCTAACGCTCTGGGGTAAAACCCTCCAGCTTTCGGGACGGCAGGTCTTGTCTTGCAAGGATTTTCTTACGTCTGTTGCTGGGACCGCTACCACGGAGGGAAGAGATGAACCTTAATGCCGTTGTATTCGATCTGGATGGGGTGATCACCGACACCGCTCATCTGCACTTCCTGGCCTGGCGCGCTGTCGCGAAGGAGGTCGGGATCACCATTGATGAAGCCTTCAATGAAACGCTGAAAGGGATTAGCCGCATGGACTCCCTGCAGCGGATCCTGCGTCACGGTGGCAAAGAAGACGCGTTCGACGAACAGCAGCGCCTGGCGCTTGCGTGTAAAAAAAACGCGCTCTATGTCCAGTCGCTGGCTTCGCTTACGCAAGCGTCACTGCTCCCGGGCATTCGTGAGGTGCTGGCCGACATACGCGCGGCAAACGTCAAAATTGGGCTGGCATCTGTTTCACTTAACGCTCCCGGCATTTTGCAGGCGCTGGGGATCCACAGGGCGTTTGATTTCTGTGCCGATGCGTCCCGCATTGCCCGCTCCAAACCGGACCCGGAAATCTTCCTTGCCGCCTGCGCGGGTCTTAACGTCCGCCCGGAGGAGGCCATCGGGATTGAGGATGCCGCCTCAGGTGTTGAGGCGATCAACGCCGCAGGAATGTTGTCGGTGGGAATAGGGGCAGGCCTCAACCATGCGGGACTTCAACTTCATTCAACGCGGGAGCTGACCTGGAAATGCCTGACAGATTTCTGGGCTTCCCGGACGGTACAGATAAGGAATTAAGAATGGCGCAACTATCGCTAAAACATATCCAGAAAATCTATGACAACCAGGTCCATGTGGTCAAAGATTTCAACCTCGACATTGAGGATAAAGAATTTATCGTTTTCGTCGGGCCATCGGGCTGCGGTAAATCGACGACGCTGCGCATGATTGCCGGGCTGGAGGAGATCAGCGCCGGTGAGCTGGTGATTGACGGCGTGCGCATGAATGATGTCCCGGCCAAGTCCCGGGATATCGCGATGGTCTTTCAGAACTATGCGCTGTATCCCCATATGACGGTGTACGACAACATGGCGTTTGGGCTGAAGATGCAGAAGATCGCTCCCGCCGTCATTGAAGAGCGCGTTAACTGGGCCGCTCAGATTCTTGGACTGCGCGATTACCTCAAGCGTAAGCCCGGTGCGTTGTCGGGTGGCCAACGCCAGCGCGTGGCGTTAGGCAGGGCGATTGTGCGTGAAGCGGGCGTCTTCCTGATGGATGAACCGCTCTCAAACCTGGACGCTAAACTGCGTGTTCAAATGCGTGCCGAAATCAGCAAGCTGCATCAAAAGCTGAATACCACCATGATTTATGTGACGCACGATCAGACCGAAGCCATGACGATGGCAACCCGCATTGTGATCCTGAAAGATGGATACATTCAGCAGGTGGGCGCGCCGAAGCAGGTCTATAACGAACCGGCAAATATGTTTGTGGCAGGTTTCATTGGTTCGCCAGCAATGAACTTTATTCGGGGGGCGATCAATGAACGCTTCTTCGTGACGGAAACGCTGCGTCTGGAGATCCCCGAAGATATGCTCTCGGTACTTAACGCTCAGGGGTATCAACGTAAAGCCGTGGTCTTTGACATCAGACCGGAGGATATTTTCACCTCGCAAGCCAGCGGTGAGGTGATTGCCGCTAAAATCAGCGTTGCCGAACTGACCGGTGCTGAATTTATGCTGTATGCCACCGTCGGGGGCCACGAACTGGTCGTCCGGGCAGGGGCTGCCACTGATTATGCTGCAGGGGATAATATCGGCATTCAGTTCGATATGAATAAGTGTCATTTTTTTGACGCGGAAACAGAAGCGGCAATCAGATAATAAAAATGTTCGCCGGAAATATTAATTTCCGGTTTTTTTGTTTGTCCATTATAAAGGAATATTTTAATGAGTACTCTACTAAGAAGTGCTGCGCTTATTCTATGCGCAGGGGTCAGCTACGCACACGCCTCAGAACCGGCACCACACTGGAATTTTAATATAGGTGCCATGTATGAAATTGAAAACGTCGAAGGTCAGGGGGATGATAAAGACGGATTATATGAACCCTCCGTGTGGTTTAACGCCACATGGGATGCGTGGACGATTTCCCTTGCCATGTATCAGGAAGGCCCCGTTGATTACAGCAGTATGACCCGCGGGACCTATTTTGATCGTCCCGAATTCGAGCTGCGCTATCGTTTTATTGGAACCGATGATTTTACCCTCGGCCTGACCGGCGGCTTCCGTAATTACGGTTATCATTTCAAAGATGAACACGGCGCGAAAGACGGTAGCGCGAATATGCAGCGCTACAAAATACAACCAGACTGGGATATTAAGTTAAGCGATGACTGGCGTTTCGGCGGCTGGTTTGCCATGTATCAGTTTGCCAACGACCTGGAAAAAACGGGTTATGCCGACAGTCGCGTTGAAACAGAAACGGGCTTTACCTGGACCATTAATGAAACCTTCGCGGCAAAAGTGAATTACTATTTAGAGCGCGGTTTTAATATGGACAGTTCACGTAATAACGGTGAGTTTTCAACGCAGGAGATCCGCGCCTATTTACCCATTTCATTAGGCAATACCACGCTGACGCCGTATACCCGCCTGGGGCTCGACCGCTGGTCAAACTGGGACTGGCAAGACGATCCTGAGCGTGAAGGGCATGATTTCAACCGTCTGGGCCTGCTTTATGCCTACGATTTCAATAACGGTCTTTCAATGACGCTGGAGTATGCCTATGAATGGGAAAACCACGATGAAGGCGAAAGCGATCGATTCCACTATGCGGGCGTGGGCGTGAATTACGCCTTCTGATCGGCTGTTCACCAGGGGCTATCAGCCCCTGGTTTTAGCGAAGGGAATCAGCGAACGAAAAGTGGGTTTCAATCAGCACCTTATGCGGGGCGGGTTTACCGGAGATACGCCTGAAAAGCAGGTCGCAGCTCTCTTCGCCCAGCTTGCGGGTGGGAATATCAAATCCAGCTGGCGCAGGCGTCAGAATCAGGGAGAGCATCGGGTCGCTGTAACCCGCCACGGCAACCTGCTCAGGTAGCATCAAATTTAACTCATCCGCAGCGCGATAAAGACTCAGCAATTTCATGCTGTCGGTGGCGAATACCGCATCCGGTGGGGTGGAAGAAGACAACAACGTAATGGCCGCTGAAAGTGCGCTCTCGTGGGTATAACCGCCATCAATGATCCAGTCCGGGTTAACAGCAATATTCGCCTTTTCCAGGCTGGCTTTATAACCCGCGAGACGATCAATAGACACGTGATAATCGAGTGGCGCATGCAGACAGGCAATTTTTTTCCGCCCGTTTTTAATAAACGTGTCGGTCAGCATCTCGCTGTCACGAAAATTGTCGGTATCGACGGAGTAAATATTCTGAAAGTCGCCTTCAACTTTACCGATTACGACTACCGGCACACCGTACATATCGAGCCGTGAGAAAAAGGATTCATTGGCAGGCGAACTCAGCATAATGACCCCTTTGATCATTTTCTGCTTTATTTTGCTTTCGCATTTTAGCAGGTCATCTTCACTGCTCTTTGACGTTTGCAAAATAACATCAAACCCTTCCTGTTCCGCCTTGGCGGTTATGGCGTGCAATACGTCGGAGAAAAAAGGATTACCGGCAGTGGTTTTTGTTGAGCGGGTGGAAATCACCATAATGGCGTCAAAGCCAGATGAGGTCAGAGCGCGGGCAAGTTTATTTGGTTGATAATTTAGCTCTTCAATCGCCTTCAGCACTTTCTCTCGCGCTTCAGGAGAAATATTGGTTTGTTTATTCAACACTCTGGACACGGTTGATTTAGAAACACCAGCAACGCGCGCAATATCATAGATGGTGGGTGACATACACCTTACTCACTCCGGGACGGCAATGTCGTTCATCTTACTGGAGAAAAAACGGCAATAGCAATAATTATGAATTGATAATCAACGATCTGCCCCCATTTACTGTATTCTGAAGCAAGTCATTCCAGGCTTCCAGCGACGAAGGACGGCGATGAAGCGACTTAAAAACGAACTCAACTCTCTGGTGAACCGCGGCGTCGATCGCCATTTGCGTCTGGCGGTCACCGGGCTTAGCCGCAGTGGCAAAACGGCGTTTATCACGGCGATGGTTAACCAGCTGCTGAACCTGCACGCCGGGGCACGCCTGCCGCTGCTCAGTGCGGTGCGGGAAGAGCGTCTGCTGGGCGTTAAGCGAGTTCCCCAGCGCGATTTCGGCATCCCTCGCTTTACCTATGATGAAGGGCTGGCACAGCTTTACGGTGACCCACCCGCGTGGCCGACACCCACGAGAGGGGTGAGTGAAATCCGTCTCGCGCTGCGTTTTCGTTCCAATGAATCATTGATGCGCCACTTCAAGGATACCTCCACGCTCTATCTGGAGATTGTGGATTACCCGGGCGAATGGCTGCTCGATTTACCCATGCTGGCGCAGGATTATCTCAGCTGGTCGCGACAAATGACCGGTTTGTTACAGGGTCACCGCGCGGAGTGGTCGGCAAAATGGCGGCAGTTATGCGCAGGATTAGATCCGCTGGCGCCCGCAGATGAGAACCGCCTGGCGGCGATTGCCGAAGCCTGGACGGATTATCTGCATCAGTGCAAACAGGAAGGGCTGCACTTCATCCAGCCGGGACGGTTTGTTTTGCCGGGCGACCTGGCGGGTGCGCCTGCGCTGCAGTTCTTCCCGTGGCCCGACGTGGATGGCGTCGGAGAGGCAAAACTGGCGCAGGCAGACAAACACACCAACGCCGGTATGCTGCGCGAGCGCTACAACTACTACTGTGAAAAAGTGGTGAAAGGTTTTTATAAAAACCATTTTTTACGTTTCGATCGTCAGATTGTACTGGTGGACTGCCTGCAACCACTTAACAGCGGGCCGCAGGCTTTCAACGATATGCGCCTGGCGCTGACGCAACTGATGCAAAGTTTTCACTACGGACAGCGTACGCTGTTTCGCCGCCTCTTTTCCCCGGTGATCGACAAACTGCTGTTTGCGGCAACCAAAGCCGATCACGTAACGGTTGATCAGCATGCCAACATGGTGTCGCTGTTACAGCAACTGGTGCAGGACGCCTGGCAAAATGCGGCGTTCGAAGGGATCAGCATGGATTGTCTTGGGCTGGCGTCCGTACAGGCGACGCAAAGTGGGCTGATTGATCTTAACGGCGAGAAAATCCCGGCCCTGCGGGGGAATCGCCTCAGCGACGGCGAACCGCTGACCGTGTATCCGGGCGAAGTGCCTGCACGCCTTCCGGGGCAGGCATTCTGGCAGAGTCAGGGCTTCCAGTTTGAAGCCTTCCGCCCACAGGTCATGACCGTCGATCAGCCATTACCGCACATTCGTCTGGATGCGGCGCTGGAGTTTTTGATTGGAGATAAATTGCGATGACGGAACCGTTAAAACCCCGCATTGACTTTACCGGGACGCTTGAGCAGGCGCAGCAGGAGGCCTTTAAAACGGCGCAGACGTTCAGCGGCGAGCAGGCAGAACATTTTGCGCCGGCCCTGACTGACGAGCCGTCCGTTGAGGAGGGCCAGGCGGAAGCGGTCGTTGAGGCTGCTTTACGTCCGAAACGTAGCCTGTGGCGTAAGATGGTCACGGCCGGGCTGGCGCTCTTCGGCGTAAGCGTGGTGGGACAAGGCGTGCAATGGGGTATCAACGCCTGGCAAACCCAGGACTGGGTGGCGCTGGGCGGTTGTGCTGCGGGGGCGTTGATCGTGGGGGCAGGCGTAGGGTCGGTTGTCACCGAGTGGCGTCGACTGTGGCGTCTGAGGCAGCGTGCGCATGAACGGGATGAAGCACGCGATCTGCTGCACAGCCACGGTACCGGAAAAGGCCGGGCATTCTGCGAAAAGCTGGCGGCGCAGGCGGGGATTGACCAGTCGCACCCGGCACTGCAGCGCTGGTATGCCGCCATTCACGAAACGCAAAATGACCGGGAGGTGGTGACGCTCTATTCGCATATGGTGCAGCCTGTGCTGGATGCTCAGGCGCGGCGCGAGATTAGCCGCTCTGCGGCGGAATCAACGCTGATGATCGCGGTCAGTCCGCTGGCGCTGGTGGATATGGCGTTCATCGCCTGGCGTAACCTGCGCCTGATAAACCGTATCGCCAGTCTTTACGGTATTGAGCTTGGCTACTACAGCCGGCTGCGGCTCTTTAAATTGGTGTTGCTGAACATCGCCTTTGCAGGTGCCAGTGAGCTGGTGCGCGAAGTCGGCATGGACTGGATGTCGCAGGATCTGGCGGCCCGTCTCTCAGCGCGTGCCGCGCAGGGAATTGGGGCAGGGTTGTTAACCGCACGTCTGGGCATTAAAGCGATGGAAGTCTGCCGACCACTGCCGTGGATCGACGGAGATAAACCGCGCCTGGGCGATTTTCGTCGTGAATTGATTGGGCAGCTCAAAGAGACGCTCAATAAAAAACCGGTTCAGTAACCGGTTTGTTTACTTATCGTGCTGGCTGTCAATCTTTCTTGACAGCCATCTTCCGCATCACCGTGTTCTGACATATCATTTTAAGGTTATTGGCTTAAAACGGTGAATTTCCCATGCGTCTTGAAGTCTTCTGTGAAGACCGTCTCGGTCTGACCCGCGAGTTACTCGATCTCCTTGTTTTACGTAGCATTGATTTACGTGGCATCGAGATTGATCCTGTCGGGCGAATTTACCTCAATTTTGCCGAAATTGAATTTAATACTTTTAGCAGCCTGATGGCTGAAATCCGCCGTATCGCTGGCGTTACGGATGTACGCACCATTCCCTGGATGCCGTCTGAGCGCGAGCACCTCGCCCTGAGCGCCTTGCTTGAAGCCATGCCAGAGCCTTTCCTGTCACTGGATTTGAAAAGCAAAGTTGAGCGGGTAAACCATGCGAGTTGCCAGCTGTTCGCCCAGAGTCAGGACAAGCTCACTCATCACCATGCCGCGCAGCTGATCCCGGGGTTTAATTTCCAGCGCTGGCTGGACAGCAACCCGCAAAATACGCATAGCGAGCATGTGGTGATCAACGGGCAGAATTTCCTGATGGAGATTACGCCGGTGTACCTGAAAGGAGAGAACGACACTCGCGTTCTGACCGGGGCCGTTATCATGCTGCGCTCTACCGTGCGGATGGGCCGTCAGTTGCAAAATCTCTCCAGCCAGGATGTGGGAGCGTTCAGCCAGATCATTGCCGTCAGCCCGAAAATGCGTCATGTGGTCGATCAGGCCCGTAAGCTCGCCAGCCTGACCGCGCCGCTGCTGATTACCGGCGATACCGGGACCGGGAAGGATCTGCTGGCCCACGCCGTGCATCTTGCCAGCCCACGCGCGGCAAAACCGTATCTGGCGCTGAACTGTGCCTCTATTCCTGAGGATGCCGTCGAAAGCGAGCTGTTTGGCCACGCCCCGGAAGGCAAAAAAGGCTTCTTCGAGCAGGCGAACGGCGGTTCCGTGCTGCTGGACGAAATTGGCGAAATGTCGCCGCGCATGCAGGCCAAACTGCTGCGCTTCCTGAACGATGGGACCTTCCGTCGCGTAGGGGAGGATCACGAAGTTCACGTGGATGTGCGCGTGATTTGTGCCACTCAGAAAAACCTCGTTGAGCTGGTACAGAAAGGGATGTTCCGGGAAGATCTCTACTATCGACTGAACGTGTTGACGCTAAACATTCCGCCGCTGCGCGATTGTCCACAAGATATCATTCCGCTGACGGAGCTGTTTGTGGCACGCTTCGCCGACGAGCAGGGGGTACCGCGTCCGAAACTGTCAGCCGATCTGGGTACGGTGCTGACGCGCTACGGCTGGCCGGGAAATATTCGTCAGCTGAAAAACGCCGTTTATCGTGCGCTGACGCAGCTGGAAGGGTACGAGTTGCGTCCACAGGATATCCTGTTACCGGATTACGATGCTGGTACGGTATCGGTGGGCGAAGAGGCGATGGAAGGCTCGCTGGATGATATTACGAGCCGTTTCGAGCGTTCCGTGCTGACACAGCTTTATCGCAGCTACCCAAGCACGCGTAAGCTGGCAAAACGCCTGGGGGTATCCCATACCGCGATTGCGAATAAGCTTCGTGAATATGGACTCAACCACAAGAAGGGTGACGAATAACGATAAAAGCCTCTGTAAAGAGGCTTTTTTTTGCACTTACTCTTTCGCCAGAGGCGTGGTAACTACCTCGACTTTTGTCTCTCCCTGAATCCCCGCAATTTTCTGTTCAACCTCTTTCACCTGTTCCTTGCTGTGAAGCAGGGTATAGGTCAGGTCGAACTGCGTGCTGGCGCCAGGTTGTAACTGCTTAACGCGTTTCTGCTCGCGTTCGATGGTGACGGGATAGGCGTAGCTGGTTCCCGGCTCAATACCCGTGACATAGCCCTGTTTGAGCGTATCGGTATTTTTCCATAAGGTCAGGACAGGCAACTGCCGCGTGTCGAACTGAATTGACGCACCTTTGTCTCCCGCTTTATTGACCACTGCCGCCAGGGTTTCATGATTATTATCCGCGAGCGGTTTGATATTGAAGACCATTTCATCAAAGCCCTGAGTGGGGCCAGCGTAGGTTTGCCAGTTATCCAGACCCGCTTTGGCATAGTCATTGAAAGGACCAATGCTGGCGGCCGGCGCAAGGAAGCGGGCACCTTCTTCGAGGATTGGCGTACCAAAGTTGCTGTGATAGATAATCTGATAATCATGAGGATAATCAGCATGGTTAGTCAGAACATCATGCAGGCTGAACTGGTTGCTGCCCGGTACGTAACGCAGTTCGGTCATCGTCTGCAGATCTGCTTTTTTAAACGTGCTCTCTTTGATTAATCCGCGAATGCGAATTTCATGCGGTGCGGCATCAGCAACATCGACTTCCACCTGCGACGCAGGCGTATTTCCCGCCTTGCCGTGCAGGGTATAAATCTGCCCGTCAGCCGTGACCGGGTGGCCTGTCCATTCATAGCCGCAACGAACCATCATTTCGTTGAAACCTTCCAGCCAGCCAAGTCCGTTTCGACTTTCCAGATTGATATAGGCCGGATTCACCACCTCTTTGACAGGAGAATCCCACCCCATTCGGGTACCAAAGCCTTCGACATGCAGCAGATTCATCCCACGCGTCGGGCTGAGGGTAATTGTCAGACCATTTTTGCTGCTGATAACGATTACCTTGCTGCCTTCCTGCTTGCCACCATGCAGGACTTTTTGCTCGATGCTGAAAGGCTGTCCCTGAAACTTCAGCTCATCGCTGGAAATTTTCCAGTTTCCTTTATCCACGCCGCTTTCAGCGCTTGTCAGCACCCAGGTTTTAGCGGCGGCATGTCCAGATATCAGTACCGCAAGGACCGTAAAAGCCAGTTTAATCTTCATATTTAATCCCTTTTGCTGAAACGATTTTTTATCACGTAAGCAAATCTAATGTTTAGGCGAGAAGGGAAATGTGACGGGCTTCACTGGCGGAGAAATTGCGGTTTTTAAACCTTTATTATGTGTTAGCGATCTCGTTATGGTGAGAATGGATCGTTTTTATTTCATGATATATGTGATTTTAGAACGTTTTTGCTTTAACGATTCAGCTATTGAGGCAATAAAAAACCCCGCATCGGCGAGGTTTGGAACGCAAGGTCTATTCTTAAATAAACCTTTTATTTCATTACATTGCTAAGCTTTATAAAATGCCTGTAAATAATCAGTCTTTCAGTGATTCCAGCGCAGCGGTGTAGTCAGGTTCGGTGGTGATTTCGTTGACCAGTTCGCTGAACACGACGTTATCGTTTTCATCGATTACCAGCACGGCACGCGCCGCCAGGCCTTTCAGTGGGCCTTCAGCAATGCCAACGCCGTATTTTTCCAGGAAATCCGGGCTGCGCAGAGTTGAAAGGGTAATGACGTTGCTCAGACCTTCAGCACCGCAGAAACGGGACTGCGCGAATGGCAGGTCTGCTGAAACGCACAGCACCACGGTGTTGTCCATTTCAGTGGCCAGCTGGTTGAATTTGCGCACGGATGCGGCACAGACGCCGGTATCAATGCTTGGGAAAATGTTCAGTACTTTGCGTTTGCCAGCAAACTGGCTCAGTGTGACGTCAGACAGATCTTTAGCCACCAGAGTAAAAGCCTGCGCTTTGCTGCCAGCCTGAGGAATGGAACCTGCTACAGCAACCGGGTTGCCCTGGAAATGAACGAGTTGTGACATAGATATCTTCCTGTTTACATATAGTTAACGTCGAGGCTAGTGTATGCCATCAGCGGATAACACGGCAAACCAATTTTTTCGCCTTACCGGGCTGCAAGGAGTCAGTGATGAGAAGCGTTAAGGTCTATGAAGAAGCCTGGCCATTGCATACCCCGTTTGTGATCTCCCGTGGCAGCCGAAGTGAAGCCTGCGTGGTGGTGGTCGAAATAGAAGAAGAAGGGGTTAAAGGGGTTGGTGAATGCACGCCTTATCCTCGCTACGGAGAAAGCCTTGCCTCGGTGATGGCGCAAATTATGACCCTGGTACCTGACCTGCAAACCGGGTTGACGCGTGAGGCGTTACAGCAGCGTTTACCTGCCGGGGCGGCCCGTAATGCAGTTGACTGTGCGCTGTGGAGTCTTGAGGCGGCGAGGCAGCAGATATCCTTACCGTCGCTGGTTGGCGTGACGCTTCCGGAGAAAGTGGTTACCGCGCAAACGGTGGTGATTGGCGAGCCGGAGCAGATGGCTGCCAGCGCAAAAGCGCTCTTTGAGGCTGGTGCCACGCTGCTTAAGGTGAAACTCGACGATCGCTTGATCAGTGAACGCATGGTCGCTATTCGCGCGGCGGTGCCGGACGCCACGCTGATTGTCGACGCCAACGAGTCATGGCACCCGGAAGGGCTGGCCGCGCGCTGCCAGCTGCTGGCCGATCTGGGTGTGGCTATGCTGGAGCAACCGCTTCCCGTACAGGATGATGCGGCATTGAAGAACTTTATCCACCCGCTGCCGATCTGCGCCGATGAAAGCTGCCATACCCGCGAGAGTCTCGACGGTTTAGCGGGCTGCTATGAGATGGTGAATATCAAACTCGATAAAACCGGTGGGCTGACCGAGGCGCTGGCGCTGGCGTCGCAGGCACAGGCGAAGGGGTTTGCGTTGATGCTGGGATGCATGCTCTGTACTTCCCGGGCGATTAATGCGGCGCTACCGCTGGTGAATCAGGTCCGGTTTGCCGATCTCGATGGCCCGACCTGGCTGGCGGTTGACGTTTCGCCTGCGCTCACCTTCACCAGCGGAGTGCTTCATCTCTGAGGCTGCCAGCGCAGAAGATCTACCATCGGTTTCAGGTATTTTTCGCTGGCTTCGTCGGAAGATATCGGGGGGAATTCAGCGGTGATGCAGTGCAAGTCCAGATCGGCGCACCAGCTACCAAATGACCCCGGTGTTTCATAGCCGACGCTGCTGACCAGAGGCAGAGCAAAGGCATCGGCAAGCCACTGCCCCAGCGCGGAGTGACGGGGATCTTCAATACAGGCCAGCGGATCGTGAAATGAGACAACCCACGCGGGGTGGATCTTGTGGATTAACTGGCAGAGCGCCTGTGTTTCTGGCTCTGAGCCGGGTTTTTCTCCCGTCAGTAACACCACGTCACGCTCTTCAGCCGAGCTGTTCCAGCGGTAGACCGTTTCACCGGCACGCCAGTTGGCCGCCGGGAAGTTGCGGTTTAAGTCTATCCCTCTCGCATTCGCCCGCAGCCCAAGCTGACAGCCATCCGGGTTGACGGTCAGGATCACATGATGCCGGCGTAGTGTCGGTGCAAGGGTGCGTAACGCGCAGGAGAGGGTGACGATCGAGGAGTTCTCATCGCCGTGCGTTCCCGCAATAATCAGGCCGCTATGGCGATCGGCATCCGGTGCGGGAAACCAGATTAGCGGTGCACCTAAGAAAGACTGGCCATAATGTTCGGTGCCTGGCGGGAAAGCGCCACGTTCCGTTCTTGGTCGGGTAACTGCCATAGGAAATCCTGATAAAGAAGTGCTTACTCGCAGTGTTGTGCAAAAACCACGTTTAATCAAATAGTTTCATCGAAGGACGAAGATTGCCAGATATCACCTTTCCGGCTTAAGGTATTTGCATTTCGCCGTTTCGAAACAAATAATTACGCATTCGCGTATTACCGATTTCTAAAGGGGATCTCATGAAGCATCCTGTTTCGCTGCTTTTTTCTGCACTGTGCCTTTGCGGGCTATCGTCATTTTCTTACGCTGCTGATGTGCCAAAGGGGACGGTGCTGGCGCAAAAACAGGAACTGGTCAGACACATCAAAGACGAACCCGCGTCACTGGACCCGGCCAAGGCCGTGGGGCTACCCGAGATTCAGGTGATTCGCGATCTGTTTGAAGGCCTGGTTAATCAGAATGAGAAAGGGGAGTTGATGCCGGGCGTGGCGACGCGCTGGCAGAGTAACGATAACCGCATCTGGACATTTACCCTGCGCGATGATGCAAAATGGTCTGACGGCACGCCGGTCACGGCGCAGGATTTTGTCTACAGCTGGCAGCGTCTGGTTGACCCGAAAACCACCTCGCCGTTTGCCTGGTTTGCTGCTCTGGCAGGAATCAACAACGCTCAGGCGATTATTGATGGCAAAGCCGCGCCCGATACGCTGGGGGTAACGGCGGTGGATGCCAGAACGTTACGCGTTCAGCTCGATAAACCGCTGCCGTGGTTCAGCAACCTGACGGCAAACTTCGCATTCTATCCGGTTCAGAAAGCGAACGTCGAAAGCGGTAAAGAGTGGACGCGTCCGGGCTCCCTGGTGGGCAATGGTGCCTATGTGCTGAAAGATCGTGTGGTGAATGAGAAGCTGGTCGTTGTGCCGAATACCCACTACTGGGATAACGCGAAAACTGTTCTCCAAAAAGTGACGTTTATTCCGATCAATCAGGAGTCTTCCGCCACCAAACGCTACCTGGCAGGTGATATTGATATCACCGAGTCGTTCCCGAAAAACCTTTATCAGAAATTGCTCAAGGATATTCCTGGACAGGTATACACGCCACCGCAGCTGGGAACGTATTACTATGCATTTAACACGCAAAAGGGGCCGACCGCCGATTCCCGCGTGCGTCTGGCGCTGAGTATGACCATCGATCGCCGGATTATGGCGGAGAAAGTGTTAGGTACGGGAGAAAAACCAGCCTGGCATTTCACGCCTGATGTGACGGCAGGTTTCACGCCAGAGACATCACCGTTTGAGCAGATGTCGCAGCAGGAGCTAAACGCGCAGGCCAAAACCTTGCTGCAGGCGGCGGGGTATGGTCCTCAGCGTCCACTGAAGCTGACCCTGTTGTATAACACTTCAGAGAATCATCAGAAAATCGCAATTGCGGTGGCTTCGATGTGGAAGAAGAACCTGGGGGTAGACGTCAAACTGCAAAACCAGGAGTGGAAAACCTATATCGATAGCCGAAACACAGGGAATTTTGATGTGATCCGCGCGTCTTGGGTCGGGGACTACAACGAGCCATCGACCTTCCTGTCGCTGCTGACATCAACCCACAGCGGCAATATCTCCCGCTTTAACGACCCGGCATACGATAAGATCATCAATCAGGCGACGCTTGAAACCACCGCGGAAGCCCGTAATGCGGATTACAATCGTGCGGAGAAGATCCTCACGGAAAAAGCGCCAATTGCGCCGATCTACCAGTACACCAACGGACGTCTGATTAAACCCTGGGTGAAGGGATATCCGATCAATAACCCTGAAGACGTGGCGTATAGCCGTACGATGTATATTGTGAAGCACTGAAAACGCGAGTCCGCTAATTTATTTCCCCTCCTGATACTGCGCTGGCCCGATATCACGTGCCAGCGCTTTTCTGTTCATTTTAGATCTTGAAGACGGCGCTGCATTGATACTGTGTTTTACAGAGCTGGGTGTTGCTCTGTTTTTTTAATTAAGAGAAATATTCATATTTTGAATATATTGCATTTCGTTAAAAAAACTGTCCATTATTGGACTTTTTAATGGGTTTCGCGTCTTGCGGCAGCGTGTAAACATTGATGCGGGTCATATTATTAGGTGGCGCTGTAGATATTTTCTCTTGTATTGATTTAAATCAATAACGTTGCTTTGTTTGGATATGGATCTTCATTTTTTCACAGAAATAGCCACTAATGCTGACTATTTTCGGAGTTGTGGTTGATATTTCTTTATGAAAAGGCATGCTGCAAAACCATATTTTATTTCTATAGAGTAAAATTCTTAAGGAATGTCTTAATTTGGCCTTTGATTCCAGGTAGTTGATCTATTGTAGCGTTTTGTTCTAATATCGATTTATTCAGAAACGTCGTTAACTTCAACAAACATTCCTTAAGGAAAGGGACTGCTATGGCTGATACGTTCCAGAACGAAGTGCCTAAGGCACGCATTAATTTAAAACTTGCATTGCATACCGGAGGGGCACAGAAGAAAGTTGAGTTACCCCTTAAATTACTCACTGTCGGTGATTTCAGTAACGGTAAAGAGAGCCGACCATTATCTGAAAGAAAGAAAATCAACGTCAACAAAAATAACCTCAACAGTGTACTTTCGGAATTTAACCCGGAGGTCAACATGACGGTTTCGAATACGCTGGCGGGTGAGCGTACGGAAGAGAATGTGACGCTGCGCTTTTCAGATATGAAAGATTTTGAACCCGAACAGGTGGCCCGACAAATTCCCCAGCTTCGTGCCATGCTGGCGATGCGTAATTTATTACGTGACCTCAAGTCCAATCTGCTGGATAACGCCACTTTCAGAAAAGAGCTCGAGAAAATTCTTAAGGACCCGGCGCTGTCTCAGGAATTACGTAACGAAATGAGTGCCCTGGCCCCGAAATAAAACGGGCGCGTCTTTTAATGGATTAAACGAGAGAATGCTGATGTCTGTTAATACTGAAAATGGCTCCGCGCAGGGGCAGACCACTGTGCTGGAAAAAGAGAGCGTCTACGCCTCCCTGTTCGACAAAATCAACCTGACCCCGGCCACAAGCCTGGGCGATATCAATGCGTTTCTGGACGATGCCGCACTGTCTGATGCTCCGGCAGGTGAGCGCCTGACCGCGGCAATGCAGGTATTTATGGACTGCATCCGCAAATCCGGCCAGCCTGTTGAAAAACTCGATAAAACCCTGATTGACCACCATATTGCAGAGCTGGATTTCCAAATCAGCCGCCAGCTGGATGCGGTGATGCATCATGCAGAATTCCAGAAAGTGGAATCCCTGTGGCGCGGCCTGAAGCAGCTGGTGGACAACACCGACTACCGCCAGAACGTGAAAACGGAAATTCTGGATGTGTCAAAAGAGGATCTGCGCCAGGACTTCGAAGATGCGCCGGAACTTATCCAGAGCGGCCTGTACTGGCACACCTATACCGCTGAATACGACACCCCGGGCGGCGAGCCGATTGGCTCGGTTATTTCAGCGTACGAATTTGACGCAAGTCCGCAGGACGTGGCGCTGTTGCGCAATATCTCGAAAGTCTCTGCCGCCGCGCATATGCCGTTTATCGGTGCCGTCGGGCCGAAATTCTTCCTCAAGGAATCGATGGAAGAGGTGGCCGCGATTAAGGACATCGGTAATTACTTCGACCGTGCCGAATACATCAAATGGAAATCCTTCCGCGACACCGACGATGCCCGTTATATCGGCCTGGTGATGCCGCGCGTGCTGGGGCGTCTGCCTTACGGTCCGGACACGGTGCCGGTTCGCAGTTTCAACTACGTTGAGCAGGTGAAAGGTCCGGACCACGAAAAATACCTGTGGACAAGCGCATCTTTCTCTTTCGCCTCCAACATGGTGAAGAGCTTCATCAATAACGGCTGGTGCGTGCAAATTCGTGGCCCGCAGGCAGGTGGGGCCGTGAAAGACCTGCCGATCCACCTGTACGATCTGGGTACCGGCAACCAGGTGAAGATCCCGTCAGAGGTGATGATCCCGGAAACCCGCGAGTTTGAATTCGCTAACCTGGGCTTTATACCGCTGTCGTACTACAAGAACCGTGATTACGCCTGCTTCTTCTCGGCGAACTCGGCGCAGAAACCGGCGCTGTACGACACCGCCGACGCCACTGCCAACAGCCGCATCAATGCCCGTCTGCCGTATATCTTCCTGCTGTCGCGTATCGCGCACTACCTGAAGCTGATTCAGCGCGAAAATATCGGTACGACGAAAGATCGCCGTCTGCTGGAGCTGGAACTCAATACATGGGTACGCAGTCTTGTGACCGAAATGACCGATCCGGGCGACGAACTGCAGGCCTCACACCCGCTGCGCGACGCGAAGGTGGTGGTGGAAGATATTGAGGACAACCCGGGCTTCTTCCGCGTGAAGCTGTTCGCGGTGCCGCACTTCCAGGTGGAAGGCATGGACGTGAACCTGTCGCTGGTGAGCCAGATGCCGAAGGCGAAAGCGTAAGTTAAGGCAGGAAGCCAATGAAAACGGAACAACCGTTATGGGGCAGGGGCCAGATGGTCTCTCCCCAGCACTTCCAGCAACAGGCCGCGTATGCGGCCTGGTCTGCGGAATGCATCGCCCGGTTAGGTCTCTCCCAGCCCTGGGGAGTGATTGATGCCACTTTCGAACCGGATGCACTGAAACTGGGCCGCCTGCAGGCTCGTCATCTGCACATTCGTTTCCCTGACGGGACGCTTATCGACACTGATAATGCTGACGATCTGCCACCGGTGCTGGCGCTTGAGAGTGGATCACAGGATGCGGTGGTGGTGCTGGCCCTCCCGCTGCTGCGGGCGAATGGCGGCAACTGTCTTACACCCGATGCGGTGGCCGAACGCCCTGTTCGCTATCGCCAGCGCTGGCGGGATATCCGCAACGCTTTTGGGGACGATACCCGCCAGATTGCGGTGATGAAACCTGAGTTGACGCTGCGGTTTGCCTGTCAGGACAACAGCGATTATCTGACCTGCCCGGTTGCCCGCCTGCTGCAGGATTCGCAGGGGGCATGGTTACTGGATGAGACGTTTCTTCCGCCACTGCTGGCTCTGCAGGGCAGCCGCTGGCTGATGACCCAGCTGGAACAGCTGATGAGCCAGCTACGTGTACGCCTGAGTCGGCTGATGGCCATGCGCCGGGAAAGTAATGAGCGGATGGCCGATTTTGCCGTGGCGGATGTGTCCCTGTTTTGGCTGCTCAATGCCCTTAACAGCGCAGAACCCGTGCTCGGACAGTTTCAGCGCCACCCGCAAAGCCCGCCGGAGCGTCTGTATCCGGAACTGGCACGCCTGGCGGGCAGTCTGCTGACTTTCTCGCTGGAGCATCAGGTGAGTGCGATCCCGGTCTGGCAGCATGAGCAACAGAATAACGTATTCCCGCCGCTGTTTGATTTACTGGGCGACCTGCTGGAAGCCAGCCTGCCGTCGCGGGTGGTAGCGATTGAGCTTGAGCATGATGCCCGGCTTCACTTCTGGCAGGCCCGTCTGCATGACCCACGTCTGCGTGAAGGGGCTGATTACTACCTCTCGGTGCGTTCAACGGTACCGGTGGCACAACTGCAGGAGCAGTTCCCGCGCCAGTGCAAGGTCGGCAGCCCCGATCATGTCAGAAGTATCGTCAATTCATCGCGGGTCGGCGTGCCTCTGACGCCGCTGCGCCATGTACCGGCAGCCATTCCGTTACGTCTGGAAAATCAGTATTTCAGTCTTGATGTCTCTCATCCTCAGGCCACTGAAATGCTTCAGGGTGGGACCTGCATGTTTTACGTTCCGGGCATGCTCGGCGAGCCTGAACTTGAACTCTTTGCGGTGCTGAGAACATGAGTGAGCGTAAACGCGGCACTGCCGCGGCCATTGATATTGATGCCCTGCTGCAGGACACCTGGCTTCAGGTGATCAGCCTGCGTCACGGTCCGACGTTTCAGGAGGGCGAAGGGCGCACGCTGTGGGAGCGCTGTATTGCTGATGTCGAACGTGTGCAGCGTGAGCTGAAAGCGAGCGAACTCGATGAAGCCAGCTGTCAGCATATTCTTACCGCACAGTGCGCCCTGCTCGATGAGGCGGTGAAAGGTCGTGGTGTGGAAGATGACGCCTGTGTGCAGTGGTATGACATTCCCCTGCAGGGGCACTTCCTCGGCACTATGGACGCCGGCGACACGCTGTGCGATCGGATGCGCGATGTGCTGCGTGAACCGGCGCCTGACCACGCTGTCGTGACCTGCTTCCAGCGGGTCATGATGCTGGGTTTTCTCGGCAGTTACCGATCATTGAATGACCCGGAGCGCCAGAAACTTGTCAATGCACTCAGTGAATATGTCACGCCGTTCAGCTATCCACAGTCCCACCCCGTACTGGCGGAAAGTCATACCGGGCGGGGAATCATGGGCGGCTGGCTGGCGTCATGGCCCGTACGTATTGGTCTGAGCGTGATTGTGGTCGCTGCACTCTGGTGGGGACTGGATCGCTGGCTGGACCAGTTGCTGCTAACCCTTTTACCGGGGGCCGTGAAATGAGTCCTGCACAACAGCGCGGGCTGGCGTTGTGGGCCGTCCTGCTAAGTGCCGTGGTCTGCCTGAGTTTTCTGCCGGTATCCAGGTGGGTTTCTGTGCTCATTCTGCTGGTGGTACTGGGGGTTATCCTGGCGTTCTGGACAGTCGCCAGTCGCCGTGAACAGCATGATGTCACCCTGCGCCTGGAGGACCTGCCTGACGCCACTTACCGTCAGCCCGTAGTGCTGGTTTGTGGCGATCTGCCTCTGGCCTGGCCACATTCGTCACCGGTACTCACTGTCACGCAGGGATGCTGGATCCGCGTGGAGGATCATCATGATCTGGCGCAGGTCGCCCGTCAGATACTGTGGTTACGTCCTGACTGGGGACGTCAGCTGTCGGTGATGGTCAGCGTCTGCCCGCAGCAGCACCCTGACAGCGAAGCCCTGACCAGTCGACTGCTGACCCTGCGCTGGCACATCAGTCAGCTGCGTAAAGCAACCGATCACTCTGTGCCGCTGGTGCTGAATGGTCAGGTCGGCAGCGCGATGACGAATGACATGTTCTGGCAGGCGGTTTTCCCGGGAGAAGGGGTGAGGGTCTGGCGTGAATCTTCAGCCCCGGGGTCTGTTGCTGAATGGGTTACCTCCGGCGGAACGCCTGCGCTGCAGCAACAGGTGCTGATGAATAGTCTGATGAACTGGTTCCGTCAGCATGTCCAGGCCGTCTTTATGGATGAGAACCCCGATGTGCCGGTCATTGCACCTGTTGCGGTGCTGTGGGGAATGGGGCCGATCCTGGCCGGAAGCCTGGCCACATCGGCCTGGACGACGTGGCTTTCCCGTCACACCGCGATGCAGCAGGTGTCTGGCTGGCAGCCGGTGGGAACGGACAGTACGGTCATCTCCCTGTTCCCGGATTTTATTCTGCCATTACTGCCGGAAGGGCGGGGCCTGACACCGCGTGAGCGAACCTGGCGTTGTGCGCTCGGGATTTTCACGCTGGCGGCCATTGCTGCACTGCTCAGCAGTGGCTGGAACAACCGCCAGCTGCTGCAACGCGTGAGCTTCGATATTGTCCATTATAACAGCATCGCCATGGATGATTACGGTCCGAAAGCCAGCGCCGTACAGGTGCTGCGCGAGGATGCGGCGCTGCTGGATGAGCATGCACGCAATGGTGTACCGGCCCGGCTGGGCCAGGGGCTTTATCGGGGAGTACGTCTGCGAATACCGGTGCTGGAAGCGATCCGTTCGTATGTACCACCACCTCCTCCAACGAAGCCTGTAGAAAAGGTCGCGCCGAAAATCATCCGCCTCGACAGCATGTCGCTGTTCGACACCGGCAAATGGGCGCTGAAACCCGGCACCACGAAGCTGCTGGTGAATTCGCTGGTGGGAATTAAGGCGAAGCCCGGCTGGCTGATTGTGATAGCGGGTCATACCGACAGCACGGGCGATGACCCGTCCAACCAGGTGCTGTCGCTTAAGCGTGCGGAGTCTGTGCGCGACTGGATGCGCGACACCGGCGACGTGCCGGAGAGCTGCTTTGCGGTGCAGGGCTACGGCGAAAGCCGTCCTGTTGCCACCAACGACACGGCGGAAGGCCGGGCGCTGAACCGCCGTGTCGAAATCAGTCTGGTGCCGCAGGCGAATGCCTGTCAGCTGCCGGGCAATACCCCCGCGCCATCGCAGGATGATGGCGTCTCAAAAAATGAAATGGAGTAATTAACATGGCAATTCCTGTTTATCTGTGGCTGAAGGACGATGGCGGCGCGGACATCAAAGGTTCCGTGGACGTTCAGGATCGTGAAGGCAGCATCGAAGTGGTGGCGCAGGAACACAACCTGTACATCCCGACCGACAACAACACCGGCAAGCTGACCGGCACCCGTATCCACACGCCGTTCCTGTTCACCAAGGAGATCGACTCCTCCAGCCCGTATCTGTACAAGGCGGTGACCACCGGTCAGACCCTGAAGTCTGCGGAATTCAAGTGGTACAAAATCAACGATGCCGGCCAGGAAGTGGAGTACTTCAACACCAGACTGGAAAACGTGAAGGTGGTGAAGGTGAATCCGGTGATGCATGACATCAAGGATCCGTCTTTCGAGAAGCACAACCATCTGGAGCAGATTGAGCTGCGCTACGAAAAAATCACCTGGACCTACAAGGACGGCAACATCATTCATTCCGATTCCTGGAACGAACGCGCCACCGCCTGAGTCTCGTGCGGACGGGTTCTCCCGTCCGCCGTTTTTGCTGAACGCCTGTAACCGCGGACGTTCAGCAAAGAAAAACACAATCTGCCTGCCTGACCTTATGCGCTTTGGGTTCCTGAATACCAGGAAAAGCGACGGGCGGTAGCGTGTCCGGAACTGATAAAGAGAGAGTCTCATGGAAAATCCAGCCAGCCTGTTACGTCGTCTGAACCCCTACTGCGCCCGTGCGATGGAAGGCGCGGCCTCCCTGTGCCAGACCCGCGCCCATGCGGAAATCCTGCCCGAGCACTGGCTGTTGAAGCTGCTCGAACAGGGGGAAGGTGATCTGACGGTGCTGGCACGCCGCTACGAGTGGGATATGGACGCCATCTGGCAGGATTTGCTGAATTTTCTGGAGAAGCTGCCCCGTTCAGTGCGCAGCCGCCCGCAGCTTTCGGACAGCACTCAGACCCTGATGCAGGACGCGTGGCTGCGCGCCTCGCTGGCGGGCGAAGCGCAGATACGCAGCATTCACCTGCTGATGGCGCTGGTGGACCGGCAGAGCCTGGTGCGCTGCGACGGTCTGTGGCCGCTGCTGACGCTGGGGGTGAGCCAGCTTGAGCGTCTGCGACCGCTGCTGGATGCGCAGTCAGATGAGCGCGAAGAGGTACAACAGGAAGAAGAACTGGCGCAGGGCGGCAGCGTGCCGCTGTCCGGCAGTGAGGTGAAAGAGGGCGAACTGAATCCGGCCCTGCAGAACGCGCTGGATAAATTCACCCTTGATGTCACCGCTAACGCGCGTGAGGGCAAAATCGACCCGGTATTCGGCCGCGACAATGAAATCCGCCAGATGGTGGATATTCTCTCGCGACGTCGCAAGAACAACCCGATTCTGGTCGGCGAGCCGGGCGTGGGGAAAACCGCCCTGGTGGAAGGGCTGGCGCTGCGCATCGCCGAAGGGAATGTGCCGGAATCCCTGAAAACGGTGAGCCTGCGCACGCTGGACCTCGGTCTGTTGCAGGCGGGGGCGGGTGTGAAGGGGGAGTTTGAACAGCGCCTGAAAAACGTCATTGATGCGGTGCAGCAGTCTCCGTCCCCGGTGCTGCTGTTTATCGACGAAGCGCACACCATTATTGGCGCAGGCAACCAGGCGGGCGGCGCGGATGCGGCCAACCTGCTGAAACCGGCGCTCGCCCGCGGCGAACTGCGGACCATCGCGGCCACCACCTGGAGTGAATACAAGCAGTATTTTGAGCGCGACGCGGCACTGGAGCGGCGCTTCCAGATGGTGAAAGTTGATGAGCCGGACGACGACACCGCCTGCCTGATGCTGCGGGGGCTGAAATCCCGCTACGCGCAGCACCACGGGGTGCACATTACCGATGAGGCGGTCAGGGCGGCGGTGACCCTTTCCCGTCGTTACCTGACCGGCCGTCAGCTACCGGACAAGGCGGTTGACCTGCTGGATACCGCCTCCGCCCGTATCCGCATGAGTCTCGATACCGTGCCGGAAGCGCTGACCCGCCTGAAGGCTCAACTCACGGCCCTGGCGATGGAAAAACAGGCGCTGCTGCAGGATATCGCGACAGGTAACACCGCCCACGGCGAACGTCTGGCGGCCATCGAACAGGACGAAGTCCGCATCATTCTGCAACTTGATGACCTGGAAGCGCAGCACGGCCAGGAGCTGAAACTGACGGAAGCCCTGCTGGCCTGCCGCAGTGATATCTCCCGCCAGGCGGAAATCGCTGACCTGCAGAGCCAGCTTGCCACCGTGCAGCAGGGGAACCCGCTGCTGGGGCTGGATGTGGACGCGCGTACCGTCGCCACGGTGATTGCCGACTGGACCGGTGTGCCGCTCTCCTCATTAATGAAGGACGAGCAGACGGAACTGTTACACCTCGAAGAGCACCTCGGTAAACGCGTGGTGGGCCAGGGCGCGGCGCTGAGCGCCATCGCCCAGCGCCTGCGCGCGTCCAGAGCCGGCCTGACGCCAGAAAACGGCCCACAGGGCGTGTTCCTGCTGGTCGGCCCGAGCGGCACCGGCAAGACCGAAACCGCGCTGGCGCTGGCGGACGTGCTGTACGGCGGTGAAAAATCCCTGATTACCATCAACCTCTCCGAATACCAGGAGCCGCACACCGTCTCCCAGCTCAAGGGTTCCCCGCCGGGCTACGTCGGTTACGGACAGGGCGGCATCCTGACTGAAGCCGTGCGCAAGCGTCCGTACAGTGTGGTACTGCTTGATGAGGTGGAAAAGGCGCACCGGGACGTGATGAACCTGTTCTATCAGGTGTTTGACCGGGGCTTTATGCGCGACGGCGAGGGGCGGGAAATTGACTTCCGCAACACGGTAATACTGATGACCTCCAACCTCGGCAGCGACCACATCATGCAACTGCTGGATGCACAGCCGGAAGCCACCGAACCGGAGCTGCACGAGCTACTGCGTCCGCTGCTGCGTGACCACTTCCAGCCAGCCTTACTCGCCCGTTTCCAGACGGTGATTTACCGTCCGCTCACGCAGGAAGCCATGCGTACAATTGTCGGGATGAAGCTCGCACAGGTCAGTAAGCGCCTGAACCGTCACTACGGCCTGACCACGCACATTGATGAGAGCCTGTACGACGCCCTGACCGCTGCCTGCCTGCTGCCGGACACCGGGGCGCGCAACGTTGACAGCCTGCTCAATCAGCAGATCCTGCCGGTACTGAGCCAGCAGCTGCTGACCCACATGGCCGCGAAACAGAAACCAGCTTCCCTGACTCTGGGATGGTGCGAGGAAGAAGGCATCGGACTGGCGTTTGACCTCACAGAAGGAGTGCACGCATGAGCAGTAATCCCCCGTTGAGATTCAGCCACAGCCATCACCTGCTTTCGGTGAAGGGCTGTGACGCAGGGCTTGATGTGCTGGCGTTTGAGGGCGATGAAGCCCTGAGCAAACCCTTCCGCTACCGTATTGAGTTCACCAGCGCGGATCATGCCATCAGCAAAGAGATGATGCTGATGAAAGCGGCTTCCCTGACGCTGCAGGCTCCGGTTGACCAGGGGTATGGCATTAAGGTGCAGCAGCCGGTGCGGGTGATACAGGGAGTGGTGAGCGGCCTGGAACGCCTGGGCACCTCAAAAGATGAAACCCGCTATGCGGTAACGCTTGAGCCGCGCCTGGCGCTGCTCGACCGCTCGCACCAGAACGCCATTTATCAGGACATGTCCGTCCCGCAGGTTGTGGAAAAAATCCTGCGCGAGCGCCACGGCATGCGCGGCCAGGATTTCCTGTTTTCGCTCACCAGAGAGTATCCACGCCGTGAGCAGGTGATGCAGTACGGTGAGAACGACCTGCACTTTATCACCCGCCTGCTGGGTGAAGTCGGTATCTGGTTCTGCTTCACCACCGACACGCGGCTGAACATCGACGTGGTGGAGTTTTACGACAGCCAGCAGGGGTATGAGAAAGGCCTGACGCTGCCGTCGGTGCCGCCGTCCGGGCAGCACTCACAGGGTGTGGACTCGGTGTGGGAGATGGAGAGCCACCATAACGTGGTGCAGAAGCAGGTCAGTACCCGCGATTACAACTACCGTCAGGCCACGGAAGACATGAACGCCCGGGTTGACGCGACCGGCGGGGATACCACCACCTGTGGTGAGGCCTATCATTACGGCGATAATTATCTGACGCAGGGCAGCGCGTATGACCGTAATCCGGTGCCGGAGTCCGGGGCGTTTTACGCCCGCATTCGTCACGAGCGCTACCTGAATGGTCAGACGAAGACCAGGGCCTTCACCAGCTGCCCGGTGCTCTCTCCGGGGCAGGTAGTGAAAGTCACCGGTGGGTACGAAGTGGCAGACGTGTTTGCGCAGGGCGTGATTGTCACGGCGATGCACAGCCATGCCCGGCGTGATGAAGATTTTGGCGTCAGGTTTGACGGTATCCCGGACAGCCCTGATTTTTGTTTCCGCCCGGCGCCAGGCAGCCGTCCGGTGATGGCCGGCACCTTACCGGCCCGCGTCACCAGTACCACCGAAAATGACACCTACGGGCATATCGATAAAGACGGCCGCTACCGCGTCAACATGCTGTTTGACCGCGACAACTGGGAGACCGGATTCGAGAGCCTGTGGGTACGCCAGTCCCGCCCGTATGCCGGCGACACGTACGGCCTGCACCTGCCGCTGCTGGCGGGTACCGAGGTGGCGATTGGTTTTGAAGACGGCAACCCGGACCGGCCGTACATCGCCGGTGTGCTGCACGACTCAGCGCACGGTGACCACGTCACTATCCGCAACTATAAACGTAACGTCCTGCGCACCCCGGCGAACAACAAAATCCGCCTCGACGACGAGCGCGGAAAAGAGCATATCAAGGTCAGCACGGAGTACGGCGGCAAGAGCCAGCTGAATCTCGGCCACCTGGTCGACAGCGAAAAACAGCAGCGCGGCGAGGGGTTTGAGCTCAGAACCGACAGCTGGGGCGCCATCCGGGCGCAGAAAGGGATTTTTATCAGTGCTGACGGCCAGGCGAAAGCACAGGGCCAGGTACTGGAGATGCAGCCGGCGGTCAGCAATCTCGGCGAAGCCCGGGAGCAGATGACATCCATCTCCGGTGATGCGCAGAAGGCGACCGCGAACCCGGCCGATCTTCAGGCGCAAATCACCCTGCTGGAACAGCAACTGACGGATCTTAAAAAATCGGTGCTGTTGATGAGCGCACCGGACGGTGTGGCGCTGACCAGCGGCCAACACCTGCAGGTATCGGCCGGGCAGAACCTGATTGCCACCGCCGGTAAAAATGCGGACGTCAGCGTGGTGAAAAATCTGTTTATCGGGGTGGGCAATGCCCTGAGCGTGTTTGTGCGCAAGCTGGGGATCAGGCTTATCGCGAACCAGGGGCCGGTGCAGGTACAGGCGCAGAATGATCTGATGGCATTACTGGCACGAAAAGAAATCAGCATCGTCAGCACGGAAGATGAAATCAAAATCATCGCGAAGAAGAAGCTTACCCTGAACGGTGGAGGAAGCTACATCACAATGGATGAGAACGCCATTGAATCTGCCACGCTGGGTGAGTACAGAACAAAAGCAGGACATTATGGCAGAAAGGCTAAAGCGAATAATAAAGAAGCAGTGCCTGCTTTAACACCAGAGCAAAGTAGTCCATCTGGCAAGTTCATTTTTTCATAAAGGGTTTTAACATGATTATTAGTCCTCCATATTTAAGACCACATTCAAAGAATGAAAGTGATGATGTATGGGTAAGTAAAATGATGCCTGTTGATGTTAATCGTGGATTTCCGATTAATGGAAAAGAATCTTGGCACGGTGGTGTACATATAAAACATAATGACTCGAGTCATCCACCGGAAATGTTACGTGCGATAGCTGGTGGAACTATTACATTTATTAGAAAGCCAGATGAAAAAGACAAGACGAAGATAGAGCCATTGAATTACAATGGCTATACTGACAACGGTTGCATTGTTATAAAGCATGATGCTGAAATTGGTTCAGGAGAAAACGGGAAAATTACTTTTTACTCAATGTATATGCATTTGAACTTTATTTCCAATGCTCTTTCTGTAGGGGGAAAGATTGCACGAAAAGATTCATTAGGCACAACCGGTATGATCGATGGTGTGAATGCTACGCATATACAAATATACTGTGAAGACCCGTATATAGAAAAAATCACAGGAAGATCACAGCCTCACCTTGATACATCTAAAAATGGAAGGGATGATGTGTACTTTGGTGATGTTCATTTTTACATCCCACCAGGAACTTGTTTCTATAATGGAACATATATAAATGGATTGGCTGTAGTTGAAGAAAGTTCGTCATTATATACTTCTAAATCCGAATTATTTGTAACCATCGAAACCAAAGGAAATGAACGTATTATAACCACCAGGCAGAAGGGCATAGTCGATGGCCAATTTGATATAGTTGGTGAGCCGATGAATGATGCAAGTGGTTTGAATGAAAATAATATGTATGAATATGCTCTGAAAGGATATAAAGACTCAATCTCATCAGGGTACGAATTGCTCCGATTCGGTCGTGTTTTAAACTCAGAAAGTAAACCTCTTTCTAAAAAAAGCTATGCTTATTGGCTTAAGGTTAATTATCCTGGCGGAAGTGGTTTCATCAATGTCGCATCTGATTTCATAAAAAAATATAGCGATGCAGATTTTCCTCATTGGGTGGGCTGGGTTTTAGTGTCCGATGATTCAGACATGAATAGCCAGTGCAATTCACATATTGTGCTAAATTCAAAAGATGAATACAAAAGTCGATTAATATGTAGATTTCCCTTTGAATGGGATCAAAACACATTAGAACAACGCCTGGGTTGGTTACAGGAAAAAAATGAAACAATTGATCCTCCATTGGATACAAATTCATGGGGGAAATTACTAGACCATGCACGAGCTCTTTGCATAAGTGGAGATATTCCAAAAAATAGGGTGTGGCATTTTGAACCAACAGCATTTATTAAGTTATTCAGAAAATGCAATTGGCTTTCTGCTGAAGAATTAGAAAAAATCTATCCAGATAACCTCTATCCTGTTAGAGCATTAGAAAAAATTGGGGTAACTCCGAGTGAAGTCAGAGAGAAGTACAGAACAATCATTAATCGCTGTCTTGAAAAATACTTCGTAATAACGCCAACAAGAAAATCACATTTTTTTGGACAAGGTGCAATTGAATCAGGAATGTTATCTCTAATGATTGAAGGGGCTGCTAGCTTTTCAAGAAATCCTCTCCATTCCAGTTTTGCTTCCGAAGTAGATGGGTATTACAACCCACCTTCTGGTAGTTACCTTGACTATCTGAACGGAAGGCTTGGAAACATAGAGGCTGGCGATGGTCCGAAATTTAGAGGCAGAGGAATGAAACAACTTACTGGCCGCGAAAATTATAGTAAGTATTGGGGCTACAGAGGGTGGATTAGTTTAGATAAATTCCCCATGAGTTATAAAGGGTTTATAAACCAATGGTGGAAGCCTGATAATTTAAGTAAAGCACCGTCTATTGATAACCCTCAACTTCTTTCAATTTCCCCATATAACTGCATTGATGCTGGAGCATGGTACTGGATTGCAGGATCGCGTTCTGCTGGATTTCGCCCAATAAATGCAAAAATAATTGAATGGAATGTTTCACATGAACACTCTAAGGTTGTAACCTATGCCATTAATGGTGGTTATAATGGCGAAGAATTAAGATGGAAACAAACAACTAGAATCTCACGTATATTGATGGACTAAAATATGAAACTAATTATCACAACAATTTTTGGTGTCTTGATTTCCTTGAATGCATATGCATTAGATATTACATTAAATGGTAATGATTCAATAACTATCAATATGAATAACCATATCAAAAAATTGGATTTTGATACTGTCATTAATGGTTATGTTGTTAAATGCAGTGGAGAGAAGCTAATAATTTGGGGAAAGCCTAAAGTAATCAACGAAGGTAACCCACAGGATACAAATGTAATTATAGTAGATCTGGTTCATGGGTACACAAGGATTGAAAAGGGTGTAGGCGAAGGTGTCTTTCATATTGATTTTATAAAGAATAAAAGCTATGCCTACGTTGAAACTAACCAAGGTTTATTTTTAAATCTAATAAACGGAAGACTGAGTTCAGCAAGCCCAGAATTTGACCCTACAGATGAAAGTAACTTTGAGCAGTGTAAGAAGAATAGTTCATGGGAATTCAATAGATATCCTTAGTATGTTTTTCTTCATTTTGCTAAATTAAATCTTGTTAAATAAAATTTTTAAAATTTTATTGTATTCAGTTTGATGAGAAAATATGTCTTATTCCCTAAAGCATCTTCCTGAATGTTATCCACGACCGGCCACACCAAAAATATCCCGCTGGTTTGCTGTCCTGGCGGCAATGCTGGTCATCAATGTGATCCTCATGCGAATATTCGGACGCTACATCGATACCAGGCACTTCTGGTTGTTTGCTATAGGCTCGCCTGTTGTTGTGTGGATTTTTAGTTTCGGTTTTCGTATGTGGCTCTGGTCATTACAGGACAGTAAAGCGAGTAGTTTTGACAGGCGCCGGGAACAGTGGATTTTGCGTGAGATCCGCAGGGCACGCCGTGCGCTTCAGATACTGAATACAACATTTATAACTGCCCATCAGGAAGACGAACAGCGTTCTGTCGCTGTTGAGATGCTCAATAATCACAGCATTATAATTTCTCAGCCCGACTGGGAAGGTGAAAAAAGCAAGAGGCTGAGCCGTATTACCACAGAGCCGGAAGATACTCCTGAATTGGTCGTCTCACGTCTGTTCTCTGAACTCATTGCTGATCTGCCAGTTGACCAGTTTCCGGAAAACGCCTCGCTTGTTGTCATCCTCGATGTTTCGTCATCACTGCCATTCCTTGCTGTCAGAGATATCTGGCAGGAAGCCTGGCACGAGAGTGGCATAACCTGTGCTGTTGAGTACATAGACAGTAATGGACCGGGGATAGTCAGCCACTGGCTGGACCACTGTATTAAAGATGAGGCGATGCTTTTGATTATCGGTCTCCAGATTGATCCGGTTGAATCAAACAATACTGCTGAAGCAGCCGTTGCGCTGCTTCTTGGCAACCGCCTGACACAGGAGGTACTTGAACCTCTCGCGTTGTTACACCGGCCAGATGCTTCCCCTCCTGGTGAACTGAGCGAGGGAATGAAAATGGCCGCCTGGAACGTCCCGCTCAAAGAAAATATCGTTAAAAATTTATGGCTTGCCGGGATGACGGGTGAGCAACGCGCAGAAGTGATCGCGTGCCAGAATGCGCATCCTGCGCAGTCTGTAGCGGACGACTCCGTCATTTCACTCGACAGGTCTATGGGACATGCCGGTGCCGCAGCCCCCTGGCTGGTCATCGCAGCCGCCACTGAAATCGCCCGACAGACACAGTCCCCACAGATGATTATCTGCGGTGATACGACACAGAATGTGCTGTGGAGCACACTCATTACCCCGATTGCTTCCCGACAGGAGATGGATCCGTGAAGCTACCTTTTGCTTTTGCACCGAAGTCTACGGAAGGCCGCTACCTTGCTGTCACATTGATTTTCTTTTTGTTGTTAGCCGCTATGACGTTCATGGTTTGGAAGCATCCGGATATTGCCGGGATTCAGTACGGTAGTCAGCAGCAAACTTACTGGCTTATCGCTGGCGGATGTATTTCAGGATGCACACTTATCATGCTGGTTGTGCACCTGTGGGCTGCTCTCAGTGCCGGTAAAAAGGAGTTTGATGCGCTTGTCGCCAATGCCAGTGGTGATGATGAGAAAAAGAAACGGGAAAATGATAACGACCCTGTTCACCCTGCGGTGGTCATGTGTGACAGGATTCGGGCGCATCTCCGCTCCCGTATTAGTCTTTACTGGCGCAGCAAAACCCGTCTGCTGTTAATCACTGGCGATGAGGCGGCAATCGAACAACTGGTTCCCGGCCTGCAACAGCAGCAGTGGCTTGAAAGTAACCGCACCGTGCTGATTTACGGCGGCAGCCTGGCATCGGAGCCCGATCGCGAAAAATACATCGCGCTGCGCAAGCTGCGACGCGGACGCCCGCTGGACGGGATTATCCGTGTACTACCGCAGTCGCTTAAGCTGACCCCGCAAATCAGCGACAACGATTTACGCGGGCTGGAAAAAATCAGCGAACTGCTCCGCTATTCCGCCCCGGTCTGGCTGTGGCAGTTGTGCGACAGCAACTGGTCGCAGGATACGCGTCCTGAGCAGGCGGTAGGCGCAAGCTTCCCGCTGCGTGCCAAAGCTGACGATATTACACGTCAGCTTGAGCGGATGCTGCCTGCATTGCGAACGCAGGGTGTGAGTCAGGTCACTGAGAACAACCGCCACGACTTCCTGCTGCGCCTGAGCCAGCATCTCCAGGACGGCGGTATCGTCCGCTGGGCTCAGCAACTGGTGCCATGGCTCTCTGTTTCTCAACAGCGCGTTCCGCTGCGGGGGCTGATGTTCAGCCTGCCGGAGAAGAAAACTGCCGGTACGTCAGCGAGCACAGCCGACGCTGAGCAGTATATTCCGGGGTCACAACGTCATGCGCTGACCCTGCCGGCAACCTGGCAGGGTATCGTTGACGACTGCCCCCGCGTGCGTGGCCGCCGTGTCGGTATGGCGTGGGAGCAGACGCTTGCCTGGACGCTGATGGCCATTATCGGTGTCTGGGGGGCGGGAACGCTGCTGTCGTTCGCGGTTAACCGGTCACATATAGTCTCTGTTGCGCAGCAGGCGCATGCCCTGGTGGAGCATCCTTCCGTATCGGATTACCAGCTGACGGCCCTGCATACTCTGCGCAATGATGCCGGCCGCCTGCAGCACAGTATCCAGGACGGAGCGCCCTGGTATCAGCGCTTCGGCCTCGACCATAATCAGCAACTGCTTGATGCGATGCTGCCCTGGTACGGCGTGGCAAACAACCGCCTGATACGCGACCCGGAAAATGAGGCGCTTAAGCAGAAGCTCAGCGCGCTGGCAAATTCTGCCCCCAACAGTGACCAACGGGCACGACTGGCGAAACCGGGCTATGACCAGCTGAAAGCCTGGCTGATGATGGCTCGTCCGGATAAAGCCGACGGCGCATTCTACGCGCAGACCATGAAAACCGTGCAGCCGACGCGAATGGGTATCTCAGCAGGCCTGTGGCAAAGCCTGTCACCGGATTTGTGGGCTTTCTATATATCCGAACTGCCAGCGCAGCCACAGTGGAAAATCACGCCGGATGTGCAGCTGGTCAGCCAGGGCCGCCAGGTGCTGCTGCAGCAGATAGGACGGCGCAACGCGGAAAGCACGCTGTACGAGAACATGCTCAAATCCGTGCGCCGTAACTTTGCCGATGTGTCTCTGGAGGACATGACCGGCGGTACCGATGCCCGTCGCCTGTTTACCACCGATGAGGTGGTACCGGGAATTTTCACCCGTCAGGCCTGGGAGGGGGGGATTCAGCAGGCTATCGAAAAGGCCGCAAATTCCCGCCGGGATGAAATCGACTGGGTACTGAGCGACAGCCGGAAAGCCGTCTCCTCAGACCTGTCGCCGGAAGCACTGAAAGCGCGTCTGACACAACGCTACTTCACTGACTTTGCTGGCAGCTGGCTGAGCTTCCTCAACAACCTGCAACTTAATCCGGCGAACAACATAGCGGATGTCACCGACCAGCTGACGCTGATGAGCGATGTCCGCCAGTCACCGCTGATCGCCTTGATGAATACCCTCGCCTGGCAGGGACAGACCGGACAGCAGCGCGAAGCTCTTTCGGACTCCATCATCAAATCGGCAAAAGATCTCGTAGGCGGAAAAGATAAGCCTGCGATTGATCAGTCTGCGTCAGGACCGCAGGGGCCGCTGGATGACACCTTTGGACCTTTGCTTCAGCTTCTGGGTAAAAACAAGGGCAGCAACGTCATGTCGGCTGATAACTCCCTGAGCCTGCAGACGTACCTGACCCGTATCACCCGCGTGCGTCTGCGCCTGCAACAGGTGGCCAGCGCCTCTGACCCGCAGTCAATGATGCAGACCCTGGCGCAGACCGTATTCCAGGGCAAAAGCGTGGACCTTACCGACACCCAGCAGTACGGCAGTCTCATTTCTGCAAGTCTTGGCGAAGAGTGGAGTGGTTTTGGCAGCACGATGTTTGTGCAGCCGCTGACCCAGGCATGGGAAACCGTGCTTCAGCCCTCGGCGGCGAGCCTCAATGACAAGTGGAGCTGCTCTGTGGTGGCGAACTGGCACACCGCATTTGACGGGCGTTTCCCGTTTGCCGCGAGTAAAAGTGATGCCTCCCTGCCGATGTTGGCTGAATTTGTGCGTAAGGACAGCGGACGTATTGAACGCTTCCTGACGACAGAGCTCGGTGGTGTTCTGCACAAGGAGGGCAGCCAGTGGGTGCCGGATAAGGTCAACAGCCAGGGGCTGAGTTTTAACCCGGCCTTCCTGCGGGCGATTAATCAGCTGAGTCAGCTGTCGGACATTTTGTTTACCGACGGCAGCCAGGGTATCAGCTTCGAACTGCAGGCGCGTCCGGTACCGCAGGTGGTGGAGACGCAACTGACTGTTGATGGACAAAAGCTGCACTACTTCAACCAGATGGCTGACTGGCAGTCCTTCCGCTGGCCGGGAGACACGTACAAGCCGGGGACGATGCTGACCTGGACCACGGTCAACGCCGGTGCGCGTCTGTTCGGGGATTACAGCGGGACTTGGGGCTTTATTCGCTGGCTGGACCAGGGCAAGTGTGCGCAGCTTGATCGCAGTCAGTGGATGATGAGTTTCACCGCGCCGGATGGCCGTACCCTGCAGTGGGTGCTGCGTTCACAGCTGGGCAGCGGGCCGCTGGCGTTACTGGCACTGCGCGGCTTTACGCTGCCCGATCAGATATTCAGCGTCGACAGCGCGGCCACGGCGCAGGCGCTGATGGACAGTACGGAAAGCAGTGATATGGACGGAACGGAATAATGGATATTTTGCAGAATCTGGTTGCCGCCTGTCAGGCGGATGAAACCCTGTTGCGACAGCAGGCGCAGGTACGCACGGAAAACTGGCAGCCCTGGCTTGCCCCGGTGAGCGCAACCTGTCCGGCGGGAGAAGACCCCGGATATGACGATGATTTCCAGCGCATTCGCGAGGAGGTTAATAAGCTTTCCGGCATCGATACCGGGCTGATATGCACGCTTGCTGAAAAACTGCTGACCATTACTGCCAAAGATATCCGGGTTGCCACTTATTACTGCTGGGCGCGCCTGCACCAGGACGGCGAAGCTGGCTTCGCCGAAGGGCTTGAACTGGTGGCAGGATTACTGCAGCGCTACGGCATGCAGCTTCACCCCCGGCGGGACCGCAGCCGCAAGGCCGCGCTGGAATGGCTCGGCGGTACCCGTGTACTGGACAGTTTGTCACTGTACCCGGAGGTCGTACGCGAGGATGCACAGCGTACCGCCGGGGCGCTACTGCTCATTGCTGACAGCCTGGAGACAGAGCCTGAAGCATCACGGGCGGAGCTGAATGCCCTGTACAGCGCTCTTGAGTCCCGTCTGATGAAAGGCGGGGGCGTGGATGCCGTTGTACCGCAGAACGCAAGCAATCAGACACGTAGTCAGCAGCCATCTCACACAACAGAACAGGACGCGCCAGTGCTGAGCCGCATCACCTCGGGTCAGGACTTACTGGCTCAGGCTCGCACCCTGACGGGGTACCTGCGTGAGCAACCCGGTGGCTGGCTTGCGGCGCACCGGCTGATGAAAAGCCTGCGTCATGACACGCTGAGTGCTATTCCGGCACCGGATGCTGACGGGAAAACGCGCATCGAGCCGCCGCGAGCTGACCAGCGGGCGATGCTCAAGCGACTCTATCTGCAACAGAGCTGGCTGGAAATACTGGAGCAGGCGGACAATACCTTCTCGCGCGGTGCCAATCATCTCTGGCTGGATTTGCAGTGGTATACCCATCAGGCCCTGATGAAGTCGGGGCAGGATGTGCTGGCCGACATCATCACAGCCGACCTGAAAGGGCTGCTGCGCCGTCTTACCGGGCTTGAAACCCTGGCCTTTAACGACGGGACACCGTTCGCCGATGAGGTCACGCTGAACTGGATAAACCAGAGCGTGCTGGACGATATGTCCGGCTGGCGGGATGAACCTGTCAGCGCTATCAGTACGGGTGATAACGATATTCTGGCGCTTGAACCTGAAGCACTGGAGAAAGCAGACAGCGAAGGACTGGATGCCACACTCCACTGGCTGCAGACACGCCCGGGTACCGACACCAAAGACAGATGGTTGCTGCGTCTGCTGATGGCCCGTGTGGCAGAGCAGAAAGGTAAAAATGAACTGGCCCTGCATTTACTGGATGAGCTCGACAATGCCGCACAGTCCATCACCCTCGCGCAGTGGACGCCGGCGCTGTTGTTTGAAGTGAAATCACGCCGCTTCCGACTGCTGCGCATAAAAGCCACACGCAGTGAAGCCGATAAGTCACGGCTTCAGCCGGAGATGGACCAGCTTCTGGCTGGCCTGATTGCGCTTGACCCGGCAGGCAGTGCGGTGCTTTGCGGGTAACCAGGACTGAATTCAGCAAATAAGGAAAAACATATGCCAGCAAAAGGTTTTTATCTGGTTCAGGGTGACAAAACGACCTGCGGCGGAAGAATTATCACGGGCGCAGAAGATCACACACTGTTTGGTAAACCTGTTGCCAGGGAGCAGGACGGCGTGACCTGTGGTAAATTTGTAGGGCTTTACAAGGTAGCCGGTGGCATTGATAACGATACCATTCACGGCAGGCGAATGGCCGGAACACTCGACAGCTACAGTTCCTGTCCGTGTAAGGCGAAGTTTATTCCGTCGATGATGGATGATACGTACGAGAAGAGTAGCGGAGCATCTACAGCAGAATCAGCAGCAGGTTTTGTGGCGCCGGGGCAAACTTCCCCGGAATTGCCCTCTTATCTCACTGGTGAACAAAAGCCAACGGGATTTGTATCTGATTACCCTGTGTTAAAAAACACACATGATTTACCTGATGAAAAGTTAAGAATGATGTTTAAGCAAAATAACCAAGACATCATGTTATTAACTTTACCCGAAGTGTTTGATATATTGTCATCCTGGGGGGCGTGGAAATACGGCTGGATTGCGATAACTGAAAGCACACCAGGTCAAATAATTGTTAACTATGGTACAAATATAAAGGATGTCGTCACAACATCCATGTTGGTGGGGCAGTTAGGTAGTTTTGGGATAAAGGCCACGGTATATGTGAATCATAAAGGCACAGAATTGATTAAAATTAGTGGCTACCCTGGAGTTAGGAAAATATTAAATGCGCCAGTTTTTTCCGCAAAGAACCCTAAGGTTGTAGATATAGGCATAGGCAAGTATGGCCTGAAGAAATCGATCATAGAAGGTGCAAGATTAACCTTTTATGTGGCTGCAGCATATCGCACTATCGATTACATAATGAATGATGAAACTTCCTTCGCTGAATTTATTGGTAGTCTGGCAACAGATGCAGTTAAAATTGGTATAGCATCTGCTGTCGTTTGGGGGGTGGGACTGGTTCTGGTAACTCCATGGATCGTTGCAAACTTAGCAATAGTTGTTGTCGTTGGCGGTGTTGCTGCCATTACCTTAAATGTTCTTGATGAAAAATTTGGTGCGACTGACAAGGTTGTAGCCTATATAGAGTCAGCACAACAAGAATTTGCAAACAAAGCCAGAGAGGCTGAACAGGGATTACTGGATCTTGGGGCGATGTTTGCTGAACAAATGCTAATTAGAGGAAAGGATGTGATTATTGAGGAGGTTCGCAATTATATTCGTGATAATCTGACGAGTATTCAACGGAGATTGTACTGATGTTTGAAGAAAAAATGCGTCCTTTTCTTGCTATAGTAATAATCCTTGGCTTATGTGCGCTGAGTATTTATCTTGGGAATAGTATATTTCAGTCATACTTCTCTTTCGAAGATAGCATTGTGTTCTCATGGTTAAGCTTTGCATTAATTGCCTTGCCTGTTGTGATGATTTTCCCACTTACTTATTTTATTCTGATGATTTTTAAGGGGAGGGGCTTTGCTTTAAAAACAATGGATAATTATGTTTCTTATTTGAAGTGGAGTTGCATTGCTATCTTAATATTAGGGGTGTTATTTTCCTGTTTGTACCCTAAAGAATTGCTCAGCAAGGGATATGTCCGTTGTAATGGTATTCCATCAGGCTGGATGGCAGGAACCGCAACCCGCTACGTTAAAGATCCGTCTATCTGCCTCATAAATTGAAAAAATTTAAAACCATCTTATTATATTGCGCAGCTGGATTTTTCACCGTTTATAAATTAGCAGTTAATCAAGGAAAAATAAACATGGATTACTTTGTGCTGTGTTAATACAATGCAAAATCATAATGGATTATTAATGAGATATTCATTTAAACGAGGAGAGTGAAACAATTGAGCCATTGAAAAGTGTTATATGT
>NZ_JBLKBZ010000021.1:0-73460 GCF_047530935.1 Enterobacter sp. 03-F-07-AD-ECC | reverse complement strand
CCTGACCCCATGCCGAACTCAGAAGTGAAACGCCGTAGCGCCGATGGTAGTGTGGGGTCTCCCCATGTGAGAGTAGGGAACTGCCAGGCATCAAATAAGTGAAGAGGCCATCCGAAAGGATGGCCTTTTTGCGTTTCTGCGTTGCACAAACTAATCCCCCACAACGTACTGCTTATACGGTAAACTACCTGCGTTTTTGCATCAGGATAGCGCCTATGAACCACTCCCTTAAGCCCTGGAATACCTTTGGTATTCAACGGAATGCTAATCACATTGTACGCGCCGATACGGCCCAGCAACTGCTGGATGCATGGCAACGCGCAACAGAAAACAACGAACCTGTACTGATTCTGGGCGAAGGCAGCAATGTCCTGTTTCTCGATGATTTTGCCGGGACGGTCATTATTAACCGCATCATGGGAATTGAGGTCGAAGAGTGCGCCGATAGCTGGCGTTTGCGCGTAGGTGCCGGCGAAAACTGGCATCAACTGGTGCAATATACCCTCGAAAAAGGGATGCCGGGACTGGAAAACCTGGCTCTCATCCCGGGCTGCGCGGGATCATCGCCCATTCAAAATATCGGTGCGTATGGCATCGAACTCAAACACGTGTGCGACTATGTCGACTGCATTGAGCTGGCGACCGGTACGGCTCAGCGTTTAACGGCAGAGCAGTGCCGTTTTGGCTACCGTGACAGCATCTTCAAACATGAATATCAGGATCGCTACGTCATTGTCGCTGTGGGCCTGCGTCTGTCCAAAACCTGGCAGCCGGTGCTGACCTATGGTGATTTAACGCGCCTCGATCCGGCAACCGTCACCCCTCGCGATGTGTTTGACTCGGTTTGCCATATGCGCATGACCAAACTGCCCGATCCCAAAGTAAACGGAAATGCCGGCAGTTTCTTCAAAAACCCGGTCATAAGCAGCGAAAACGCGAAAGCATTGCTGGCTAAATGGCCTACTGCCCCGCATTACCCGCAGGCGGATGGCAGCGTGAAGCTGGCCGCAGGGTGGCTTATCGATCAGTGCCAGTTAAAAGGTACTGCCGTGGGCGGCGCAGCGGTTCACCGTCAGCAGGCACTGGTGCTGATCAATCAACACGATGCGACCAGCGACGACGTAGTGCAACTGGCGCACCATGTGCGTCAGCAAGTGGGTGAGAAATTTAACGTCTGGCTGGAGCCGGAAGTCCGCTTCATTGGTCGTACGGGTGAAGTGAATGCTGTGGAGGCTATCGCGTGAAGGACAATACCATCCCGTTAACCCTGATTGGCATCCTTGCCGACGGTGAGTTTCATTCTGGCGAGCAATTAGGCGAGCAATTGGGCATGAGCCGTGCTGCCATTAATAAACATATTCAGACCCTCCGCGACTGGGGGGTTGATGTCTTCACCGTGCCCGGAAAAGGCTACAGCCTGCCGGAGCCTATTCAGCTCCTGAATGAAGAACTCATCCGCAGCCAGATAGGGCAGGGTAACGTGGCCGTATTGCCGGTCATCGATTCGACAAACCAGTACCTGCTGGAGCGGATAGGCGAGCTGGAATCAGGGGATGCCTGCGTTGCAGAGTACCAGCAGGCCGGGCGCGGCCGTCGCGGGCGTAAGTGGTTCTCGCCGTTTGGCGCAAACCTCTATCTTTCCATGTACTGGCGCCTTGAGCAGGGGCCTGCCGCCGCAGTGGGTCTGAGTCTGGTGATTGGTATCGTTATGGCGGAAGTTCTGCACGAGCTTGGCGCGGATAAAGTACGGGTAAAATGGCCAAACGACCTTTACCTGAACGATCGTAAGCTTGCCGGTATTCTGGTCGAACTGACGGGAAAAACAGGCGATGCGGCGCAAATTGTCATTGGTGCCGGTCTCAATATGGTAATGCGAAATGTGCAAAGCGATGTGGTGAATCAGGCGTGGACCAACCTGCAGGAAGCGGGGATCACCATCGATCGCAACACGCTTGCCGTGCGTATGATTAAAGAGCTGCGTACCTCCTTGTCTCTCTTTGAACAGGAAGGGCTGGCATCGTTCCTGTCTCGCTGGGAAAAACTTGATAACTTTATCAACCGGCCGGTGAAACTGCTGATTGGTGATAAGGAGATCTACGGTATCTCTCGCGGCATTGATGCACAGGGTGCCCTGCTCCTGGAGCAGGATGGCGTCATCAAGCCCTGGGTGGGCGGTGAGATCTCCCTGCGCAGCGCTGAATAAATGAGTATGCGCCCTAGAGGATATTCCGCGAGCCTGAAAATGCTCGTCTGGCTCGCGGAACAATCATTCCCTCTCCCCGAGGGGAAGAGGGTCTGGAGAACTTACTGCGGATAAGGTACCCAGTCTCCGCCGTTCAGGCGAACGTACGGTTTGTTCTGGTACTGAATGACAACCGCATTCGCATTCTCTGACACTTCCGCGGTTTGCGGCAGATTGCTGGTGAGCTGATCCCAGTTCACGCTATCTTCCACAAACAGCTTACCATCGACCGCGCGGGCCACGAGCTCAGAGATGGCCAGATAGCTGACTGGCTGAGTGATCTCAATCGGTGCGCCCTGATGCGGTGCCTTCATACCAAAGAATTTAATCCCGGCCGGCACGTTGGTAATGGACGGGCTGGGAATATCGCGCAGGCCGGACACCTGCATTCTGTCGCCTTTCAGCGCCCCACCGTGCTCCGGAACGACAACCACCATCACTTTACGGCCAGATTTTTCCAGCTCAGTGAAGAACGCATCCAGCTCATCAAAGAACTTCTGCGCACGCACTTTGTAATCCGCCGTTTTGCTCACGCCCGGGAAGTGGTTACCGTCGTGAAGGGGCAGGGTGTTATAGAACGTGGCGCTGCGCGGATTGCTGTCTTTTTCAATGGTCTGCAACCAGCGCTGTAGCACGGCGGTATCGTCATAGACTGGCGAGCCGTCGAAGCCCAGCAGCGTGACCGGCAGCCCGGTTTGGTCCATCAGCGGTGCCTGCATCCCCCTTCTTCACGTACCTCTTTCAGGAAGTTACCGAACTGACCGTTATGCCCCAGCATCAAGTGCTGCGTAAAGCCCAGTTTCGCCAGGTTATCGAACAGATAACACTGGTTGCCAGCGGGCTGATACAAATTCTTGTGCGATGGCTGGCCGCAGCTTGCTCGCAGCAGGCGGATGGCCGCCGGGCCGCTGTACGAGGTGGCAGAGTTAAAGTCTTTAAACTGGATATCGAAATGCGACCACAGCGGGTGCGACATTAAACCAGCCGCATCAACGTCAGCCCAGGAGAGGGAGCAGATGTTAATTACCAGCAGTTCAAACGGCTGAGCATCTGCCGGGAGTGCATCCGGGAATTTAGTCTGACGCTTATCTTCCGCGGTGTAGAAGCTGGAAAGCCAGGCATTCAGGTTGGTTGAGGTCGGCGGTGCGGTCTGCGCTGGAATATCGCCCACCACCGGCGTGTCGCCTGCCGTAGCAACGGTTGCTGCCGCGCTTCCTCCGGTGGTGGTCACCGTGCTGGTCGGTTGACCGGCAGGCCACAGGGAAAAACTTGGCCCAGCCAGCGTCAGAACGTTCAGCCAAATCATAATGGCAACGACAAACACCGTGACGCGGATCCACTGTGACAGAAACAGCCAGGCAACCAGCAGCACAAAGACCGCGCCAATCATCTGCCAGTTAATAAAGCGCTCGGTCAGGTCGAGGATATAGCTGGCGCTAAACCCGGCGACCTGCGAACCCTGACTCATGATGCTGTCCGGCCCCGGCAGCCAGGTATCATGCCAGAACAGCGCAAAACCCAGCGGGATGGCAACCCAGTGACGCAAGCGATGCAGCCTGATATTGGGCAGCGGCATCAGCAGGAAGGCCATAAACACCAGGTTCAGCAGAGGATGGAAGTTCAGATAGCCAGCCCACAGCAGACCAAACTTCACCAGAAAGTAGAAGTTCCAGCCGGAAAGGCCGCGCCAGTATTGCCACAGAGGCGATGGTGACGAAGCGGTATAAGTTGAGTTAGTCATGTTTTCGGTCTGCCTTGACGTGTGTTGCCCGTGTCAGTGTTCCGGCTGGTTTGACATAGCGAGGTTTGCCAAACGCCATTCTGGCCGTATCGCGAATACGGCGCAGTGAATGGCGTGCATAATAACCAAGCGGGAAAAAGATCATCGCACAGAATACAACCAGTTGAATGATATCGCTGATATTCATGATGGTGCGTTCTCCCCATTCTCAGTTAATAAGCGAAGGGGTTCCGGAACCCGACGCCAGATATGGCCGTCATGCCGTGCATTGAGGATCGGTTTGATATCGCTCGTGACAGGCAGCGGTTTCACCCAGTTTTCAGGCGCGAGGGCACGCATCTGCACCAGCTCAGCGCTGATCAGATTGTCTTCGAACCAAATCATACGGTTTGAGAAAATATCCCCGGTAGGCAGCGGGAAGATATGGTTCAGTGCGGTATCGAGATCGTTCACCCGACAAAAAGACAAAAACAGTACCAGGCGGTTGTCGCCAATCGTCATGATGTCCCCGGTACGGTTCGGGCGGCATAAGGTGAGCGCCTGTTCCACGCGGATCCCCGGTACAGGACGCAGGGCAACCATTACCCCTTTCCCGTCTGCAGGAAGCAGCGTGTTGTTCATCATGTTGCCAACGGCATCGCAGAAGGTATCCCATTTCTGATAACCACGCAGTTTCATCGGCTGCGTCATGGAAAGCAGCGTGGAAATATCTTCCGGTACGTGGCGGTTGAACTGCTGCCCCTGGACACTTTCGATAAGCGTCAGGCAGCGTGACAGAGGGGCATTCCACGGGATAACCATGTTTGCGCCACAGCCCAAAAGCAGACGCTCATCCGTGGCACGCAGGCTGGTATTGTTTTCGCGTACCACAATTTTTAACGCGCTGCCGCGTTGACGACGTAAGGTATGAATTTGTCGTGCCAGCGTTTCAATCTGATTGTTCTGCATCAGCGAGAAAACAAGGGTTGCCGCCTGCGTCGTGCGGGCTTCATGAAAAAGCGCTTCATTGGACTCAAACAGGGACCAGTTTTCAGACAGCGCGGGCGCCCCCTCCAGTACCGCAATATGGCTCAGGATCCGTTTTTCATCGCTGCGCGGTTGCACCACGGTTTCTTCTTGCTGGGCAAGGTGCCACTCGCCGTCAATATGTTTAAGCGTAAGCTGCTGTCTGGCGCTCACGCCTTTTTCATTACACCAGAATGCAATATCGTAGAGATAGCTGCCCGCCTGGTCGCGCAGACTCGCCAGGCCGAATAGCGAGCGATACTCCGCCATTAAAAGTGAGAACAGCTTGTCGTTATTACTGCCGGGATTGATTATCAATAGCGTGCAATTTTGAAATTTTGCCCATTTATTGATTTTTTCCAGCCACTGCAGCAGTTTCTCCGTCGGGATATTTTGCAGGGCGTTATGTGAACATTTAAGAATCAATAAAAAGCGGTCTGGATTGATGGAACACTGAATGTCGCGGGACAAATAGTATAGACTATCTACTTCCGACGGCATGGAAAACAAGCGTACCGTCTGTGGACCGCGGTCTCGCTCAAGCGTAATAATTTGCTTCGGGTCTTCGCCCATACTAATGACAGCGACCCGGGAGTCCTTACCCTGCGCGGCAATTGTCTGGTTTACCAGACTGATAGCATCTTCATTACGATCCGAATTAACCCACCAGACTCCTCCGACTGGCATGTGGCGCAATTCGTCCCATAATGACTGGATGCCAATAGAAAATATGGAGTCCACGGTGTCCCTCTTTTCGTCTAATTTATCTGTATATCAGTTTACTAGCGAAAGCGTAGAAATAAACCTAACATTGAAATTAAAGAGCATCAGATTTAGCATGTAAATGAAATTTCACAGGGCAGGAAGCCTCGCGACTTCAGAGAGTAAAATGATACTCAAAGGGATGGAAAAAAATGGATAATAACGAACCCGGAACCCCAGTCGATTCGACCCTGGGTTACACATTCCAAAACGATTTTCTGGCGCTGACGCAGGCCTTTTCTTTACCTGAAATAGATTACACCGATATTTCCCAGCGGGAACAGTTGGCTGCGGCTATTAAACGTTGGCCGTTATTAGCTGAATTTACCCAACAACAATAAGGGAGCCATTGATGGCCATACTCGGATTACAGGGCGTCCGTGGTGGAGTGGGTACAACATCCGTTACCGCGGCGCTGGCGTGGTCATTACAGCTTTTAGGTGAATCGGTGCTGGTGATTGACGCCTGCGCCGACAATTTGTTGCGTATGTCATTTAACGTCGACTTTACCCGTACAGAGGGTTGGGCCCGCGCGTTGCTTGATGATAAAGACTGGCGTGATGCGGGTCTGCGTTACACCTCCCAGCTCGATCTCCTGCCGTTTGGTCAACTGACCACGACAGAGCGTGAGAATGAAGCCGCCTATCAGCGTTTATTTTCGCAATTCACACTCGCGCTGCAGAGCCTCAAAGAAAAAGGCCATTATCAGTGGATCCTGCTGGATCTGCCGCACGGTGCCGGCACGCTGACCCGACAGCTGATTGCCCAGTGCGACCACGTGCTCTCCATTGTGAATGTCGATGCTAATTGCCATATCCGTCTACATCAGCAGGGATTGCCCCAGAATAGCCATATCCTGATTAACGATTTACGCATTGGCAGCCAGATCCAGGACGATCTGTATCAGGTCTGGCTGCAAAGCCAGCGTCGTCTGCTGCCGATTGTGATCCATCGTGATGAGGGGATGGCGGAATGCCTCGCCTCCAAACAGCCACTTGGCGAGTATCGTAGTGATTCGCTGGCGGCAGAAGAGATCCTGACGCTGGCGAACTGGTGTCTGCTGCACTTCGCCCAAGAGGCGGATCCTGCCAGGGGTACGGTATGAGTCGACTCGCCAGCTGGTTACTCATCCCGCCGGTCAGTTCGCGTTTAAGCGACCATTACCGGCATTATCGCCGGCATGGTGCCTCGGCATTTAGCGCCGCGTTCGGCTGTTTCTGGATGATTCTGGCCTGGATGTTCATCCCCCTCGAGCACCCCCGCTGGCAGCGCATTCGTGCGCGACACAGTGAATTGTATCCGCACATTAATCCTGACCGTCCACGGCCGTTAGATCCGGCGCGGTACATCATTCAGGCCATCTGGCTGGTGGTTACGTCGCCGCGGCAGGAGAAAAAGACGCCGCACTGGCGCAGCTTCAGCCGGGTCCAGCTTTTACGCGAACGCTATCATCAGTGGCTGGACAGGCTGCCTGACCGCGTGGGCGATAAGACCAGCCATCTGGATAACCATAAAGAACTCGGGCATCTGCATCCGGGTTTACGGCGTTTTATTCTGGGCGTGATTGTTGTCTTCTCGCTCATTCTGGCGCTGGTCTGTATCACGCAACCCTTTAACCCGCTGGCGCAGTTCACTTTCCTGATCCTGCTGTGGGGCGTGGCGCTGCTGGTGCGGCGTATACCGGGGCGCTTCTCCGCCCTGATGTTGATTGTGTTATCACTGACCGTCTCCTGCCGCTATATCTGGTGGCGTTATACCTCAACGCTGAACTGGGATGACCCGGTCAGTCTGGTATGCGGTCTGGTGCTGCTGTTTGCTGAAACGTACGCCTGGATCGTGCTGGTGTTGGGCTATTTCCAGGTGATCTGGCCGCTCAACCGCCAGCCGGTTCCGCTGCCAAAAGATACGTCGCAGTGGCCGACTGTCGATCTCTTTGTGCCGACCTATAACGAAGATCTGAGCGTGGTGAAAAATACCATTTACGCCGCGCTGGGTATCGACTGGCCCAAAGATAAGCTCAAAATCTGGATCCTGGATGACGGCGGTCGGGCCGCGTTCCGTGAGTTCGCGCAAGAGGTGGGCGTTGAGTATATCGCCCGTACCTCTCACGAACATGCCAAAGCCGGGAACATCAACAACGCGCTGAAGTATGCGACAGGGGAGTTTGTCTCCATCTTTGACTGCGACCACGTGCCGACGCGCTCGTTCCTGCAGATGACGATGGGCTGGTTCCTGAAAGAGAAAGCGCTGGCGATGATGCAGACGCCGCACCATTTCTTCTCGCCGGATCCGTTTGAACGTAACCTCGGCCGTTTCCGTAAGACCCCGAACGAAGGCACGCTGTTCTATGGCCTGGTGCAGGACGGCAACGACATGTGGGATGCGACCTTCTTCTGCGGTTCCTGTGCGGTTATCCGCCGTAAACCGCTGGATGAAATTGGCGGCATCGCGGTTGAAACGGTCACTGAAGATGCCCATACCTCGCTACGCCTGCACCGTCGCGGCTATACCTCGGCCTATATGCGTATCCCTCAGGCGGCCGGTCTGGCGACGGAATCCCTGTCGGCGCATATCGGCCAGCGTATTCGCTGGGCGCGCGGGATGGTACAAATTTTCCGTCTTGATAACCCGCTGTTGGGTAAAGGCCTCAAGCTGGCGCAACGTCTGTGCTATGTCAACGCCATGTTCCACTTCTTATCCGGTATTCCGCGGCTGATCTTCCTGACCGCGCCGCTGGCGTTCCTGCTTCTTCACGCCTATATCATCTACGCGCCCGCGCTGATGATTGCGCTGTTTGTTCTGCCGCACATGATCCACGCGAGCCTGACCAACTCGAAGATTCAGGGCAAGTATCGCCACTCATTCTGGAGTGAAATCTACGAAACGGTGCTGGCCTGGTACATCGCGCCGCCAACGATGGTCGCGCTGATTAACCCGCATAAAGGCAAGTTTAACGTCACCGCGAAGGGTGGCCTGGTGGAAGAGGAGTATGTCGACTGGGTGATCTCCCGTCCGTACATCTTCCTGGTGCTGCTGAACATTGTGGGGGTGATTGCCGGTATCTGGCGCTACTTCTACGGTCCGGAAAACGAAATCCTGACGGTGTTCGTCAGTATGGCATGGGTATTTTACAACCTGATTATCCTTGGCGGCGCAGTGGCGGTATCAGTGGAGAGCAAGCAGGTACGTCGCGCGCATCGTGTTGAAATCAGCATGCCTGCGGCGATAGCCCGTGAAGATGGTCATCTCTTCTCCTGTACCGTTCATGACTTCTCCGACGGTGGTCTGGGTATCAAAATCAACGGTCAGGCGAAGGTGCTGGAAGGGCAGAAGGTTAACCTGTTGCTTAAGCGTGGCCAGCAGGAGTATGTCTTCCCGACACAGGTTGTGCGTGTGGCAGGCAATGAAGTGGGTCTGCAGCTGATGCCGCTGACCAGGAAGCAACATATTGATTTTGTGCAGTGTACGTTTGCCCGCGCGGATACGTGGGCTCTCTGGCAGGACAGCTTCCCGGAAGATAAACCTCTGGAAAGCCTGCTGGATATTCTGAAGCTGGGGTTCCGTGGCTATCGTCACCTTGCAGAATTTGCCCCGTCGTCGGTGAAAATAATTTTCCGGTCACTTACTTCGCTGGTTTCCTGGGTCGTGTCGTTCATTCCTCGTCGTCCTGAGCGGGATGAGGCGAAGCAGGCGGACCCGGTTATGGCTCAACAATGATGATAACGCGATGAAAACAAAACTTTCCTGGTTATGTGCAGTGGCAATGGGGATGAGTACGCTCCCTGCAACAATGGCTAACGCAGCGCCTGATAACGCCGCGGCCACGCCAGCTCCTACGGTGCCTGTGGTGTCGCAAGCGACCGAACCGGTAGTCACCGCGGCGCCCGGTCAAACAGAAAACGTCGTTCCCAACCAGCCGACAGCGGGAAATACCCTGCCGGCCGACGCACAGGTTGTGGGACAGGTGATGCCGGGTGTTCCGGGGGCTAATGCGCCTGTTGTCACGGAGAATGCCCCGTCGCGGGACGTGAAGCTCACCTTTGCGCAAATTGCGCCGCCTCCGGGCAGCATGGTGCTGCGCGGCGTCAATCCTAAAGGCGGCGTTGAGTTTGGTATGCGCAGCGATGAGGTTGTGTCGAAGGCGGTGCTGAACCTGGAATATACCCCTTCTCCTTCGCTGCTGCCGACCCAGTCTCAGCTGAAGGTCTACCTGAATGACGAGCTGATGGACGTGCTGCCGGTCACCAAAGAGCAGTTGGGTAAGAAAACCCTGGCTCAGGTGCCGATCAACCCGCTGTTTATCACCGACTTTAACCGTATCCGTCTGGAATTCGTGGGCCATTACCGTGACGTCTGCGAAAACCCGGCCAGCAACACGCTGTGGATGGATGTCGGGCGTAACTCATCGCTGCAGATGACCTACCAGTCGCTGGCGCTGAAAAACGATCTCTCCGCGTTCCCGGTGCCGTTCTTCGATCCGCGTGATAATCGCCCGTTAAACCTGCCGATGGTCTTTGCGTCCTCACCGGACGTCACGGAGCAACTGGCAGCGACCATCGTGGCCTCCTGGTTCGGCTCCCGTTCCGGCTGGCGCGGGCAGAACTTCCCGGTTATGTATGACAAGATCCCTGACAGAAATGCCATCATCTTTGCGACCAACGCGAAGCGTCCTGCTTTCCTGCGTGAGCACCCGGATGTCAAAGCGCCGACCATTGAGATGATAAGCCACCCGGATAACCCGTATGTGAAGCTGCTGGTGGTTTTCGGGCGTGATGAGAAAGACCTGGTGCAGGCGGCAAAAGCGATTGCGCAGGGGAATATCCTGTTCCGCGGCAGCAGCGTAATTGTCGATGAGGTCAAGCCGCTGCTGGCACGTAAACCTTATGACGCGCCAAACTGGGTACGTACCGACCGCGCCGTCACCTTCGGCGAGCTGAAAACCTATGAAGAGCAGCTGCAGTCGACAGGGATTGAGCCGTCTCCTGTCAGCCTGTCGCTGAACCTGCCGCCGGACCTGTATCTGCTGCGCACCACCGGTATCGATATGAACCTCAACTATCGTTACACCGCGCCGTCAACCAAAGACAGTTCGCGCATGGATATCAGCCTGAATAACCAGTTCCTGCAGTCGTTTAATCTGATGAATAATCAGGAAACAAACCGTCTGCTGCTGCGTTTGCCGGTACTGCAGGGGCTGCTGGATGGTAAAACCGATGTCTCCATCCCGGCGCTGAAGCTCGGGGCGGTAAACCAGCTGCGCTTTGATTTCCAGTACATGAATCCAATGCCGGGCGGTTCGGTGGACAACTGCATCACCTTCCAGCCGGTGCAGAACCATGTCGTGATTGGCGATGAATCGACCATCGACTTCTCGAAGTACTATCACTTCCTCGCCATGCCGGATCTGCGGGCGTTTGCTAACGCGGGCTTCCCGTTCAGCCGTATGGCGGACCTGTCTGAATCCATTGTTGTGATGCCAAAAGCGCCAAATGAAGAGCAGGTGACGACGCTGCTGGACACCATGGCGACCGTAGGCGCGCAAACGGGCCTGCCGGCGATTAACGTTACCCTGACGGATGATGGCGCTCAAATTCAGAACAAAGATGCGGACATCATGGTGATCGGTTCCATCCCGGATAAGCTGAAGGATGAGAAGCGTATCGATCTGCTGGTTCAGGCAGCCCAGTCCTGGGTTAACACGCCGCTGCGTCAGACCGAGTTCCCGAGCATCATGCCGGATATCAACGATCGTAAAGCCAGCGCGCAGACGGCTGTCACGTCTCAGGGGGCGATGGCGGCCGTGGTCGGCTTCCAGTCACCGTACAACGATCAGCGTAGCGTGATTGCCCTGCTCGCAGACAGCCCGCGTGGCTACGAACTGCTCAACAGTGCGATGAACGACAGCGGTAAACGTGCCGCGATGTTCGGCTCTGTGTCGGTGATCCGTGAGTCGGGCGTGAACAGCCTGCGCGTAGGCGATGTGTACTATGTGGGGCATCTGCCATGGTTCGAACGTCTGTGGTATGCGCTCTCTAACCATCCGATTCTGCTCGCTATCCTGGCCGCCGTCAGCGTGGTGCTGCTGGCCTGGGTGCTGTGGCGTCTGCTGCGTATCATCAGCCGTCGTCGCCTGAATCCGGATCATGAGTAAGATGTGATGAAAGCCTTTCGCTGGTGTGTCATTGCGTTGATGCTGGCGGCGGCGCCTCTGCGCGCCGCCTGTACCTGGCCTGCCTGGGAGAAATTTAAACAGGATTACATCAGCGAGGGCGGGCGGGTCATTGATCCCAGCGACACGCGTAAAATCACTACCTCGGAAGGGCAAAGCTACGCGCTGTTCTTTGCCCTCGCCGCGAATGACCGTAAAGCGTTCGACAAGGTGCTGGCATGGACGCGGGATAACCTTGCCGGGGGGCATCTCGACGACACGCTTCCCGCCTGGTTATGGGGACAAAAAGACAAAGACACCTGGGCGGTTATCGATACCAATTCCGCCTCGGATGCCGATATCTGGATCGCCTGGTCCCTGCTTGAAGCGGGGCGGTTATGGAAAGACGCTGACTATACCCGTACGGGCAAGGCGCTACTCGAGCGCATCGCCCGCGAAGAAGTGGTGAAAGTACCTGGCCTCGGTCTGATGCTGCTGCCCGGTAAAGTTGGCTTTGTCGATGAGAACGCCTGGCGTTTTAATCCCAGCTATCTTCCTCCACAGCTCGCAAGCTACTTCACGCGTTTTGGCGCCCCGTGGACCACCCTGCGTGAGACCAATCTGCGCTTGCTGCTGGAGAGTGCGCCGAAAGGTTTTTCGCCGGACTGGGTGCAATACCAGAAAAACAAAGGCTGGCGGTTACAACAGGAGCCGCCGCTGGTGGGGGGATATGACGCCATCCGCGTCTATCTCTGGGTGGGGATGATGAACGATAACGATCCTCAAAAAGCCCGGCTGCTGGCGCGCTTCAGGCCGATGGCCGCCACCACAACAAAACAGGGCGTACCACCGGAGAAAGTGAATGTGGCGAGTGGAGCACGCACGGGCAATGGCCCGGTCGGCTTCTCTGCCGCCATGCTGCCTTTTTTACAACAGCGTGATGCGCAGGCCGTCCAGCGCCAGCGCGTGGCTGACCACTTTCCTGATAATAATGCTTACTACAGTTATGTACTGACTCTCTTTGGACAAGGATGGGATCAGCATCGTTTTCGTTTCACCACAAAAGGTGAATTAATACCGGATTGGGGCCAGGAATGCGCAAGTTCACAGTAAATCTACTCAGTTTATCGCTTGGCCTGGCGCTGATGCCGCTGGCTCAGGCCGTCAACTCTCCGCAGCAGCAACAGCTGCTGGAGCAGGTGCGCCTGGGGGAATCGACGCAGCGTGAAGATTTGGTGCGTCAGTCGCTCTATCGTCTTGAGCTGATCGACCCGAACAACCCTGACGTTATTGCGGCACGTTTTCGCTATCTGCTTCGTCAGGGCGACAACGCCGGCGCGCAAAAAGAGCTGGATAGACTGAAAGGGATCGCCCCCGGTTCCAGCGCGTACCAGTCCTCGCGCAACACGATGCTGCTTTCCACGCCGGATGGCCGCCAGCAGTTACAGCAGGCTCGCTTACTCGCCACGACAGGCCATACCCAGGAAGCGATTGCCGCCTATGACAAGCTGTTCGACGGCAACCCACCGGGCGGCGACGTGGCAACAGAATACTGGAATGTGGTGGCGAAAGATCCCGCCCGCCGCAATGCGGCCATTAATCAACTGAAAAAGATCAACAGCAGCAGCCCCGGCAATACGCAGCTGCAGTCGACGCTGGCCCAGCTGCTGTTCCAGACCGGGCGCCGTGATGAAGGCTTTGCGGTGCTGCAGGAGATGGCCAAATCCAGCAATGGCCGCAGCCAGGCGTCGGATATGTGGTATGCGCAGATCAAAGACCAGCCTGTCAGCAGTGCCAGCGTCTCCGCGCTGCAAAAGTACCTGAGCGTATTCAGTGACGGTGAGAACGTAACCGCCGCGCGTTCACAGCTTGAAGCGCAGCAAAAACAGCTCGCCGATCCAACTTTCCGTGCGAAAGCGCAAGGCCTGGCGGCAGTGGATGCCGGACAGGGTGATAAGGCGGTGGCGGAACTGCAAAAGGCGGTCAGCGCAAACCATGCCGACAGCGAAGCCATTGGCGCGCTGGGCCAGGCGTACTCCCAGAAAGGCGACCGTGCTCGCGCGGTGGCACAGTTTGAAAAGGCGATCGCCCTCGATCCGCAGAGCGATAACCGCGGCAAATGGGACAGTTTGCTGAAGGTGAACCGTTACTGGCTGCTGATCCAGCAGGGGGATGCGGCGCTGAAAGCGAATAACCCGGCACAGGCGGAGCGCGATTATCAACAGGCGCGCACTATCGACAATAGCGACAGTTATGCGGTGCTGGGGCTGGGCGATGCCGCAGCGGCACGTAAAGATAACGACGCCGCCGAGCGCTATTATCGCCAGGCATTACGCATGGACAGCGGCAACAGTAACGCGGTCCGCGGACTGGCCAATATTTATCGTGCACAGTCGCCGGAGAAAGCCTCGCAGTTTATCCAGTCGCTCTCCGCCAGTCAGCGTCGCAGCATTGATGATATTGAACGTAGCCTGACCAACGAACAGCTCTCCGCCCAGGCCGAGCAGCTGGAGAACCAGGGCAAATACGCCCAGGCCGCCGAGGTTCAGCGTCGTCGTCTGGCGCTCTCTCCAGGCGACGTATGGATCACCTATCGCCTGTCGCGCGATCTCTACAGCGCAGGCCAGCGCAGTCAGGCAGATACCCTGATGCGTCAGCTTGCCAGCCAGAAACCGACCGACCCGGATCAGGTGTATGCCAACGGGCTCTATCTTTCCGGTAACGACCAGGATCGTGCCGCGCTGGCCCATCTGGAGACGCTGCCGCGCAGCCAGTGGAACGGCAATATTCAGGAGCTTGCCGACCGACTGCAAAGTAATCAGTTGCTCGAAACCGCCAATCGCCTGCGCGACAGTGGCAAAGAGCAGGAGGCGGAAAATCTTCTTCGTCAGCAACCTGCTTCTACCCGTATCGATTTAACCCTGGCGGACTGGGCGCAGCAGCGGGGCGATCTCAGTGCAGCAAAAACGGCATACAGCGGCGTGTTGCAGCGCGAGCCACAAAACGAAGATGCGATCCTCGGCCTGACCGAAATCTACAGTGCGCAGGGCGACAAAGACGCTGCGCGTGCCGAACTGGCGAAACTGCCTGCGACGCAAAATGGCCAGCCGTTGTCGCTCAACATGCAGCGCCGCATCGCGATGGCGCAGGCGGGGCTGGGTGATTCTGCTGCGGCAGAAAAGACGTTCAACAGCATCATTCCGCAGGCAAAATCACAGCCTGCATCAATGGAAAACGCGCTGGTGCTGCGTGATGCGGCACGTTTTCAGACGCAAAACGGCCAGCCTCAGCAGGCGCTGGAGACCTATAAAGATGCCATGGTCTCCTCTGGCATCACCACCACCCGTCCGGCAGACAATGACACCTTTACGCGCCTGACGCGTAACGACGAAAAAGATGACTGGCTGAAGCGCGGCGTGCGTAGCGATGCCGGTGATTTGTATCGCCAGCAGGATGTTAACGTTACGCTGCAGCACGACTACTGGGGCTCCAGCGGTACCGGCGGCTACTCCGACCTCAAAGCCCACACCACCATGCTGCAGGTGGATGCGCCGCTCTCTGATGGACGGATGTTCTTTCGCAGCGATCTGGTCAATATGGATGCCGGTTCGTTTGCCACTAACAACGGCACCTACGATCCCAAATGGGGGACCTGTGCCGAAACGCCATGTCGCGGCAACACCAGTCAGACGTCAAACGGCGCAAGCGTGGCCGTGGGCTGGCAGAATAAAACCTGGGCATGGGATATCGGCACCACGCCAATGGGCTTTGACGTGGTGGATGTGGTCGGCGGGGTGAGCTACAGCAACGATCTCGGTCCTATCGGCTACACCATTAACGCCCACCGTCGCCCGATCTCCAGCTCTCTGCTGGCCTTTGCCGGGCAAAAAGACACCAATACCGGCACCACCTGGGGCGGCGTGCGCGCCACCGGCGGTGGCGTGAGCATCAGCTACGATAAAGGCGAGGCGAACGGCATCTGGTCAAGCCTGAATGCGGAATCGCTGACCGGGAAAAATGTAGAGGATAACTGGCGCGTCCGCTGGATGACCGGTTACTACTACAAGCTGATTAATAAAAACAACGAGCGCCTGACTGTCGGTGTCTCTAACATGCTCTGGCACTACGATAAAGATCTGAGCGGCTATACCCTGGGTCAGGGCGGCTATTATAGCCCGCAGGAATATGTCTCCTTTGCGCTGCCGGTCACCTGGCGTAAACGCACGGAGAACTGGTCCTGGGAGCTGGGCGGATCTGTCTCATGGTCTCACTCCAAAACCAACGATGTGCTGCGCTATCCCCTTCAGGGACTCATTCCCGTCGATGAGCCAGGCCGCTACACCGACAGGGGGGCGATGGAAACCGGCAGCAGCTCCTCAGGCACCGGTTATACCGCGCGGGCCATTGTCGAGCGTCGGGTCACGTCCAACTGGTTTGTGGGTCTTGGCGTGGATATTCAGGAAGCGAAAGACTATACCCCAAGCCATGCGCTGCTCTATGTACGCTACTCCGCCGCAGGCTGGCAGGGTGATATGGACTTACCGCCACAGCCGCTCATTCCCTACGCGGACTGGTAATCGGATTTTACTTAATCCATTTGTAAGTCTCTCTTAAAAGTGCGGCGATCGGGTATACTCAGGCGCGCCAGGTTTACACCCTGGTGCGCCCTGCGCTTCGAGTTCTGTGGAGAGTCATTTTGCGTGTCAGCCGTTCCTTAACGATCAAACAGATGGCGATGGTTTCTGCTGTCACCTTGCTGTTTGTACTGCTATTTTGCGTCATTTTGCTGTTTCATTCCGTACAGCAGAATCGCTATAACACGGCTTCGCAATTAGAAAGTATTGCCCGCTCGGTGCGTGGCCCGCTTTCGGCTTCTATTCTGAAAGGCGATATTCCCGAAGCGGAAACCATTTTAAAACGTATTCAGCCTGCGGGCGTCGTCAGCCGCGCAGACGTGGTGCTGCCGAACCAGTTCCAGGCGCTGCGGATGAGTTTTATCCCCGAACGTCCCGTCCCGATGATGGTGATGCGCCTGTTTGAACTGCCGGTACAAATTTCGCTCCCCATCTACTCGCTTGAACGCCCTGCGAATCCGCAGCCGCTGGCCTATCTTGTTCTGCAGGCGGACTCGTACCGCATGTATAAATTCGTCATGAGCTGGTTTATTACGTTAGTGACCACTTGCTTACTTATGACGCTGATACTGAGCGTGGCGCTGACCTGGTGCATTAACCGGCTGATTGTCCACCCGCTGCGGCGTATCGCCCGGGAGCTAAACGCGCTTTCTCCCCAGGAGCAGATGGGTCATCAGCTTGAGCTGCCCCGCCTGCATCATGACGATGAGATCGGCATGCTGGTGCGCAGCTACAACCTCAACCAGCAGCGCATTCAGCGTCAGCAGGATGAACTGAACAGTAGCGCCACCCGTTTTCCGGTGTCGGAGCTTCCTAATAAAGCGTTCCTGATGGCGATGCTGGAGCAGACCGTGGCGCGCCAGCAGACCACGGCGCTGATGGTCATCGCCTGTGAAACCCTGCAGGATACCGCTGGGGTGCTCAAGGAGAGCCAGCGTGAAATGCTGTTACTGACGCTGGTCGAAAAGGTTAAATCGGTGCTTGCTCCACGTATGGTGCTGACTCAGGTCAGCGGTTATGACCTGGTGGTGATTGCGAACGGCGTGAAAGAGCCGTGGCATGCGATCACGTTAGGTCAGCAAGTACTCACTGTCATTAATGAGCGGCTGCCCATTCAGGGTATTCAGCTTCGCCCCAGCGCCAGTATCGGGATTGCCATGTTCTATGGCGATCTGACCGCGGAGCAGCTCTATCGTCGCGCCTTCTCGGCGGCATTCACCGCCCGTCGCAAAGGGAAAAACCAGATCCAGTTCTTCGACCCGGATCAGATGGAAAAGGCGCAGCAGCGTCTGACGGAAGAGAGCGACATCCTCACCGCGCTGGATAACCACCAGTTTGCCCTCTGGCTCCAGCCGCAGGTCAATTTGCTGACGGGTGAAGTGGAAAGCGCGGAAGCGCTGTTGCGCGTGCAGCAGCCGGATGGCAGCTGGGAGCTGCCGGAAGGGTTAATCGAACGTATTGAGTCCTGTGGCCTGATGGTCACGGTGGGCTACTGGGTGCTTGAGGAGTCATGCCGCCAGCTTGCCGCCTGGCAGGAGCGTGGTGTCAACCTGCCGCTGTCGGTCAATCTCTCTGCCCTGCAGTTGATGCATCCCACTATGGTCTCGGAGATGCTGGAGCTCATCAATCGCTACCGGATCCAGCCGGATACGCTGATTCTGGAAGTGACGGAAAGCCGCCGTATTGACGACCCGAATGAGGCGGTCGCGATCCTCAAACCGCTGCGCAACGCCGGTATCCGCATCGCGCTGGATGATTTTGGCATGGGCTATGCCGGACTGCGTCAGCTTCAGCACATGAAAACGCTGCCGGTGGATGTCCTGAAAATCGACAAAGCGTTTGTCGATGGGCTGCCGGAAGACAGCAGCATGGTGCAGGCCATTATTCAGATGGCGCGTAGTCTCAACCTGAATCTGATTGCTGAGGGTATCGAGACGGAAGCGCAGCGCCGCTGGCTGGCTGAGGCGGGTGTCGGGAAAGGCCAGGGCTTCCTGTTTGCCCGTGCCGTCCCGTCGGATGTCTTTGAACAACGGTACCTTTCCGGCACTGGCAATAACGCAAAAGTGTAATTTTGTTGCTGGCTTGTGCGAGCCAGCTCAAAGTTCTTAACATTTGTGTTTCAAATTTGAACTGAGTTTATTTCTGTCCTGTTATGCGGGTGTTATTTTAGAGCCGCAGGTTAACCATAACCTTACAAAGCCTGTGGTTTTTCTTCCCAAGGACATTCTATGAAAACCTCACTCTTCAAAAGTCTTTATTTCCAGGTCCTGACAGCCATCGCAATCGGTATTTTACTGGGTCACTACTACCCGGAACTGGGTGCGCAAATGAAACCGCTTGGCGACGCGTTCGTTAAGCTCATTAAAATGGTCATCGCCCCGGTGATCTTCTGTACGGTGGTGACCGGTATCGCTGGCATGGAAAGCATGAAGGCGGTAGGGCGTACCGGTGCAGTGGCGCTGCTTTATTTCGAAGTGGTCAGCACCCTGGCACTGATTATCGGTCTGATCATTGTTAACGTGGTGCAGCCTGGCGCTGGCATGAACGTCGACCCGTCGACGCTGGATGCCAAAGCGGTGGCGGTTTACGCTGAGCAGGCGAAAGATCAGGGCGTGGTCGCCTTCCTGCTGGACGTCATTCCCGGCAGTGTGATCGGGGCGTTTGCCAGCGGAAACATTCTGCAGGTGCTGCTGTTCGCCGTCATGTTTGGTTTTGCCCTGCATCGTCTGGGCAGCAAAGGCCAGCTGATCTTTAACGTCATTGAAAGCTTCTCGCAGGTCATCTTTGGCATCATCAATATGATCATGCGCCTGGCGCCGATTGGTGCCTTCGGGGCAATGGCGTTCACCATCGGTAAATACGGCGTCGGCACGCTGGTACAGCTCGGCCAGCTGATTATTTGCTTCTATATCACCTGTATTCTGTTTGTGGTGGTGGTGCTGGGTTCGATTGCCCGCGCGGCCGGTTTCAGCATCTTCAAATTTATCCGCTATATCCGCGAAGAGCTGCTGATTGTGCTGGGAACCTCCTCCTCTGAGTCGGCGCTGCCGCGCATGCTCGATAAGATGGAGAAGCTGGGTTGTCGTAAATCGGTGGTGGGGCTGGTGATCCCGACAGGGTACTCCTTTAACCTCGACGGTACCTCGATATACCTGACCATGGCGGCAGTGTTTATTGCACAGGCAACCAACAGCCATATGGATATCTTCCATCAGATCACCCTGCTGGTGGTGCTGCTGCTCTCGTCGAAAGGGGCTGCGGGCGTAACGGGCAGTGGCTTTATCGTGCTGGCGGCGACCATTTCCGCTGTGGGACATCTGCCGGTGGCCGGTCTGGCGTTGATTCTCGGTATTGACCGCTTTATGTCTGAAGCGCGTGCGTTAACCAACCTGGTGGGTAACGGCGTGGCTACGGTTGTGGTGGCAAAATGGGTTAAAGAGCTGGATCACAAAAAGCTCGACGATACGCTGAATAATCGCTCTTCTGATAGCAAAAACCCGGGTTTATCCTCCTGATTTTCCGCTAAATTCCCGCATTCCCTTGTCGGAATGCGGGCTCCTGCGCATAATGACTGTTCGTACCTGTCATAATTCGACAAGATTTTTTTTGGGTATATTGCACTTCTCACCGTGACGTTTTGCCGAACGCGCGGTCTAATCGACGTGTTTTCATCGTCATCTTTTAGAGTGAAGCGCGTCGCGAGACACTCTTTTTAACCAGGAATGTTGATCAGGGGTTCACATGCAGGGCACAAAAATTCGACTCTTAACCGGCGGTTTGCTGATGATGGCAGCAGCCAGTTATGTGCAGGCAGATGCGCTCCAGCCAGACCCGGCATGGCAACAAGGGACCCTGGCGAATGGTTTTCAGTGGCAGGTGTTAGCCACGCCGCAGCGTCCCAGCGATCGTATTGAGATCCGTCTGTCTGTGAATACCGGCTCCCTCACCGAAAGCACCCAGCAGACCGGCTTTAGCCATTTTATTCCCCGACTGGCGCTCACCCAGAGCGGCAGTTTACAGGCTGTTCAGGTGCGTTCGCTCTGGCAGCAGGGCATTGACCCGAAGCGCCCATTGCCGCCGGCTGTCGTCTCGTATGACTACACCATGTTTAACCTGAGCCTGCCGAATAACCGTAACGATCTGCTCAAAGAAGCTCTTACGTATCTCTCCGATGCCACTGGCAATCTGGCGATCACGCCGGAAACCGTTAACTATGCGCTGAGCAACAGCGATATGGTGGCGACCTGGCCTGCGGATACCAAAGAGGGCTGGTGGCGTTATCGCCTGAAAGGCTCAGCGCTGCTTGGGCACGATCCGGCAGAGCCGCTGAAACAGCCGGTCGATGCCGAACAGGTAAAATCGTTCTATCAGAAATGGTACACCCCGGATGCGATGACGCTGATCGTGGTCGGGAATGTGGATAGCCGCGCGGTGGTTGAGCAGATCAACAAAGCCTTCGGCGAGCTGAAAGGCAAGCGTGAAACGCCTGCTCCTGTCCCGACGCTCTCCCCGCTGCGGACAGAGCCAGTCAGCATCTCCACTGATGCCGTGCGTCAGGACCGGCTCTCCATGATGTGGGATACCGCCTGGCAGCCTATCCGAGAATCCGCCGCGCTGCTGCGCTACTGGCGTGCGGATCTGACGCGTGAGGCGTTGTTCTGGCACGTTCAGCAGAGCCTCAGTAAGAACAGCGTGAAGAACATTGCGCTGGGCTTCGACTGCCGGGTGCTGTTCCAGCGCGCCCAGTGCGCCATTAATATCGAATCGCCTGGCGATAAGCTGAATGCCAATCTGGGCGTGGTGGCGAAAGAGCTGGCAAAAGTGCGCAAAGAGGGCCTGTCTGAAGAAGAGTTCAACGCGCTGGTCGCGCAGAAAAAGCTGGAACTGCAGAAGCTGTTTGCCACCTATGCCCGCGCCGATACGGATATCCTGATCAGCCAGCGTATTCGCTCCTTGCAGAATCAGGTGGTGGACATCGCACCGGAACAGTACCAGAAGCTCCGTCAGGACTTCCTGAATGGGCTGACCGTCGATATGTTAAATCAGGATTTACGTCAGCAGCTGTCGCAGGATATGGGATTAGTCCTTCTGCAGCCGAAAGGCGAGCCGGAATACAACATGAAGGAGCTGCAGGCGACATGGGATTCAATCATGACCGCCGCGCCGCAACCTACGCAGGCGGCAACGTCTGATGATCTGCATCAGGACGCGACGGATATTCCACAGGGGCAGTAATCTTAAAAAATTCCCTCTCCCGGTGGGAGAGGGTCAGGGTGAGGGCATCAGCCCGCACCTTATTTAAGCAGGCATCGCCTCACGCGGAATAATCGCCCCGCGATACTGGATCACCGTGCTGGCCGTCAGGTGCCCGCGCTGTGCAGCCGCTTCAGGCGTGCCGCCCGTCAGGCGCACCGCCAGATAGCCCGCGCTGAAGGAATCTCCCGCTGCCGTAGTATCCACCACTTTGTCCTTCGCCAGTTTCACCGCCGGGACGTCAATCACCGCCTCACCTGCTACGGCCACCAGGCACGATGCCGCGCCGCGCTTAATCACCACTTCGCTCACGCCAGCAGCCTGGGTGCGCGCAATAACCTCATCAACAGGTTTCTCGCCCCACAGGGCATCTTCGTCGTCGAGCGTCAGGAACGCGATGTCGGTGCACTGCAGCATCTGCTGGTAAACCTGCTGCGTCTCTTCACGACTGGCCCACAGGCGCGGACGGTAGTTGTTATCAAAAATGACCTTCCCGCCATTGGCGCGGCATTCGCGCAGCAGCGATAGCAGCTTTTCACGACTGGTCGGGCTTAAGATGGCGAGGCTAATCCCGCTCAGATAGAGATAATCAAACGTCGCCAGCGTTTCGCAAATGGCGGCTGCGTCGTCGCTTTCCAGCCAGTATTTGGCCGCAGCTTCGTTTCGCCAGTAGTAGAAGGTGCGCTCGCCGGTATCATCGGTTTCAATGTAATACAAACCCGGCAGGCGGTTTTCCATGCGCTGAATCAGCGAGGTATCAATGTGTTCGCTCTGCCAGGCGTCCAGCATTTGCTGGCTGAAACTGTCCGTACCCAGTGCGGTGACGTAGTTCACGGTGAGGGCCTCCGGCGGCACCTGACGGGCAATATACACGGAGGTGTTTAAGGTATCGCCACCAAAACCGCGGCTAACGTCCGCGCCTTTTTGTGACAGCTCAATCATGCATTCGCCAATAACGGCAATTTTTTTGGACATAATCATGAACCTGAACAGAGTATTTAAAAGCAGTGTGCGCTGTGTGAATTATCAGGTCAACTATATTAAAACATCGTTCCATTATTTTTTTTGAACCAGCGCGTGTTCCTGTTCATTTCTGTCATCTTAATTTCATTTTCCCGGTGAATTGAACATAAAGTTCTCAATTATCGCGCCGATAACCCAGTGACGAGTCCAGAAAGGCCATCCCAACAACAGGACATCTGAAATGAAGTCAGAGCAGGTTATCCAGCGGCTGAGCACTACGCCTGAGGCAAGTATTGAGAACTTGCAGGAGCATCGCTACTGGCTGCAATGTGAGCGTGTGTATACCTACCAGCCGATCTATCGTACCGACGGTCGACTGATGGCGATTGAAATTTTGACGGTCGTTACGCACCCTTCTAACCCTTCACAGCGTATCGCGCCGGACCGCTATTTTGCCGAAGTCGCCGTGCGCCAGCGCCTGGACGTGCTGGAAGAGCAGTTGCGCATGCTGGAAACGAAAAAGGCCTTTTTCGAACAGCACGATATTCTGGCCTCGGTCAACGTGGATGGCCCAACCCTGCTGGCGCTGCGCCAGAACGCGAAGTTGCAGGAGCTTATCGCCACCCTGCCGTGGATGCGCTTTGAACTGGTGGAGCATGTCCGCCTGCCGCAGGAATCCTCTTTTGCCTCGATGTGTGAATTTGGCCCCCTGTGGCTGGATGACTTTGGCACCGGCATGGCGAACTTCTCCGCCCTCAGCGAAGTGCGTTACGACTACATCAAAGTGGCCCGCGATCTGTTCATTATGTTGCGCCAGACCCCGGAAGGGCGGAATCTGTTTACGCTGTTATTGCAGCTGATGAACCGCTATTGCAAAGGCGTCATTGTGGAAGGTGTGGAAACGCTGGAAGAGTGGCGCGATGTGCAAAACTCACCCGCCGCCGCCGCGCAGGGCTATTACCTCTCACGTCCGGTGCCCATGGATACCCTCGACGGTGTGATAACCAACCTCTGAACCGCCCGTTTCCCTTTGTCTGGACTATAGTTTTACAGGACAGGTCATCAGGAAAAGGGGATCAAAATGACTAAAACAACCAGGGTAATCTCCTGGACAGCAGGGATTTTCTTGTTGTTGATCGTGGTCGCTATCATCGTTATTGCGACATTCGACTGGAACCGTCTTAAGCCGACCATCAACCAGAAAGTCTCAACTGAACTGAACCGCCCCTTCGCGATACGCGGTGATTTGGGCGTGGTCTGGGAGCGTCAGAAAGAAGAGACCGGCTGGCGAAGCTGGATCCCCTGGCCGCACGTTCACGCCGACGACATCGTTCTGGGCAATCCGCCGGATATTCCTGCCGTCACCATGGTGCATCTTCCGCGGGTTGAAGCCACGCTGGCGCCGTTAGCGCTTCTGACAAAAACCGTCTACCTGCCGTGGATCAAGCTTCAGCAGCCCGATGCACGCCTGATCCGTCTCTCGGAAAAAAACAATAACTGGACCTTTAACCTCGCCAGCAGCGGCGAGAAAGATCCCAATGCCCAGCCCTCTTCGTGGTCATTCCGTCTCGATAACATTCTGTTCGATCGCGGGCGGATCGCCATCGACGATAAAGTCAGCAAGGCCGACGTGGAGATCCTGGTCGATCCGCTGGGTAAGCCGCTGCCGTTCAGTGAAGTGACCGGCACCAAAGCGAAAGGGGATAACGCCAGCGCGGGCGATTACGTTTTCGGCCTGCGGGCCACCGGGCGCTACAACGGACAGCCACTGACCGGCACCGGTAAAATTGGCGGCATGCTGGCGCTGCGAAGCGCAGGTACCCCGTTCCCGGTGCAGGCGGACTTCCGTTCCGGCAACACGCGAGTCGCCTTTACCGGCACGGTCAACGATCCCATGAACATGGGCGGGGTCGATCTGCGGCTGAAGTTCGCCGGAGATTCGCTGGGGGAGCTCTACGAACTCACCGGCGTGCTGCTGCCGGATACGCCGCCGTTTGAGACGGACGGGCATCTGGTGGCCAAACTCGATACGGAAAAATCATCTGTCTTTGACTATCGGGATTTCAACGGCCGTATCGGCGACAGCGATATCCACGGTACGCTGACCTACACCACCGGCAAACCGCGTCCGAAACTGGAAGGGGATGTGGAGTCCCGCCAGCTGAGGCTTGCCGATTTGGGCCCTCTGATCGGCGTTGATTCTGGCAAAGGCACGAAGTCGAAAGAGGTCAAAAAAGACCTTCAGCCCGCGGGGAAAGTTCTGCCCTACGATCGCTTTGAAACCGACAAGTGGGATGTAATGGATGCGGATGTGCGCTTCAAAGGGCGAAAAATCGAGCACGGCAGCACGCTGCCGATCAGCAACCTCTCAACCCATATTCTGCTTAAAAATGCCGACCTGCGTCTGCAGCCGCTGAAGTTTGGCATGGCGGGCGGAACCATCTCCTCGAACATTCATCTGGAAGGCGATAAAAAGCCGATGCAGGGTCGGGCTGATATACAGGCGCGCAGGCTTAAGCTGAAAGAGCTGATGCCCAACGTGGAGCTAATGCAGAAAACCCTCGGTGAAATGAACGGTGACGCGGACATTCGCGGGGTGGGGAACTCCGTGGCGGCGCTGCTCGGGAGCAGTAACGGCAACCTCAAGCTACTGATGAACGACGGGCTGGTGAGCCGCAACCTGATGGAGATCCTGGGGCTGAACGTCGGGAACTACATTATCGGGCAGATCTTTGGTGACGATGAGGTGCGGGTGAACTGCGCGGCGGCGAATCTGGATCTGGTTAACGGCGTGGCGCGGCCGCAGATTTTTGCCTTCGACACGGAAAACGCGGTAATCAACGTGACCGGAACCGCCAGCATGGCCTCTGAGCAGCTTGATTTGACCATCGACCCGGAAAGCAAAGGGATCCGTATCATCACCCTGCGCTCGCCGCTTTACGTGCGCGGCACCTTCAAAAATCCGCAGGCGGGGGTAAAACCCGGGCCGCTGATTGCACGCGGTGCGGTGGCGGCAGCGCTCGCAACGCTGGTCACGCCAGCCGCGGCGCTGCTGGCGTTGATTTCGCCATCAGAAGGGGAAGCCAATCAGTGCCGGACGATTTTGTCACAGATGAAGAGGTAAGGTGCGGTCTGTATTTGCCGGGTGGCGGCTACGCCTTACCCGGCCTACGATTCAAATGTAGGCCGGGTAAGCGCAGCGCCACCCGGCATTAGCTTAAAGCGCCTGATGCTTAGTCTCGTGCGTCAGCAGCAGCGCAATCAGCGTCAGTGCCGCCATGGCCGCCAGATACACGCCCACGTAGAACAGGCCATAATTTGCCTGCAGCCAGGTGGCGATGTACGGCGCAACGGACGCTCCCAGAATCGACGAGACGTTATAGGAGAACGACGCGCCGGTATAACGCACTTCCGTCGGGAACAGCTCCGGCAGCAGCGCGCCCATCGGGCCGAAGGTTAATCCCATCAGGCTCAGACCAATCAGCAGATACGCCATCACCAGCGCCGGGCTGCCCGAGCCTAACAGCGGTGGGAAGACAAACAGAGCGAACAGAATGATAAGCGTCGTGATGGTGATCATGCTGGAGCGACGGCCAAATTTATCCGCCAGCAGGCCGGCAATCGGCACCATGACGCCAAACCCAATCACCGCCATCATCAGCATCCACAGCACTTCGTTACGCGGCAGACCCAGCCCAACCGGCGCGGCAGCGGTGCTGAACGTCATGGAGTAGACGGTCATGATATAGAATAGCGTATAGGTAGCCAGCATGATAAAGGTGCCCAGCACGGTCACGCGGACATGTTTGGTCAGCAGCGTGCCCAGCGGCACTTTTACCTGTTTTTTTGCCGCCGCCACTTTCGCGAACACCGGCGTTTCGTGCAGAGAAACGCGAACATACAGACCAATCAGCACCAGCACGGCCGAGAAGACGAACGGAATACGCCAGCCCCAGCTCATGAACTGCTCGTCGGTCAGCAGCCAGGAGAGCAGCAGGAAGGTGCCGTTCGCAAAGAAGAAGCCAATCGGTGCGCCAAGCTGCGGGAAGGAGCCATACAGCGCCCGTTTACGCGCCGGGGCGTTCTCGGTCGCCAGCAGTGCCGCACCGCCCCATTCACCGCCCAGACCCAGACCCTGACCAAAACGCGCCAGCGCCAGCAGCACCGGTGCCAGAATGCCGATGGTCTCGTAGGTGGGCAGCAGGCCGATGGCGACGGTAGAAATACCCATCGTCAGCAACGAGGCCACAAGCGTCACTTTACGCCCGATGCGATCGCCAAAATGACCAAACAGCGCAGAGCCAATCGGACGCGCGACGAAGGCGATAGCAAAGGTTGCCAGAGACTGTAGCGTGGCCGCCGTCGGGTCGCCCTGCGGGAAGAAAATATGCGGGAAGACGATGACCGCTGCGGTGGCATAAATGTAAAAGTCGAAGAACTCGATGGCGGTGCCAATCAGCGAGGCGACGACAACTTTATTGCGTGAGTTGACCGGAACGTTTTCGCTCCCGGAATCGAGTGTTGTGGCGGTTGCTTGCATAATATTTTCTTATTTTATGTCGGACGAAAGGCCATATTACGCACAGCAAAAGCGACATTTCAATCTGTAACAAAGCCGCGAACCGGTGATAAAAGCAACAAAAAGCGGATAATGTTCAGACCAGCCAAAACACTTCCATGAAATGCTTCACAGATTTTAAATATCAGTGGATATAACTGGTTTTCAGTTAAATAAAAGTTACGGACTGGATATATATGCTGAAATGATGAATCGGGCTGAAACTTTCAGCCCGAAAGGGGGAATTAGCGGTGGGTTTTCCCCGGCATGCGCGTGTCGCCTTTATATTCGGCGGTGGCAATCCACGCCGCGCAGAACAGCGTCAGGCGGGCAAAGAAGTAGAAGAACGCCATCAGCCCCAGAACGGAGCCAAACGCGGCGCCAGAAGGGGATTTCACCAGTGATGGCAGGGTATAAGTCATCACGATTTTAATCACCTCAAAGCCTATCGCCGCGAGCAGTGTTCCGCGGATCAGCGCTTTTTTGCGCGGACGATGACGCGGCAAGCGCCAGAAGATCCAGAAGAACAGCAGGTAGTTGGCGAAAATGGAAATCGCCAGCCCGATGCCGCGCCACGCAGGCTTGAGCCAGTCGATGTAATCCAGATAGAGCGCGGAGATAATCATCTGCTGCGCGGAACCGGCGACCGAGGTGATGGAGAGCGTGACGATCAGCGCCACCAGCAGACCAATCAGCGAAACAAAATCGCGGAAATACTTAACCCAAATTTTCTCCTGATCCTGAGGCTTACGCTCCCATACTTCGCGCGACTGGGCGCGAATGGCCTCGCGCAGGTTACCCATCCAGTTCACACCGGAATAGAGCGCAATCAGCAAACCGACAATACCCACCGTGGTGCGCTGCTGCACGGCAGTATTGATGGTGCTTTTTAGCGTGGTGGCGAGGGTCGGGTCACTGACGTTATTCAGGATCTTATTGAAAATATCCTGCAGCAGCGTCGGATGAGACGCGAGCACAAAACCGGCTGCCGCGAACGAGACCATCAGGATCGGGATCATCGACAAAAAGGAAAAATAGGTAATCGCTGCACCAAACTGATTCCCCATCCGGTCGTTGAAACGTTCCGCGGCGCGTATCAGGTGCGCAATCACGGGGATCTGCTGAACTCTCTCCGCCAGCGTAGTGACCGTCCCCAGCGCTTTGCTGGCTTTGCCGGGTGTGCTGGGCTCTTCGGGCCCGGTCTCCATCTTCTTGATGGGATCGTAATCTAATTGTTGAGTCGGTCGTTGCGGGTTATTTTCCGGCGTCACGCGTTTTTTCCTTTTCGTTGAGCTGGATGTCATTGAATTATAGCTTGCGACTAATCCACGTAAGCTTTTGTGATTTCCGTAAGCCACTCCATAAACAGGTGTACCCGGCGGGAAAGGTTACGGCGGTGGGGGTAAATCAGGGAAACCGGCATGGGTTCAGCCCGGTATTGCGGCAGAACTTCAATCAGCTTTTTCGTGCGCAGAGAATCACGAACGCCCACGCGGGGAACCTGGATAATACCCAGCCCGGCGATGCAGGCGGCATGGTACGTCTCGGTACTGTTGACCGTTAAGACGCCGCCCGTTTTAACCCACTGGGTCGTACTGCCGTTATAAAACTCAAAGCCCTGCGGGCGCGTGCCCAGCATCGCGGCGTAGTGGATTACCGCGTGTGAGGCCAAATCGTCCAGCGTTTCCGGATAACCAAACCGCGTCAGATAATCCGGGCTGGCGCAGTTGATAACCGTAAGCTTGCCCAGTGGGCGGGCGATAAGCCCGGAATCTTTCAGGGTGCCGACGCGCACCACGCAGTCGAACCCCTCGCGGATCACATCCACCAGACGATCGCTGCTGCTGAGCTCCAGTTCAATACCCGGATACTGCTGCAAAAACGCAGGCAGTTTGGGGATGACTAAATTTCGTGCAACCCCCACCGGCATATCGACGCGTAGCCGCCCGCTGATACTGGAGGGATCGTGCTGGAACATACCGTCCAGTTCATCAAGGTTCGCCAGCAGATCTTTTGCCCGTTCGTAATAGACCATGCCGTCCTGCGTGAGGCTGACGCGGCGCGTGGTGCGGTGCAGCAGCTGGGTGCCCAGGCGGTTTTCCAGCGCCTGAATCTGCCGCGACACGCTGCCTCTTGGCAGGGTCAACGTCTCCGCTGCGCGGGAAAAACTCTCCAGCTCCGCGACCCGAACAAACAACTGCATTGCGTTAATTTTATCCATCGGTAGCGCTCATTGTTGTTGTAAATGAAACAGTGAAGCGTTCTGTCACATCTTTATTGATCTTCTATCAGCTAATAAGCTCTTTCTCAATCTCCCTGACAACCGAAATGAGGTTTCTTATGACTGAACGTATCGCTTTAGTGACCGGTGGTAGCCGTGGTTTGGGTAAAAATGCGGCCCTGAAGCTGGCAGCAGAGGGAACAGGTATTGTCCTGACTTATCATCATAATCAGCAGGATGCGCTGGATGTTGTGCAAGAAATTCAGGGAAAAGGGGTAAACGCGGCGGCATTACAGCTTAACGTCGGAGATATCACCCGTTTCGAACATTTTGCTCAACAGTTGCAGGAAACTCTCCGAACCGTCTGGCAGCGTGATACCTTTGATTATTTATTGAACAATGCCGGAACGGGTTTATACGCCCCCTATACCGAGACGACAGAAGCGCAGTTCGATGAGGTAATGAATGTACATTTAAAAGGGCCATTTTTCCTGACCCAGCGCCTGCTGCCGTTGCTGAAAGATGGCGGACGGATCCTCAACGTCTCCAGCGGGCTGGCGCGTTTTACACAGCCAGGCTCCGCGACCTATGCGGCCATGAAAGGGGCGATGGAAGTACTGACCCGCTATCAGGCCAAAGAGCTGGGCGCACGCGGCATCTCCGTCAATATCATCGCGCCGGGGGCAATTGAAACCGACTTTGGCGGCGGACGCGTACGCGATGACGCGCAGCTTAATCAGTTGCTTGCGTCGCAAACCGCGCTGGGGCGTGTTGGCCTGCCGGATGATATTGGTGATGCCATCGCCGCGCTGCTCAGCGACAAACTGGGCTGGATGAATGCGCAACGTATTGAAGTGTCTGGTGGGATGTTCCTGTAATACGCCTCCTTAAGGGGACGGAACCCCTTAAGGAAATCCTTAAAAGAGATGTGTCCAGATACGGGCAGATATAAAGAACGGCGATGAATTTGTAACCTCTCCGTTCATTGAGTTTTTTCTCAAATAACGCCTCTATACAATCCCCCCTCGCTATTCTCAGAGGGAGAAAAACGATGCGAGTAATCATGTTTGACAGGCAGTCGATATTTATTCATGGAGCGATAAACAGTTTGCAGACGTTAATTCCTGAAATAAATATGACAGGAACCCGTCAGGCAGATGAATTATGGGCGCAGTTGTCCGCGTCGCCATCCGCTATCGTCATGATTGACGGCGCATTAATTCAGAATGAGGGCATCAGCTTTCTGAAAGACATTATCACGCGTTTCCCTGCGATACGTGTCGTGATGGTGCTGACGAAAAAAGAGACCCGATGGGCTGAACAGATGTTTCAGCGCAACGTGAAGGCGATTATTCCCCGTAATGCCAGTCCCGAGCGGTTTGCCGCAGTGCTGGATTCGGTCTTCCGGGGGATGGTCTGTTTTCCCGGCGAATGGCTTGCGCAGCAGGCGTCACACCAGGCGTTGTTATCCTTAAGCGAGCGCCAGCGTGAAGTACTCAAGTTACTGGCCGCCGGGGAGTCGAATAAAGAGATTGGTCGCACGCTCAATATCAGTGCGGCAACGGTAAAGGCCCATCTGGAGTCACTTTTCCGGCGGCTGGATGTGAAAAATCGCACGCAGGCGGCAATGTGCTATACCCGGCTCACCGCCTGAGCGATGGCGTTTATCGGACACGGTGTGTCACTAAAACTGAACATTAACAACACCAGCGCATCGTGCTGGTGTTGCGTTAATGGCTGGGCGATATTTTCCTGAATTAACGTCTCATAAATCTGAATATCGTTATCTAACAAGCGCTCTGCTTCAGCAACGGTAATAAGACCATGGAACTTCTCCCATTGCTGAATAACGTGACCATACCCAATAACCTCAGTACCGTGCTCATCACGGTATTTTTCCAGAGACAGCCCTTGCTGTTTTTTAATTAATTCAACGGCAGCAGAAGATAGCTTCAACATGGTATTTTCCTCTTTCAGACACTACTGTAGAGGAAATACGGCACGAGACATATCCGCCAAATGGCCGTTGCTCAGCTGATATTTTCCAGATAGTCGCGCTGTAATAAACCGAATAGCCAGTCATTATGCCAGCGGCCGCCAAGGTAATAGCTCTCACGCAGCTCACCCTCCAGCCGGAAGCGGGCTTTTTCCAGCAGACGCCGGGAGGCGATATTCCCTGCCGTGACGGTGGCGGTGAGGCGGCGGATCCCCCCCTGGTGGAAGGCATAATCACAGAGTGCCTACAGGGATTCAAAGCCGTAGCCTTTTCCCTGGGCCGAGGGAGCGAAAAGGAAACCGACTTCGGCGCAATCCGCTTCGTGGTGTTTGTAGCCGGTCACCCCCAGCGGAGTCTGGCTGGCGTTATCGCGAACCACGAGGCAGAGCCAGTGCATGCAGCCGGGCGTCCATGGCGTCAGTCGGGAGTCGAAGGCCTCACGGATGTCCGCCACAGTGCGATCCTGCGCGACAAAGCGCATCACATCCGGGTCTTGCTGTAGCGCCAGAAAAAAGGGCCAGTCATCTTCCTGTAACGGCGAGCAGATAAGACGCGAGGTGGTTAGCTGAGGCATTCAGATTCTCCTGAAACAATATAAATGATTTTAGGACTGTCACTTTATTTCAACAGAAAGTCAGGTATGGTTAAGCGCGTATAAATAAAAAGAAAAACGGCCGTTCCGGGCCCCTTTTGGATGTCTTCGTGGTCTTTTAAGGAAAACAATGACGCTCAGCACATCACACCATAACCGCGAACAGTTTGAACACTGTCTGGCGGTCATTCGTCAGGCCTCTGTGGAAATATTGCTTCTCCTGAATGTACATGTTTCTGAGGGAAAAGATCCACGCTGGTTTCTGGAGCAGCTGGATAGCGCCCGTTTAGGCCTGGGCGGATGGGGGGCCGTGGCGAAGAAGCTCAACCTGAACGATGCCGAGATGTCAGAATTTACCCTGCAACTGCGCCTGTTGCAGCAGCGCGTACCGCAGTATGAAAGCGGGCAGGATGTCAGTGAAAATCAGCTTATTGCGGCAATGCGGTTTGTCACCGCGCTGGAACATCTTCGTCTGCAACAGCCTCTTCTCACCTACAGTACCGAGCTGGCGCCGGGCAGCGATCTTGAACAGCAGCAGGCGCACAAGCAGGTGCGTGCAATTGAACTGATGATTAAAGGGCTTATCCAGCAGGCGTGGCCCGATCAGGTCCGTCTGAACAACCACCTGAAGACCCTGTTTAACGCTGACCGCGTGCGGCGCTGGCTGAAGCTTGGCGACATCAACGATGTGCTAAGCGGCATGATGTTCAGCGAGCTGGCCCAGATGCTGGTGGATAAAAAAGAGTACAGCCGCTACTACGCGTCGCTGTTCAGCGATCCGTCCATGCTGACGCTGCTGGTGGAGCCGCGCAAAACGCTGCAAACCTTCCTTGATGACATCCGCCAGATCCGCAACAACCTTACCGTTCAGAAAGCGTTAACCTCGGCGCAAATCCAGCTACTCGACAACTACTACACCCAAATCACCCGGCCCGTTCAGCGTGCGTTTGAAGAGGGGCGAACCCGCGTCAACCCGGCCGGGATAATGGCGGTGGATGCCAGCGAACTGCACGCTTTCTGGGAAAAAGCACAGAAAAGGGATCGGGTCACCGGCGGGGATCTGTTTGAAGTACGTGACACCATAGAAAAACCGACCCAGCGCGCCCCGCGCACGCCAGAACAACGCGAGCAGCTCATCTCCGGCGTGTTATGGGGCGCAGTGGGCGTGATGGTCATTGCGATTGTTGTGGGAGGATTCTGGCTGGTGACCAGCAGCGCGCCAGCAGAGACTGCAGTGGCCGCCACCGAAACGCCTGCGCCGCAGGAGATGCGGGAAACGCCCTCCTCGCGGGAGACGCTGACGCGCATGGGCATTACCTGGGACGAGAATAATTTCCGCTCGGCCATCAACCGCAACGACACCCGCATTGCGCAGCTCTTTTTGCAGGGTGGAATGGACTGGAAGCTCTCATGGACGGAAGAAGCGATGTCATCCAACCATGACGACGTGCTGGAGCTGATGTTGCGCTACCGACAGCACATGGTGGAAGAGAAGCCGTGCCGCCGGTTTATCAATACGCTCACCCATGCCATGGCGAATGGCGAATCGCTGACATCCCTGCGTAAACAGTACCTGAAAGCGTTTTGTACCGTCCCGGCCGTGGTGAAACGCCAGCAGCACGATTTGGATATGGCGACGCGCCGCGCCGAGTCACAGCCGAATGCCAGCACGAAAAAATGGCAGGCTATTCAGTCTGCCATTTATGAGGTGATCCGCTGATCGTAACGCCCTTTCCCTCTGGGAGAGGGCGGGGTGAGGGCACCAGACCGCACCCCACTCAAGGCTCCCCATACAACCCAATCAACCGCCGCACCACGCCATTCGTCCAGCCAAAGCCATCCTGCAATGGATACTCACCGCCGCCCCCTTCGCGTGGGGTACTGCTGGCGATGTGATACTTCTCAATCAGCTTATGGTGAGTCTTATAAAAATGATTCACCGTGTGTAGCCAGCTCCAGGCGATCTCATCGCCCAGCGAGTCGTTGCCGTACTGCTTGAAGCCCTGAATGGCCATCCATTGCAGCGGTGCCCAGCCATTGGGTTTATCCCACTGCTCGCCGGTTTCGTACTCGGTCGCCAGGATACCGCCCGGGGTGAGCAGACGTGATTTAACCGCATCAGACAAGCGTTCTGCCTGCTCATGGGTCGCCATTCCGACATACAGCGGCACAATGCTCGCCGCAGAGAACAGCGCCATATTTTCCCGACGCCAGTCGTAATCGCGGTAGCAGCCATTCTCTTCATCCCACAGGTAGCGGTTCACCGCTGCCCGGCGATCGCTGGCTTTCTGGCGGAACAGGTCAGCCGTCTCCTTATCTCCTTTCGACGCCGAGATATTGGCGATAGCGCTTTCCAGCTTGAACAGGAAGGCGTTCAGGTCGATAGGGATAAACTGCGTGGTGCGAATGCTGGCCAGTCGGCCCGGTTCGCGCAGCCAGCGGGAGGAGTAATCCCAGCCGGAGGCCGCCCCTGCACGCAGATCGCGATACACCTCATTGGGTGGTCGACCGGAATGGCGGGCCGTCTCCACGTCCTCAATCCACGATTCGTCGCGCGGAGTGTCACGGTCATCCCAGTAGCGGTTCAGCAATGAGCCATCCGGCATACGCACCGCGCTGCGATAGGCCTGATTCAGCAGTAGCGACTCCGCGCCGTCCATCCAGAAGGCGTGCTCCATTTTGAGGTGCTCAAGGTAGCGCTTCGCACCGCGCACCCCGTCCTCTTCAAACAGCTCCACCATCAGGGCAAAGACCGGCGGCTGGGAGCGGCTGAGGTAGTAGGTTCGGTTGCCGTTCGGGATATGGCCGTAACGCTCGATCAGCCACGCGAAGTTATCCGCCATGCACTTCAGCAGATCGTTACGGCCGCTCTCGGCCAGCCCCAGCATCGAGAAGTAGGAATCCCAGTAGTAGGTCTCACTGAATCGTCCGCCGGGGACGATATAGGCCTGCGGCAGGGCCAGCAGGGAAGACCAGGGGATATGATCCTGCGGCTCGCGCGTCAGCACGGGCCACAGGCTGTCGATATGCTCTTTAAGCGACAGCCCCGGGTCGGACACATACTCCGTGCTATAGGTCTCGGGCAGCCAGAAGTGATTCTCCACGAACTGGCGCAGGTCGAAATCCCGGTGGCGTCGCACCTTACGATAGCGGATCAAAATATCCAGCGGATCCATCTTCGGCGCGCAGTCGGGAAAGGTTTTGCTATCCGCAAACAGCCTTGTTGACTGCACATGTTCGAACAGCTCAAGGTAACGGTCAGCGGGGGTCAGGGCATCGGAGGCGGGTAGCCCCTCGATCATTTCTGGCTCCGGCTCCGCCTCAATCATCTCATCCAGTTTCAACTCGCAGGGATCGGTCTCGTAGCGCAGCTCTTCTGCGATCTCGAACGCGATGTTCTCGTTAGCCTGTAGTTTCTGGTTGAACATAATGATAAGGACCTCCGGTTAGGTGTTCTTGAAGACAGGTTTATCCGGGCGTCTTATAAGCGTAGACATTCGCTTCGGTAGATGGGGAGGAATATGTGCGGTAGATCACTCTTTTCGGAGCATTCGTTTTGCAACGATTTGTGAATGTAAAAAAGAATGCCCCTCAGTGGAGGGGCATCAGGACTAGCGCATGGTCACAAACTCTTCGGCCGCGGTCGGGTGGATCGCCACGGTGTTATCGAAGTCTTTCTTCGTCGCGCCCATCTTCAGCGCCACCGCAAAGCCCTGCAGGATCTCATCCATGCCAAAGCCAATGCCGTGGATACCGACAATCTTCTCTTCCGGACCCACGCAGACCAGCTTCATGCGGCACGGCTGACGGTGCGAGGTGACGGCGGTATACATTGCGGTAAACGCAGATTTATACACTTTCACCTGATCGTCGCCATACTGCTCGCGCGCCTGCGGCTCGGTTAAACCGACGGTGCCGATAGGCGGGTGGCTGAAGACCACGGTCGGGATGTTGCTGTAATCCAGGTGCTCGTCCGGCTTGTTGTTGAACAGACGCTCGGAAAGGCGACGCCCCGCCGCAACGGCCACCGGGGTCAGTTCAACGGCACCGGTGTTATCGCCCACCGCGTAAATGCCTGGCACGCTGGTGTTCTGGAATTTATCGACGACGATATAGCCTTTTTCATCGGTTTTCACGCCGGTTACGGCCAGGTTGAAGTTGTCATTCGCCGGTTCACGGCCAATCGCCCAGATCAGGCAGTCGACGGTCTGGCTGCGACCATCTTCCAGCTCCAGGGTCAGGCTGCCGTCTGCATTTTTAATCACCGCTTTTGGCACGGCGTTGGTATGCAGGGTTGGACCTTCGGTGTTCATCACTTCTACTAAGGTGTCGACGATCAGCGGATCAAAGCTGCGCAGCGGCGCATGTTTACGCACGAACAGGTGCGCTTCAGCGCCCAGACCGTTAATCACACCGGCCAGCTCGACCGCGATATAACCCGCGCCCACCACCGCAACGCGCTCTGGCAGAGCTGGCAGCTCGAAGAAACCGTCGGAGTCGATGCCGTATTCGGCACCCGGGATGTTCGGGTGGCTCGGACGGCCGCCGGTAGCGATCAGGATATGATCGGCAGTGATCGTCTCCCCGTTCACTTCGATCGTTTTCGCGTCCACAAAGCGGGCGAAGCCGTGGATCACATCTACGTTGTTCTTACCCAGCACGTTATCGTACGAGGTGTGAATGCGGTCGATGTAGGCGGTACGGCTGGCGATCAGCTTCTCCCAGTCGAAGTGGTTGATCGTGGTGTCAAAGCCGTAGTCCGGGCCATACATATGGATGGCTTCACGGATTTGCGCCGCATGCCACATCACCTTTTTCGGTACACAACCCACGTTGACGCAGGTGCCGCCCAGCGCTTTGGCTTCAATCAGCGCACACTTCTGGCCATACATGGCCGCACGGTTGATGGAGGCGATGCCGCCGCTCCCGCCGCCGATTGCGATGTAGTCATAATGCTTAGTCATAGCTTTTATCCTTAATCGTGAATTGCCGCGATTGTATACCTGAAATCAATAGTTTCCACCGATGGCTGCGATTACTCTGGCACAATCCAGCTGACGGTGGCGTGACCTGTCCCGGCAGGTACCAGCGTTTTATGCAGCCACGGCAGGACGTTGTTCATCTGCGCTTCGAGCTTCCATGGCGGGTTAATGACAATCATGCCGGAGGCGGTCATGCCGCGCTGGTCGCTGTCCGGACGGACGGCCAGCTCAATCTGCAGGATTTTGCGGATGCCGGTCGCTTCCAGGTCTTTGATCATGCGCTTGATCTGCGCGCGCAGGACCACCGGGTACCACAGGGCGTAGGTGCCGGTCGCAAAACGTTTGTAACCTTCGTTAATGCCGGTGACCACCGCCTGATAGTCGGTTTTGATTTCGTAGGGCGGGTCGATCAGCACCAGGCCGCGACGGGAGACCGGCGGCAGTTTGGCTTTCAGCTGCAGGTAGCCATCGGCTTTGTCCACGCGGGCGCGGCTGTCTTTCTGAAACTCAGAACGCAGCAGCGGGAAATCGCTTGGGTGCAGCTCGGTCAACTGCAGGCTGTCCTGCTCACGCAGCAGCTGACGGGCAATCAATGGCGAGCCCGGGTAGTAGCGCAGCTGGCCGTTGCGGTTGAAATGATTCACCACACCGATGTACGGTTCCAGTTCGGCAGGCAGATCGTCCTGCTGCCAGATACGGGCGATCCCTTCCAGATATTCACCGGTACGCTCGGCGTGTTCACCGCTCAGCTGATAGCGGCCCGCGCCCGCGTGGGTGTCCAGATAGAGAAACGGCTTCTCTTTCTCTTTGAGTGATTCGATGATCAGGCTCTGAACGGTGTGTTTGAGGACGTCGGCGTGGTTGCCTGCGTGAAAGCTGTGGCGATAACTGAGCATGGATGAATGTGTTCCGGGTAGTCAACGTAGGCCCGATAAGCGTAGCGCCATCGGGCAAAAATAGAGCGTATCGCCACAGTATACAGAAAAGTTTCCACTGCCGCGAAAGCGCAACGCCCGGCATTGAAATCCTCTACACTTAACCCCATTACTGAACCATATGCACAGCGCCGGATGCGCGCTTCATTCATCAAATTCAACAGGACAGCGTTTATGACCAATCCATTACTGACGCCTTTTTCGTTGCCACCGTTTTCTAAAATCCTCCCTGAGCATGTGGTTCCAGCCGTTACGCAAGCGCTGGACAACTGCCGCGCGGCGGTAGAAAGCGTGGTCGCGCAGGGCGCGCCGTACACCTGGGAAAATCTGTGTCAGCCGCTGGCCGAAGTGGATGACGTGCTGGGGCGTATCTTCTCCCCGGTAAGCCACCTTAACTCGGTAAAAAACAGCCCGGAGCTGCGTGAAGCCTACGAACAAACCCTGCCGCTGCTCTCCGAGTACAGCACCTGGGTCGGCCAGCACGAAGGGCTCTACAAGGCCTATCGCGATCTGCGCGACGGCGACCACTATGCTGAACTGAACACCGCGCAGAAAAAATCCGTCGATAACGCCCTGCGTGATTTCGAGCTTTCCGGGATTGGCCTGCCAAAAGAGAAGCAGGTTCGCTACGGCGAAATCGCGGCGCGCCTGTCTGAGCTGGGTAACCAGTACAGCAACAACGTGCTCGACGCCACCATGGGCTGGACGAAGCTGATTACCGACGAAGCAGAGCTGGCGGGTATGCCGGAAAGTGCACTGGCGGCGGCAAAAGCCCAGGCCGAAGCGAAAGAGCAGGAAGGTTTCCTGTTAACGCTGGATATCCCAAGCTATCTGCCGGTGATGACCTACTGCGACAACCAGGCATTGCGTGAAGAGATGTACCGCGCCTACAGCACCCGCGCCTCCGATCAGGGGCCGAATGCCGGTAAGTGGGATAACAGCCCGGTGATGGCAGAAATCCTCGCCCTGCGTCACGAGCTGGCACAGCTGCTGGGCTTTGACAGCTACGCGGACAAATCCCTCGCCACCAAAATGGCCGAGAACCCGCAGCAGGTGCTCGATTTCCTGACCGATCTGGCGAAACGCGCCCGTCCTCAGGGTGAAAAAGAGCTGGCCCAGCTGCGTGCCTTCGCCAAAGCGGAGTTCGGCGTGGATGAGCTGCAGCCGTGGGACATCGCGTATTACAGCGAAAAACAGAAGCAGCATCTCTACAGCATCAGCGACGAGCAGCTGCGCCCATACTTCCCGGAAAACAAAGCCGTTAACGGCCTGTTCGAAGTGGTGAAACGCATCTACGGCATCACCGCCAAAGAGCGTACTGATATCGACGTCTGGCACCCGGACGTGCGCTTCTTCGAGCTGTATGACGAGAAAAACGAACTGCGCGGCAGCTTCTACCTCGATCTCTACGCGCGTGAGAACAAGCGCGGCGGGGCGTGGATGGATGACTGCGTCGGCCAGATGCGTAAAGCCGACGGTTCCCTGCAGAAGCCTGTCGCTTACCTGACCTGTAACTTCAACCGCCCGGTCAACGGCAAGCCGGCGCTGTTCACCCACGACGAAGTGATCACCCTGTTCCATGAGTTCGGTCACGGTCTGCACCATATGCTGACCCGCATTGAAACTGCAGGCGTGGCCGGTATCAGCGGTGTGCCGTGGGATGCGGTCGAGCTGCCGAGCCAGTTTATGGAAAACTGGTGCTGGGAGCCGGACGCGCTGGCGTTTATCTCCGGCCACTACGAGACCGGTGAACCACTGCCGAAAGAACTGCTGGATAAAATGCTGGCAGCCAAGAACTACCAGGCGGCAATGTTTATTCTGCGCCAGCTGGAGTTCGGCCTGTTCGACTTCCGCCTGCACGCCGAGTTTAGCCCGGAGCAGGGGGCAAAAATCCTCGAAACCCTGGCTGAGATTAAAAAGCAGGTCGCGGTTATTCCAGGGCCAACCTGGGGTCGCTTCCCGCACGCGTTCAGCCACATCTTCGCGGGCGGCTATGCGGCAGGTTATTACAGCTACCTGTGGGCCGATGTCCTGGCGGCGGATGCTTTCTCTCGCTTCGAAGAAGAGGGGATTTTCAACCGTGAAACCGGTCAGTCGTTCCTCGATAACATCCTGACCCGCGGCGGCTCAGAAGAGCCGATGGAGCTGTTCAAACGCTTCCGTGGCCGCGAGCCGCAGCTGGATGCGATGCTTGAGCATTACGGGATCAAAGGCTGATTGCTACGTGAAGATCTGCTTAGTGGATGAAACAGGCGCCGGAGACGGCGCCTTATCTGTTCTGGCCGCCCGTTGGGGGCTGGAGCACGATGAAGAAAACCTGATGGCGCTGGTGATGACGCCAGAGCATCTCGAATTACGTAAACGCGACGAACCGAAACTCGGCGGGATTTTTGTCGATTTTGTCGGGGGCGCGATGGCGCACCGGCGCAAGTTTGGCGGCGGCCGCGGTGAGGCTGTTGCCAAAGCCGTCGGCATCAAAGGGAGCTATCTTCCGGATGTGGTGGATGCCACGGCGGGGCTGGGGCGCGATGCGTTTGTGCTGGCGTCTGTCGGCTGCCGCGTGCGGATGCTGGAGCGCAACCCGGTGGTGGCCGCGTTGCTGGATGACGGCCTGACTCGTGGCTATGCGGACCCGGAAATCGGCCCCTGGTTGCAGGAACGTTTACAGCTGATCCACGCCTCCAGCCTGACGGCGTTGACCGATATCACCCCGCGCCCGCAGGTGGTCTATCTCGATCCGATGTTCCCGCATAAGCAGAAAAGCGCGCTGGTGAAAAAAGAGATGCGGGTGTTTCAGTCGCTGGTGGGGCCGGATCTGGATGCGGACGGCCTGCTTGAGCCTGCCCGTCAGCTTGCAACGAAGCGGGTGGTGGTGAAGCGCCCGGACTACGCGCCGCCGCTGGCGGACGTTGCGACGACCAACGCGGTGACCACCAAAGGGCACCGGTTTGATATTTATTCGGGTACGCCGGAATAAAAAAGCCGGGTGGCGGCTTCGCCTTACCCGGCCTACGTTCAGTGCCATTTGTAGGCCCGGTAAGCGTTAGCGCCACCGGGCTTTTTTGCACTTACTCGTCTTCTTCGTCACGCAGCGGAACAATCAGCATATCCACGTGAACGGTATTGATCAGCTGACGCGCTGAGGACATCAGCTTGCTCCAGAAGTCCTGGTGATGACCGCAAACCACCAGGTCCATATCGTATTTCTTAATCGCATCGACCAGCACCTGGCCCAGATCGCCGCTACCGCTTAAGGTTTCAGTGATCGGGTAACCCGCGTTGGTGGACAGCTCGCTCAGGGCGTGGTGTGTCTCTTCGGAGATGCGTTTTTGCATATCGCCGAGATTCACGTCGATCAGACCGGTGTAAAGGTCGGAGTAATTCACATCAACGTGAATCAGCGAAACTTTCGCGTTGTAAGGGCGTGCCATGGATACTGCTTTATCAACCAGCACTTTGCTCTCCGGGGAGAGGTCTACCGCGATGAGAATGTGTTTGTAAGCCATAGTGTTACTCCTTCCTTAAGTTATCGATGACTAAACAGAAAGCCGTCGTCTGATGCTTTCATTACGGCCCAGTTAAACATATTTTTCAAGCTTTGGTGTTGATAACGATTAACCTTGTGGCAAAAAAATTAACGGATCTCCTACACTATTTAATGAACCGTTCGGATATTAAAACGCGAACCGGATCGACTTTTGGTCATTCTTTCACTGAACTGTCTGTCAGGGCATTGGGGTGCGGTAGCTCAGAAGCCTTGCTTCGTGGGCGGACGCCGGGGAGGATGTATGATTAGCACCGTCGCATTGTTTTGGGCGTTATGCGTAGTTTGCATAGTGAATATGGCGCGCTACTTCTCATCGTTACGTGCGCTGTTAGTGGTACTTCGTGGTTGCGATCCGTTGCTTTATCAGTATGTGGACGGTGGAGGGTTCTTCACCTCGCATGGACAGCCCAGCAAACAGATGCGCCTGGTCGGGTATATCTACTACCAGCGCTACCGGGATCATCACGATGAAGAGTTTATCCGCCGCTGCGAGCGCCTGCGTCGCCAGTTCATTTTGACCAGCGCCCTGTGTGGTCTGGTCGTCGTCAGTATGATTGCCTTAATGATTTGGCACTGAGCATAAAAAAAGCGGGTCAGTTTCCTGACCCGCTTTTTTGTCGCCTTCAGCCGATTAAATCAGCTTCAGCGCAATCCAGTACAACCCACCCGAGAGCAGGATAGACGCCGGAAGCGTAAACACCCAGGCCATCAGAATGTTGGTCACGGTTTTGCGTTGCAGACCGCCGCCATCAACAATCATGGTACCTGCCACGGACGAAGAGAGTACGTGGGTGGTGGAGACCGGCATACCGGTGTAGCTTGCCAGACCGATAGAGACCGCCGCCGTCATCTGCGCGGACATGCCCTGCGCATAGGTCATGCCTTTCTTACCGATCTTCTCGCCGATGGTGGTTGCCACACGACGCCAGCCAATCATCGTACCGATACCCAGTGCCAGCGCGACAGCCATGATGATCCAGATTGGCGCGTACTCAATGGTGTTGAGCATATCGCTTTTCAGTTTCTTCAGCAGGCGCTTGTCGTCAGCATTCACGTCTGGCAGCTTCGCGACTTTGTCGGTCACGTCAGAGATGCAGAGCATAATGCGACGCAGCTGACCACGCTGTTCAACGGCCAGTTTGTCGTAGCTTTCGATATCGCCCAGCATGCCTTTCGCACGTTCCAGCGCGTTAATCGCGTTTGCCGGGTGGCAGTGGAACTCGCCCGGCGCGGTGGTCGCACCCGCTTCAGGCGACGGGATCAACTGGTCAACGCCGGTCGCTTTTTTCAGCAGTTCAGGGTGCTGCTGGAAATAGGTTTCAACATTATTGACCGCATCACGGGTACGGGTGATTTCATAACCGGAGGCATTCATGTTAACCACGAAGCCCGCCGGTGCAACGCCAATCAGAACCAGCATCACCAGACCGATGCCTTTCTGCCCGTCGTTCGCGCCGTGAGAGAAGGCCACGCCGATGGCGGAAATGATCAGGGCGATACGCGTCCAGAATGGTGGCTTTTTCTTGCCGTCTTTCTTCTCACGCTCTGCTGGCGTCAGGTGGATACGCGCACGTTTTTTCGTGTTGCTCCAGTAGCGACGCAGAATGAAAATCAATCCACCCGCAACTACCAGACCGACGATAGGGGAGATGATAAGAGAACCGAAAATACCCAGTACTTTAGGCAGGTTAAGCGCATCAACAACCGAGGTACCGGTCATCAGGGCGTTGGTTAACCCGATACCGATAATGGCGCCGATGAGGGTGTGAGAACTGGATGCAGGCAGGCCGAAATACCAGGTACCGAGGTTCCAGATAATTGCAGCAAGCAGCATTGAGAACACCATAGCGAGGCCATGGCCAGAACTTACGTTAAGCAGCAGATCCGTTGGCAGCATATGCACAATGGCATACGCAACGCTCAGTCCGCCCAGAAGGACACCAAAAAAGTTAAATACCGCCGCCATAACGACCGCCAGTTGCGATCGCATTGCGCGAGTGTAGATAACCGTTGCTACTGCGTTTGCAGTGTCGTGGAAGCCGTTGATCGCTTCGTAAAACAGTACAAAAACCAGAGCAAGCAATAATAAAAGCCCGGTATGTAAATCCAGGCCGGCAAACAAATGTAGCATAGGACGTTACGCCATTTTGAGGACATGAACGCGGCGCATTATCCAGGACAAATGCGCGGCGGGCAAAGTGAAATATAGACTTTTTTTGACATACCACCTGATTTGGGAAAAGTGCCTGAAAGGATATTCTTTAAATTTCAATGAAATGGCTTTGTAATATCTTTTTACGCTGGTGTGACCACAGAGGAAACTTTACAATCCGCGGCAGTGAACAACGAGGGTTTTGACGTGGAAAGGTTTGATGCCGTGGTAATTGGCGCCGGTGCGGCGGGTATGTTTTGTGCGGCGATGGCCGGACAGGCGGGGCGTCGCGTGCTGCTGCTGGATAACGGTAAAAAGCCTGGGCGCAAGATCCTGATGTCTGGCGGCGGGCGCTGCAACTTTACGAACCTGTATGTCGAACCTGCGGCCTATCTGAGCCAGAACCGCCATTTTTGTAAATCTGCGCTGGCGCGTTATACCCAGTGGGATTTTATCGATCTTGTGGGTAAGCACGGTATCGCGTGGCATGAGAAGACGTTGGGGCAGCTGTTCTGCGACGACTCCGCGCAGCAGATTGTCGATATGCTGGTGGCCGAGTGCGAGAAGGGCGGCGTGGTAATGCGCCTGCGTACGGAGGTGCTGGACGTATCCCGCGACGAGCAGGGCTATACGCTGCAGCTCAACGGCGAAGGCGTCAGCGCCGATAACCTGGTCATTGCCAGCGGCGGTCTGTCGATGCCGGGGCTGGGCGCCTCGCCGTTCGGCTACAAAATTGCCGAGCAGTTTGGCCTGAAAGTGCTGCCAACGCGTGCGGGACTGGTTCCTTTTACTCTGCACAAACCGCTTCTGGAACAGCTTCAGACGCTTTCTGGCGTTTCTGTTCCTTCCGTTATTACCGCCGAAGACGGAACGGTGTTCCGCGAAAACCTGCTCTTTACCCACCGCGGCCTCTCCGGCCCGGCGGTGCTGCAAATCTCCAGCTACTGGCAGCCGGGCGAGTTCGTCACGGTTAACCTGCTGCCGGAGTGCGATCTGGATGCGTTCCTCAATGAACAGCGTGCGGCGCACCCGAATCAGAGCCTGAAAAATACCCTGGCGATGCAGTTGCCGAAGCGTCTGGTGGAGTGTTTGCAGGGGTTAGGGCAGATCCCGGATGTTTCCCTTAAGCAGCTTAACAGCCGCGAGCAGGAGACGCTGGTAGAGACCCTGACAAACTGGTGCGTGCAGCCCAACGGCACCGAAGGCTACCGCACGGCGGAGGTCACGCTGGGCGGTGTCGACACGAATGAGCTCTCCTCGCGCACGATGGAGGCACGCAACGTGCCGGGCCTCTACTTCATCGGTGAAGTGATGGATGTGACCGGCTGGCTGGGCGGGTATAACTTCCAGTGGGCGTGGTCCAGTGCCTGGGCGTGTGCGCAGGCGCTGGCCGATGTCCGAGGACAATAAAGTTGTACACAAAGCACTAAAGTTGTAACCATTCTCAAAAAACGACGCTAATGTTGTATACTTACTGAATGTGTGGTTATAGGGTTGGAGACTATAAAATGCACATATAGGTACGTATCAATGTCGTTTTTAGGGTACGATCATGGCTAGGGGTAGGCGTCTCAAATCCTATTTGGATTATGAAAATGCGCTAGGTGACGGCATAGGAGTGGGCTATGGCCAAAGTTATCAGCCCTGGCTTAGAGCTCAGGACGTTAAATCCCGTGGAAACCGTTCGATAGTCTTTGGCCTTAAGACGTTTCGAAACCATCATCTCCTTTCTTCTGTCGAAAGTAACTTTTTCTATCTGGCTGAGTTTAATGACTCGGTGATTGATATCCGGGAACAATTCCCACTCTTTCCTCTCCGGCTTACCCAACAAATAGCAAATCATCTACATTTTCAACATCCTATGGTGAGGGGAGTAAGAGGAGTACCTGTCGAAGTTCTGAATGTTATGACAACCGATTTTTTACTGACCTTGAGAACTCCTGAAGGCGGACTTCGATACAAAGCTATAGCAGTAAAACATAACGAGAGCATACCTGAACGCGAAGCCCAAAAACTTGAAATAGAGAGGATGTTTTGGCAGTTGATTGATGTTGAGTTTCAAATTTATGTTGGCTCGGAACTCAATAACGTCGTCGGTAAAAACATTTGCTGGGCTACTTCTGTATTAAGAGATGGTTCTGAATTTTATGATAAATATCCTCTTGATAAAATCCTATGGAAGCTTAAACCAGATGTTTATCCCATAGTAGGACTACGTGCAATGATTTCATCAATCTTTGGGGTAGACGCACAAGAAGCGATGATGTTATTGCAGGCAATGATTGGATTAAAAATGATAAATGTTGATTTATCATATCCAATACTCGAAACCGGTCTGATAAAGATAATTTCCAATGACCACTATATAGGACTGAACGCAAATGGATATTATTAGGAATTCAGTCTGGCTCTCTCAAGGCACTGATTTGCTTGCAGAGGGACTTTACCGTGTTTTGGATTTTGACAGAAAGGTCGATTTGTTAATTTTGTTTAAAATAAAATCAGAAAGAACGGGTAAGCCAATCCCTTTCTCATTTTCAATGTTTAAATATTATATTGAATCAAATAGCATAACTTGTAAAGATTATATATATCCTTCATATATGTTAGTAGATGAGAAAGAATTAACAGATAAAGACAGAGGAAGGCGAGATGAAAATTACAATATCATTAAAGATCTTGTAGATGACAGAATGTTTCTGTTCGACTATGCATTACATAAAAAGTCGCACCTTTTAATGGATTACTCAAGAAATAAAAAAATATCACAATATACTATCAGAACGCTTCTGGCGTTGTATTGGCGACATGGGCAGGATATTTATGCATTGCTACCCGCATTCTCGAACTGTGGCGCCGCTGGGAAAAGTAGAATCAAACATGAAATTAAACTTGGGAATTCCAAAAAAAACAGAGCATTACCTAATGAACGATCACGTGTTTTCATTCTTAATGAAAGAGATATAAATAATATTAGAAAATCTCTCATTACGTATCATTATAAAGTTAACGGAGATACGATAAAGAAAACATTAGAGAGACATATTGATTTGTATTTTAGGGATGAAATTAAAACAGCAAACCTAGAAAATAGAGCTCCATATGTTCCTTCTTTAAAACAATTTTCATACTGGAATAAAAAACTCTTCACTAAAGATTTCTCGATAAATAAGAAGAACACGAAAAAAGAAATAGACCTCAAAATGCGGGCGCTTTTAGGTAGTGTGGCTAATACAACTGTTTTGCCGGGTGATGTTTTCGAAATAGACTCAACTGTCGCTGATGTACATCTTATTTCGAGTTTAAACAGACGAAAAGTCATTGGGCGTCCTACTATTTATACAGTGGTGGATCGTGCAACAAGAATGATTGTTGGCCTTCATGTTTCTTTATACCATGCTTCATGGCGAGCCGCCCGACAAGCGTTAGCAAATTGCTTTATGCCAAAAAAAGAATATTGTAGATTATTTGGAATCTCTATTACTGATGATGATTGGCCTTGTTCTCACATTCCATTAACATTGATGTGTGACAACGGGGAGATGATTGGTCTTAAACCTCAGGAAGAGATGACCCCCCTGACAAAACTTGAGTTTGCGCCAGTCGGTAGAGGCGACAGAAAAAGCATTGTTGAACGCTGTTTCGGCATTCTGAATGATGAGGTTATTCATAGGCTTATTGGAACAACACGAAGGGGAAAGATTGTTAAAGGAGAGCCAACACCGCAATCCAGGGCTTGTTTAACGATTCAGGAGGTCACGTCTTTACTGATTCGGGAGATACTTGCACATAATCAGAGAACGTATGAGGAACTGGCTTATATCAATCCCTTACTGATTGAAAATGATCTCGTAATATCACCAAAAAATAGTTGGATGATAAGCTTAAAGCACGGGAGATTCAGCGCAAGAGCCGTTGGGGCCGACGAAGTGATCGCACGATTGTTAATCCCTGTGAACGCTAACATTACCGCCGGTGGGATTCAGTACAATAATCTTTTTTATGAATGTGATCCTGAAATTGCATCAGGTGTCAGAGTATTTGGAAGAACCACTTGTGAAGCAAGAATAGATGACAATTGCGTAGATTATATATATGTAAGATTTGACAAAAATAGCATTTTCAAAAAACATTACCTACTTAAGAAAAGAGATGTATTTAAAGGGAAAGCTCATCTTGATACAGATGTAATGGCTGATTGGGTAGATACTCAAAAAGAAATTAATTTATTTACTCTGGATTCGCTCAGCAATATCAATAATAAAGATGAATTTAACAGGAAAGGTAACGAAAGATTAAATGAAATATACGAATCTCGCCGGGTACATGGTAAAGATATTAAAAAGAACAGGAAAAATGAACTTGATTCATTAGGGCGAACTCATGTTGCTAATGGAAGATCTGAACCCCTACTTCCTTCATCCAGTAATGTTCTGCTTTTGCCTGGCCGGGAGGAGAAACAAAGATGGTTAAAAGGTAAGAAGAAGACTGAGGACGCAGAATAATGAATCTTATACGGCGCGTTTCAGCGATATATAAAGAACAGGAGTTACCTGAGTATCGTGGCAATCCCTTAATTGAAGCACTTCCTGAAGCGCTTACGGAAGATGAAGTACTTCTGGAAATGAGTTATTTCCCCGAAATTGACGAAAAAATCCGCTGGACTGCCCCGGCGAATGTTAGAGAGCAGTATGTCGAACGTATAAAGAAATTCCGTTGCCCTCAAACCAATCTTATCCAGGCTTATAAGATGATCTTACGGGCACTTAGGGAAAGCTATGCAGCTCGTAATCCTTTAAAAAGCGGAACAATTCAATATCTTCATTACTATGGAAATGAGCGTCCTGATATTGAGCCAGAAAGTGGATATTTTAAATCCCAGGCTGAAACTATTACGATAGTTGGAATGAGTGGTTCTGGAAAAACTACCATGATTGAGCAAGTCATGGATCATTTCCCTCAGATTATAGAACACAGCAGCTATAAAGGAGTTTTTCCCGGCTTCAGTAAGCAAATTGTATGGGTAAAGATTAATTGTCCATACAATTCAAGTGTGAGAGACCTTTGTGAAGAGATTTTACAAAAATTAGATGATGCAATTGGTATTGAACGAACTACACCTGAGATTAGAAATGGTGCTCTGGCTCGCCAGATTGCACAAAGAATTAAATCATCATTTTTGGGTATCCTTGTTATTGATGAAATGCAGAGGCTTAAATTTTCAAGAACCGGGGGTGAGAGTAAGTTGATTGATTTTTTACATGAAATTGTAGATTCCATGGGGGTATCTATGGTTTTTTGTGGAAATCATCCTTTTGACGAGACGCTGACAAAGAAAATGAGAATTGCCAGGCGGGCAGAGTCTGGTGGTTACATGAAAATTAAGAATGTTAGATACGATTCACAAGACTGGCAATCGTTTATTCATTATTTATGGCCATTACAATGGACAAATGTTGAAACTCCATTAAATGATGAGTTAAACGAAAAATTATTCATTTTATCTAAAGGCAATATTGGATTGGCTCAGATGATTTATCGGGGGGCACAATTAAAGGTTATCGGTAGCGGCAATGAAATCATCACTGGCGCAGTCTTGTCGGCCTCTGTACCGGTACTCGTGAGTCATACGGAGGAATATAAGGATACTCCACTCCCGGGGGCCGCGACTGAAGATGAGGAAGCTAAATGGCTCTCTGCATCTAATGAGGGTGATGCTTCGGCTAAAATCATGGCAGAGAAGTCCCTAAAGTCTTTGATCCCTGGGGATATAGACAGGCCACAGCACAAGGAATTCGTAGGAAAAATAGACGAGGTTTTGCGCAATTTCGACGAGAAAATACTGTCTCTTGACCACGATCTTGTTATCAACAGAACAGCTGAAAAGAAAAATACCTACGATGCTCTTCAGCGTTGCGGGCTTATAAATATAGATCCACTTAATAAATTGTAATGAGGTAACAGTTCGTAACGGTCAAAGAGAGGTGTGGGAAATGAGAATGTTGCCTGTTTTGCCTGATGAATCCTTGTTCAGCCGGTTTTGTCGGACAACTACCGTGTACGGTATGTCCCCATCTTCTCTGTTAACGATCATTTTCAACAAACCTGATATGAACGTCCATCCAATTCTCAATTCAGGATTAAAGGCTATTTCTCTTCATACATCCGAAAGTGCAGATCAGCTCTGGCATGAACAGACTTTACTCCCTCTTTTTGCCTGGGCACTACCAATCAGTCGTAATGAAATTATGGATTTCAACACGACCCCTGCCAGGCTTAATCGATTGTGCCGCCTTAGTAATTTTTCACTAGGGCAGCGCACACTATTGAAGTTTTGCCCGGTTTGCGCTCGTGAAGATACTTTTCATTATGGTGTTACTTATTGGCATCTGGCGCATCAGCTTCATGGGGTTACAACCTGCCATCGGCATCCGGTAGCGCTTGAAAGCATCCATGTCCCTTCTTCACCGCACATACGTATTGGACTGATGCCTCCTGTTTCGTATACAGAACAACTTAGCAATGAGATAGACTTCGATTTTGCTAAGTTTTGTTATGAGTCCCTAAATATAATCAGAAGAAAAGATATTACACACCCCAATTACATGGATGTACTTAAAAAGTTGAATTTATTATCATTGGATGGAAATTTAAAGAAAAATGTATTCTACGCACATGTTTATGCTAAGTGCCAGTTATTTGGGGAGGGTTCATCGGGACTTATACCAACATCCCTAACTGATTATCATTACTGGGAGCCTATACTCAAAGACAAATGTTGTCAGCATCCCACAAAGCATCTTTTGCTTTGTTATTGTTTGTTAAATACTTGCTGGCCAACGTATGCAGGAAGTCGTACTAATAAAAAGAAAGAAATCTTTAAAAGTCATAAGAAATACAGTTTTCATATAGTTGAAAATAATACTAGTGTTAGCAACCTTGGGAAGGAATTTAGTCGCAGCAGATGTTACATTAAAACACTTATTTATAAAAAATACCTGAGGGCGTTTAAGCGAAACACAAAAATTAATATATTCACTGAATTGCTTATCAAGTCTATGGCTGTAAGGGGGTTTAGTCTGGCATCCATAGCTGAGAAAAACTCATTATCGGAAGGAGCTGTATCCTCTGTAATTTCATCTTGTTACGGTTTATGCTCATGGCGTAAAAAATGTAAAAAAGATTCTTTAAGACGGCGTCATAAGCAGAAAATATTAAGATTTATACATAATCAATCCGTTTCTATAACACGAAAGTTAGTCAAAGAAAGTTGTTATGCAAGTTTCTATTGGCTAAATAAACATGAATGTGACTGGCTTAATTCCTGTCTTCCTAAAACAATACGATGCTATAAAAATAAAAGAGTAGACTGGAGCGAGAGAGATATTATCTCATCATCATTAATAAATGATGTTTTATCTCAGGGGCAGTACTCGATGTCACTTACAAGTCTAGATGCTTTACTGGGAGGGCATGGCTGGCTTTTGAAATACAGAGATAAACTACCAATGACAATGATACTTCTCAGAAAAATGGAACTAATTAAATAAGAGGGAGTTATATGGTTTACGAAAATGAATTGTGGCACAGTTTTCTTCTGCGTTCACAGATAATGTATAACTTATCCAATTGCAGGAACATAATATCAAAGCATGGCGCACTAAGGTACGATGCCTTTCCTCGTTTCGAACTGATTGATATGTACAAATTGCATAGCTTGCAGGATATATATGACATTCTTGCCACTAGAAATGGTTATATACTAACTTCCAATATAGTGTCGTTATCTTCTGGTGTTTACGGGTATTTTAACGCTGTTGAAGATGCCTGTCGGAAAAATTTTCACATAACTAATTCATATCCATTGGTAAACATCTCAAACATTCGTTACTGTCACAAATGTATTGTTGAAGATATACACTCTAAAGGCATTGGTTATCTGCGTCATAGATGGTTGTTTGAATCTAAATGTGCAGTTCATAGTACCAGTTTATATGAGGTTTGTTTTGATAACTATTTGAATGCAGTGAAAGGACTTAGTGACTTAATTATAAGTGGAATAAATCCTCATGGTTATTGTTCCCTTGTGGTTGACGTTTCAAACCCTTTCAAAAATCCAGTGTATATATTACCATGTGCACGTAATAAAATTTTAAAATGGATTTCGGACAATAAAAATATGCTGATTTACTTTCTCTTTGATCTCTTCAAATGTAAGTCGCATTCAAGTTTATCTAAGGTTATCGAAGTCAAGATAATGCATGATAGATATATTTCTGCGGTGTTCAAGATGTTAAGTGAAGTTAATTTTTGTAATTTCAACTCATTTATTTCTGATATTTTTGAGGACGTAAGTTATGCCTCTATCGGACTTGATGATTATTCTGTTAATGTGCATTTTCTCAGGCTAAGGGCTGCAGATTGTAAATTTTGCCAGTTGAATGGTAAATATTTTTGCTCACTTTACAATGTAAAACTTCTTCGCTAATTTCACTTCATTTATAAAATACTAAGAAAGCTAGTTAGATAAGGTTTTATATTTTGACTGGGGCAGGAATAAATTATCACTCATAGAGTTTCCCTGGGGGTTACCACCTGTGTATGATGCCGGTTAGCAACAACGTCTAAAAGACCTGCGATCACGTGGGTCCCTCTCCAGCAAAGGGGCAAGGGGTGCTATATAACGGTGTACTGCTTACCCAATACGGCCTTGTATTTGAAAGATGCCGCATCTTGGCAGGATTCGTATTACAGCCTATAGTCTGTTAATGAGCATTACAGCCTATATGCTGTAAATCCCTGCGTTATGCTTGTTAACTCGTCGATACGGAAGGTCACTTATGAACACTCAATACGCTTTGAAGACTTTGAATCAGTTACGTCCTGTTTTAATCGGCTTTCGCAAAGCCAATGGACTGACGCAAAAAGATGTTTCTGAACGTTTGGGTATAACACAGCAAACTTATGCCCGACTAGAGGCCAACCCTGCAAGTGCGGGTTTTGAGCGTTTGTTTAGGGTGTTCAGCGTCCTTGGAGTGGAGATCGTACTTTCATCCAGGGAACCATTGTCAGATGCAAAGCCCGAATACGGAGCTATGCACAATTATTCTTCACTTCCAGCCAGGCGGGAGAAATGGTGACGCCTGGCGCTTCCCGGTCTAATTTTTCTTCAACAAGATTAACCCCTTAGCGGCCTGAAGTATCAGGTTGCGATAGAGCCTTTCATTTCTTCTGTTATGTTAAATACACCATTTTGAGCTATTTCGCTCGGCCTTAAATTATCTCTTCATTCTTCAGTGAAAATTTTATGTCGATCACATTATCGATGAATTTAGGAAATAATCCGTAAATGAAAATCTATCTTCTTTTAAATTCATCAGTGTCAGTAGCAAATATTACGCATAAAAGAATGGTTATTATTATCATTTAAATTATAAAGCTCATGAGTCAATTCCAAAAAATATAATAAGCATTGAAATCATTACCCGTGATTCTGGAGTTTTAACTTTGCCATGTAACCAACCACAAGTTAGTTTCCGGTGTTTTGAGGGGCAGTAAAGTTCTGAAAGCGCGACCAGATCATAATCCCGAAATGTCGTTAAGATATTCTGAATAACGGTTATCCCTGCTTGTTGGCAGGCATTTGAAAATATATTTTGTATTCAGGTTGCAGCAAAACGCTTTCTTACACACAGGACTTCATATGCGGCTCAGAAAATTAAAACTGAAAAACTTCAGAGGCTACAGAAACTCTACTGAAATCATTATTGATGAAAGCATGACGGGTATTGTCGGTCGTAATGACTTTGGGAAATCAACGCTTCTGGAAGCGCTGGCTATTTTTTTTGAAACAGAAGGAATGAAGGCTGACAAGAATGACATGAACTGTTTCAGCCTAAGAGAAGGGGACGGCCGTTTTGAAATAGCCTGTGAATTTGATGACCTGCCCGATTTTATCATGATCGACGACAGGGTGCAGACCACGCTCGCCTCAGAACATCTGCTGAATGAGGACGGCAATTTTGAAATCGTCAAAACGTTTAAAGCAACGACCTCAGGAAAACCGGAGCAGACCTGCATCCGCTGCATCCACCCGGATGAGGAGCCCCTGAGAAATTTACTGGGCATGAAAATTTCTGAGCTCAAGGCGGTGGGAAAAGAAGTTGAAAAAAATGTGGCGGATAAACGCACTGCATCGTTATGGCGTCAGGCCATCAGGGAAGCCGCAGCCCCCTATACCTGTTCGGAAATTATGCTGGATGTCGATAAAGAGTTCGGAACCGACACAAAATCATTATGGGGTAAGATCCTCGATTTGCTGCCCACGTATGCGATTTTCAAAGCCGACAGGGAAAGCAGCGACGGGGATTCCGAAGCTAAAAACCCCTTACAGCAGGCCGTAAAAGACGCTCAGGCTGCGCTGCAGGACAAAATTACAGCGCTGGAAAATGAGATTCAGGACAGCGTCCTGGATGTCGCACAGAGAACGCTGGATAAATTACGTGAAATGGCCCCCGAACTCGCCAGTGAACTGACTCCACGATTTAAGGAGAAACCCAAGTGGACCTTCAATTTCACCCTGGACGGGGAAAATGGCATCCCCATCAATAAGCGCGGCAGCGGGATAAGGAGGCTTATCCTGTTGAATTTTTTTCGGGCTGAGGCTGAAAAGAATGTCGCGGGGACGCCCAGAAATGTGATTTATGCCATAGAGGAGCCTGAAACGTCACAGCATCCGAACTATCAGATGATGCTGATGAAAGCGTTACTGGCACTGGCAGGCCAGCCGCACCGTCAGATTATCGTCACCACCCATGTCCCGGCGCTGGCCGGATTAATCCCTGTCGAAGGCGTACGTTATGTTACCCGAAATGAGGCGGGTGAACCCGTAGTAAAAATGCCGGATGACGCAGTGCTGAAGGAAGCCACTGAAAGCCTGGGGGTGCTGCCAGAGACCGGTATGGAAAGGGCGCAGGGGATTGTTCTGGTAGAGGGAAAGTCGGATGTTACTTTCCTGAGGCATGCGGCCAGTTCATTAAAACAGTCAGGTGCGCTGCCAGCCTCTCTGGAGGACGTGAAAATAGTGCCAGTCCTCATAGGAGGGTGTGGTAGCGTCAAACACTGGGTTACATTGAATCTGGCCAAAGATCTGGGGCTTCCCTGGTGCGTATTTCTGGACTCCGATATTGGGGGAGACCCTGCACAGGTTCTGTCCATCCAGAAGCGTAAAAAAGAAGTAGAGGAGGCCGGTAAGGTATTTTTCGCTACGCGCAAACGTGAGATAGAAAACTATCTGTGCCCGGATCTTATCGAGGAAATTACTGGTGTAGCCGTCACGTTTACGGACACCTGTGACGCTAAAAAAATAATCGGCCGGGCTGTGGGAATGAAACCCGATAATGTACTAGATAAATTCTGGCCTCAGATGACATCAGAAAGAATCATCTCAAGATCAACCTATCATGACGGAACGCAGGAGAGAAGCGAGCTGGTTGAGATCCTGAGCGACATTGTATCCATGACGAGATAATGTATTAAATAAGCATCTCAGGTGCATATATTCCGGTCCTCAACAAAGGACCGGAGTACAGAGTAGTAAAAACCCGAAATTAATCGGGTTTGAATTATATAAAGATTAACCGACTCCCGCGCCCAGGAACGATGTAAAATCACGCTTGTCGTGACATTTCTACAATGTTTACTTTTGACTATCAAGCCATTTATTCATCTGCTCAATTTCACCTTTTTGAGCTTTAATGATGTCCTGCGCGAGCTTTCTCATTTTCGGATCTTTTCCGTATTTGAGCTCGGTCTCAGCCATTGCTATTGCCCCTTCATGGTGCGCTACCATGCCTTTCGCAAAAGCCTTGTCGGGATCGGACTCATTTACGGCAGCCATCATTTTGTCATGCATGTCTTTCATGCCAGCCATATATTCCTGTGACGAAGCCGAGGTAGACATATCAGTCATTTTCATTTCTGAATGTTCTGCTGAAATCGCTGGCAGGGATAACATTAATACTGCAAATAAAGTGTTTCTGGCTTTCATAAAAAATATCCTTTTAGCGTTGATGCCCGTTAACTGTAGCAGAATCTGATAAAAATGCCCCCTGTAGGGGGCAAAGATGTTGCCATATATCCGGTTACGGAAAAATCTATCAAGGAAATAAGGACAGCACAGATACTTCCCTCGCCGTCAGCCTGCACTGAGCATGCGACGATGCGCTTCGGCCATGGCCTGATGTGGGCCAGACTGACCGTTATTCATAAATTCATGGGCAACTGCAGCTCTTTCATGCTCATTCATTGCCGCTAATGACTTCGACGGCCCGGTAGGGGAAACGGTCTGACTTCCCATCATCCTCTGATGACTTTCCACCATTTTCTGGTGCGCATCCGCCGACCCGTTCGTCATGGTTTCATGAGCAATAATGGCCTGTTCATGCTGGTCCATACCGGCCATACGAGGTGCAGTCCCCTGGATCCCGACAGGAGCCGCAGCAGACTGCATCTGGTGAGCAGGTGCCTGTGCATTGTTGACCCGCTCATGGATATTCACGGTTTCAGTGGCCCAGGCCGAAGAAATTAAGCCAAAGCCCAGCAAGGATGCTAATACGATATTTTTCATGATAACTCTCCATTTCTTAATTAGTGATGTCCGGGGGAGTACAACCGGTGTTTTCAGTTCCATAACTGAAACAGGTTCGGAAGTGTTTATTTCTCCGGGAGGGGACTGGATATTCATTTCCTGGCGTCCACTGACGCCGGATATTGATAAAGCAATCCAGCCTTCCTGATAAGTTGCACTAATTATATCGAATGGCTTCTGTTTGCTGCATGACAGGCTAATGACATCTTTGTCATTTAAATCTTTATTCCCAGCACTGGGTGTCCGGAATCATTTTTTCCAGTCTGGGCACGGATAAGATAAAACGCGTTGAGTGTACGTCCGATTCCACCTGCACTCTTCCGTGATGTGCTTCCACGATTGACTTCACAATCGCAAGGCCGATGCCGCTGCCTTCTCCTTTTCGTTGTCTGGACGGATCCACCCGATAAAAACGGTCAAACAACCTTGATAAATGCTCTTCAGGGATTGGTTTCCCCGGATTTTCAATCACAAGGTCAAAAAAGCTCTCCTGCTCTCTTATTGAGACGGTGATTGCCTGTCCCTCCGGGGTATAACGCAGGGCATTGGATAACAGATTATTGATCGCCCTTCTGAACATTTGTGGATCTCCCTCAACCAGGCAGGGCATCCCGTTAAATTTGAGCGTGATATTGCGTTCTTCGGCCCAGGCTTCGAAAAACTCGAAGACTTTCATGACTTCCGCTCTGAGGTCAAACATGACCCTGTCAGGTATCAGCTGATTATTATCTGCCTGTGCCAGGAACAGCATATCGCTGACCATTTTGGTCATCCGGTTATACTCTTCAAGACTGGAATAGAGGACATCCTCAAGTTCCCTCTGTGTTCGATCCTGACTCAGTGCGATTTCAGTCTGCGTCACCAGATTGGTGATGGGCGTTCTGATCTCATGCGCGATATCGGCAGAGAAATTGGCCTGGCGGGTAAAGACATCCTCAATCTTTCCAATCATATGATTGAACGAGATAACCAGTTGCTCCAGCTCAATGGGAACGCGTGTCGGTTCCAGTCGCGCATCAAGATTCTCGGAGGTGATGTTTTTAATGGCATTGCTGACATTACGAAGGGGCAGGTGCCCCTGACGGACAGCGATTCGAATGATCAGAACAATCAACAGGCTTATCACGACGGCAATCGCAATCAGGTTCTTTTTCAGCGCATCGAGGTAATGGAGATGGAAATTAATGGATAGGCCAGTCAGCATGACATAGTTCTGCTGTTTGCCCTGAAATATCGCCTGACCAGAGGAGGCGATAATCCTGTATGTTTCCATCTTCATTTCGGACCCGGTATCCATCGGTCCCGCAGGATCCTCCACCGTCCAGAGAAAGACATCCCGTGCGCGGCTGTGCTCGCTAAAATCTGCTGAATTCACTGCCGGGCGTAGTGCCGCCCCCTGAGCTGAGCTAAAGAGCACTTCCCCCCTGGGATTGAGGAGCAAAAGGGCAACGTTGCGGTAGCTGGCAATTGATTCCTTTATTTTGCTTATTTTTTTATCATCCGGATCCACCGGGGACTGCAGTATACGGTTCAGTGTGGTGCTGATTTGTTGAAGATCGCTGACATCCTGCTCGGCAAAATGATTTTCAACAGAATGCAGCATAAACCAGGTGAATGCGATAAAAGCCAGTATCGTGGACAGGCTGATAAAAAAGGTCAGCCGCAGAGCGAGTGAGAAAGGGCGTCTGGAAGGTTTGCTATGCATCCGGGACCTCCAGCATGTAGCCCACGCCCCGGACTGTCTGGATCAGCTTTGTCTCGTAATCGTTGTCTATTTTAGCGCGGAGTCGCTTTACTGCGACATCGATCGCATTAGTGTCGCTGTCAAAATTCATGTCCCAGACCTGAGAGGCAATCAGGGAGCGGGGAAGAACCTCTCCCTGATGGCGAATGAAGAATTCCAGCAGGCTGAACTCTTTACTGGTGAGCACAATGCGGTTTCCGGCGCGACTGACTTTTCTGGATACGAGATCAATCGAGAGGTCAGCCACCTTAAACTGGCTTTCCGTGATCATCGTGTTTCCCCGCCTCAGAAGGGATCTCACCCGGGCGAGCAGTTCGGCAAACGCAAAGGGTTTAACCAGATAATCGTCCGCACCCAGTTCCAGTCCTTTGACCCTATGTTCGATCGTGCCGAGGGCTGTCAGCAGTAAGACCGGCATACCCTTTCCGGCAGTGCGCAGCATGCGGATGATATCCCAGCCGTTCACATCAGGTAGCATGATATCCAGAATGACTAAATCATACTCGGCTGTCATGGCGAGATGATATCCGGTAAGACCATTATCAGCGTGATCCACTACGAACCCTGCCTCTGTAAGCCCTTTGCTGAGATATTCACCTGTTTTAATTTCGTCTTCGACGATCAATATTTTCATCTTGCTCCCCGGCTGGCTGCTAATGTCATTCTATTGCGCCCACGATCGTTATCAACGGATTACAGCAAAAATGACAACATTGTCATTATCCTGTCACCCGGCAAACAGAGAGCGTTAGGTAAAGTACCCCTATCAATACTCTGGACTTCATTTGAACCATTTACCAGGTCTGCCTGGACGAGAAGCGTTATGTTCAAATTAAAATTACTCAGCATTAGCACGATATTCATCCTGGCAGGCTGCGTGTCGCTTGCGCCTGAATATCAGCGGCCCGCAGCACCGGTACCCCAGCAGTTTTCACTGTCCCATAACAGCCTGACGCCAGCGGTAAATGGCTATCAGGATACGGGCTGGCGTAACTTTTTTGTCGATCCCCAGGTTACCCGGTTGATCGGTGAAGCTCTGACTAATAACCGTGATTTGAGAATGGCTGCCCTGAAGGTTGAAGAGGCCCGAGCCCAGTTCAACGTCACGGATGCAGATCGTTATCCCCAGCTGAATGCCTCATCCGGGATAACATACAGCGGTGGTCTGAAAGGTGACAAGCCGACCACACAGGAGTACGACGCGAGACTGGAGCTCAGCTATGAGCTCGATTTTTTCGGCAAACTTAAGAACATGAGTGATGCTGATCGCCAGAACTACTTTGCCAGCGAAGAAGCCCGTCGGGCCGTACACATCCTGCTGGTATCCAACGTTTCACAAAGCTATTTCAGCCAGCAACTGGCGTACGAACAACTTCGTATTGCGCGGGAAACGCTGAAAAATTATCAACAGTCCTATGCTTTCGTTGAGCAGCAGCTCGTGACCGGGAGTACGAACGTTCTGGCACTTGAACAGGCGCGAGGACAAATCGAAAGTACCCGCGCCGAAATAGCCAAACGAGAAGGCGATCTGGCTCAGGCAAACAATGCCCTGCAACTGGTGCTGGGAACGTACCGCGCACTTCCGTCAGAAAAAGGGATGAAAGGCGGGGAGATAGCCCCAGTAAAATTGCCACCAAATCTGTCTTCACAAATTTTGCTGCAGCGACCGGATATTATGGAAGCGGAATATCAGCTGAAAGCGGCTGATGCCAATATTGGCGCAGCGCGAGCGGCCTTTTTCCCCTCAATTACCCTGACCAGTGGTCTTTCCGCAAGCAGTACGGAGCTGTCCAGCCTGTTTACGTCAGGAAGTGGAATGTGGAATTTTATCCCTAAAATTGAAATTCCTATATTTAATGCTGGCAGGAATAAAGCCAATCTGAAGCTGGCTGAAATTCGCCAGCAACAGTCGGTGGTTAATTACGAACAAAAAATTCAGTCAGCCTTTAAGGATGTTTCCGACACGCTTGCGCTGCGCGACAGCCTTAGCCAGCAACTTGAGTCACAGCAGCGTTATCTTGATTCACTTCAGATAACTCTCCAGCGTGCCAGAGGATTGTATGCAAGTGGTGCTGTCAGTTACATCGAAGTGCTGGATGCAGAACGTTCCCTCTTCGCTACCCAGCAAACCATTCTCGATCTTACCTATTCCCGGCAGGTTAACGAAATTAATCTGTTTACCGCGCTGGGTGGCGGTTGGGTAGAGTAAATTTATTTAATTAATCAGGAAATTAAAATGCGTAATTCACTTAAAGCCGTTTTATTTGGTGCCTTCTCTGTCATGTTTTCTGCCGGTCTTCATGCTGAAACACATCAGCATGGCGATATGAATACTGCCAGTGATGCTTCGGTACAGCAAGTTATCAAGGGCACCGGTGTCGTTAAAGACATTGATATGAATACTAAGAAAATCACCATTTCGCATGAAGCAATTCCAGCGGTGGGCTGGCCTGCAATGACCATGCGCTTTACTTTTGTTAATGCAGACGATGCTATTAATGCCCTGAAAACAGGCAACCATGTCGATTTCTCGTTTATTCAGCAGGGCAATATCTCCTTACTCAAAAGCATTAACGTGACGCAGTCCTGATTGGCTGTCCGGAGCGATTACATCCTGTGCGCCTGTACATTCACATAGGTATATGTGTGAGTTAACCGTCAGGCGCATATGCCAGGTGTTTTGATTTTTTAGCGGAAAATTGTATGGCTTCTTTAAAGATAAAATATGCTGCAATAATTATCAGCAGCCTCATAGCAGGGGGGCTGATATCGGTTACTGCCTGGCAGTATGTAAACTCAGCACAAAAGACAGAAAAAACAGAACAAAAGGCACCGGAACGAAAGGTGCTTTTCTGGTATGACCCAATGAAACCGGATACCAAATTTGATAAACCCGGAAAATCGCCCTTTATGGATATGGACCTGGTGCCAAAATATGCTGATGACAGTGGCGATAAAAGCAGTGGCGGGATCCGTATCGACCCAACCCAGGTTCAGAATCTGGGATTAAAAACGCAAAAAGTCACGCGAGGAATGCTGAATTATTCTCAGACAATCCCGGCTAATGTCAGCTATAACGAGTATCAGTTTGTTATTGTGCAGGCGCGTTCTGACGGGTTTGTCGAAAAAGTCTACCCCATGACGATTGGCGATCATGTGAAGAAGGGGACGCCACTTATCGATATTACCATTCCGGACTGGGTGGAAGCACAGAGTGAATTCCTTCTGTTATCCAGCACCGGTGGTACTTCCACGCAAATTAAAGGCGTTCTGGAACGGCTTCGCCTGGCAGGTATGCCGGAAGAGGATATTCAGAGACTGCGTTCTACCCGGAGCATTCAGACCCGTTTTACCATTAAAGCACCTATTGATGGTGTCATTACTGCATTTGACCTGCGCACCGGCATGAATATTTCGAAAGATAAGGTGGTGGCTCAGATTCAGGGAATGGACCCGGTCTGGATCAGCGCTGCAGTGCCAGAATCTATCGCCTATCTGCTGAAAGATACGTCGCAGTTTGAAATTTCGGTACCGGCTTATCCGGATAAAACATTCCATGTCGAAAAATGGAATATTCTTCCCAGCGTGGATCAGACAACCCGTACGCTTCAGGTCCGTCTCCAGGTTTCTAATAAGGATGAGTTTCTCAAGCCGGGCATGAATGCCTATCTGAAACTGAATACCAGAAGCCAGGAGATGCTGCTGATACCAAGCCAGGCCGTTATCGATACCGGCAAAGAACAGCGCGTGATTACTGTTGATGATGAAGGCAAGTTTGTGCCGAAACAGATCCACGTTCTGCATGAGTCACAGCAACAGTCCGGCATCGGCTCCGGCCTGAATGAAGGCGATACCGTGGTGGTCAGTGGCCTGTTCCTCATTGACTCTGAAGCCAATATTACGGGCGCACTGGAACGTATGCGCCACCCTGAAAAAACAGAAAGCAGTATGCCAGCAATGTCTGACCAGCCTGTAAATATGCATTCAGGGCACTGAGGAGACGACGATGATTGAATGGATTATCCGGCGCTCTGTCGCCAACCGTTTCCTGGTCATGATGGGGGCCCTGTTTCTCAGCATCTGGGGCACATGGACGATTATTAACACGCCTGTCGATGCCTTGCCTGACCTGTCAGATGTGCAGGTCATTATCAAAACCAGCTATCCCGGCCAGGCCCCGCAGATTGTAGAAAACCAGGTCACCTATCCACTTACCACCACCATGCTGTCCGTGCCTGGCGCAAAAACCGTGCGTGGTTTTTCACAGTTCGGTGATTCGTATGTGTATGTCATTTTTGAAGACGGCACCGATCTGTACTGGGCCCGTTCCCGCGTGCTGGAGTACCTGAACCAGGTACAGGGAAAACTGCCCGCCGGTGTGAGTTCTGAAATCGGTCCGGACGCCACGGGGGTGGGCTGGATATTTGAATATGCCCTTGTCGATCGCAGCGGAAAACACGACCTTTCAGAACTGCGTTCTCTGCAGGACTGGTTCCTGAAATTTGAGCTGAAAACCATCCCGAACGTGGCTGAGGTCGCTTCGGTTGGCGGCGTGGTGAAACAGTACCAGATTCAGGTCAATCCGGTAAAATTGTCTCAGTATGGTATCAGCCTGCCCGAAGTGAAACAGGCCCTTGAATCGTCTAACCAGGAGGCCGGTGGCTCATCCGTTGAAATGGCCGAAGCTGAGTATATGGTCCGTGCCAGCGGTTATCTTCAGAGCATTGATGATTTTAATAACATCGTCCTGAAAACAGGCGAGAACGGCGTGCCGGTTTATCTGCGGGATGTTGCCCGCGTGCAGACCGGGCCTGAAATGCGGCGTGGTATTGCCGAGCTGAACGGCCAGGGCGAAGTCGCTGGCGGCGTGGTGATCCTGCGGTCGGGTAAAAATGCACGCGACGTTATCACGGCAGTGAGGGATAAACTTGAGACGCTGAAGGCCAGCCTGCCGGAAGGCGTTGAAATCGTGACCACCTACGATCGCAGCCAGCTCATCGACCGGGCGATTGATAACCTCAGTTCCAAACTTCTGGAAGAGTTTATCGTGGTGGCCATCGTCTGTGCCCTGTTCCTGTGGCACGTACGTTCTGCCCTGGTGGCGATTATCTCTCTGCCGCTTGGTCTGTGTATCGCCTTTATCGTCATGCACTTCCAGGGACTGAACGCCAATATCATGTCGCTGGGAGGGATAGCGATTGCCGTCGGTGCGATGGTGGATGCCGCCATTGTGATGATTGAGAATGCGCATAAGCGGCTTGAGGAGTGGGATCATCAGCATCCGGGTGAGCAGATTGACAACGCCACCCGCTGGAAGGTGATTACCGATGCCTCCGTTGAAGTGGGACCCGCACTGTTTATCAGCCTGCTGATCATCACCCTGTCCTTTATTCCTATCTTTACCCTGGAAGGTCAGGAAGGACGTCTGTTTGGCCCGCTGGCATTCACGAAAACGTACTCCATGGCGGGCGCGGCCGCGCTGGCCATCATCGTCATTCCGATTCTGATGGGATTCTGGATCCGGGGGAAAATTCCTGCAGAGACCAGTAACCCCCTGAACCGGGTACTGATCAAAGCGTATCATCCATTGCTGTTGCGGGTTCTCCACTGGCCAAAAACAACCCTGCTGGTTGCGGCCTTGTCCATTTTCACCGTTATCTGGCCGCTGAGCCAGGTGGGCGGTGAGTTTCTGCCGAAGATTAACGAGGGCGACCTGTTGTATATGCCGTCGACCCTGCCGGGTGTCTCTCCGGCTGAAGCTGCAGCGCTCCTGCAGACGACGGACAAGTTAATCAAAAGCGTTCCTGAAGTGGCCTCTGTATTTGGCAAGACCGGTAAAGCAGAGACCGCCACGGATTCCGCACCGCTCGAAATGGTTGAAACCACGATCCAGCTCAAACCTGAGGATCAGTGGCGTCCAGGCATGACGATTGACAAGATTATTGAAGAACTCGACAGGACCGTCCGTTTACCGGGGCTGGCAAACCTCTGGGTGCCGCCAATCCGTAACCGTATTGATATGCTCTCAACCGGGATCAAAAGCCCGATAGGTATCAAGGTGTCCGGAACGGTTCTGTCCGATATCGATGCAACGGCGCAGAGTATCGAAGCGGTCGCCAAAACCGTACCCGGCGTAGTGTCTGCTCTCGCAGAGCGACTGGAAGGCGGGCGCTACATTGATGTGGATATCAACCGGGAAAAAGCCTCCCGCTACGGAATGACGGTGGGCGATGTGCAGCTGTTCATCTCATCAGCCATCGGCGGCGCGACGGTAGGGGAAACGGTTGAAGGCGTGGCCCGGTACCCGATTAATATCCGCTATCCGCAGGATTACCGGAACAGCCCGCAGGCCCTGAAACAGATGCCGATCCTGACCCCGATGAAGCAGCAGATCACGCTGGGCGATGTTGCGGATATTAAGGTCGTTTCCGGGCCGACTATGCTGAAAACGGAAAATGCCCGTCCAGCCAGCTGGATTTACATTGACGCGCGCGGCAGGGATATGGTGTCGGTGGTTAATGACATTAAAACGGCGATCAGTCAGAAAGTGAAACTGAGACCGGGTACCAGCGTGTCATTCTCCGGACAGTTTGAACTGCTTGAGCATGCCAACAAGAAACTGAAGCTGATGGTGCCGATGACGGTGATGATCATCTTCATCCTGTTGTATCTGGCATTCCGCCGGGTTGATGAAGCCCTGCTGATCCTGATGAGCCTGCCGTTCGCCCTGGTTGGCGGGATATGGTTCCTGTACTGGCAGGGCTTCCATATGTCTGTCGCAACCGGAACGGGGTTTATCGCTCTGGCCGGGGTGGCAGCAGAGTTTGGCGTGGTCATGCTGATGTATCTGCGTCATGCCATTGAAGCGCACCCGGAATTGTCCCGTAAAGAGACGTTCACACCGGAAGGCCTTGATGAAGCCCTCTATCATGGTGCCGTACTGCGTGTCCGGCCGAAAGCCATGACCGTGGCGGTGATCATTGCGGGTCTGCTGCCAATACTCTGGGGAACCGGTGCAGGTTCAGAAGTCATGAGCCGTATCGCGGCACCCATGATTGGTGGGATGATCACGGCTCCGCTGCTGTCCCTGTTCATTATTCCTGCCGCCTACAAATTAATCTGGCTGCGCAGACATAAAAAAAGCGTGTCCTGAACCTGAAAGGGCACCCCCTGTGGGTGTCCTTCTTTACTGATTCACCCTGACGTCAGGGTTTAAATCGATAATATACAGAGGTGAGTATGAAAAAAGTGGTTCTGATGGCGCTGGCTCTCGGCCTTTCACTGCCCGCGATGGCGAGTGAAAAAGTGATTGATATGTACAAATCTGAAAACTGTGGCTGTTGTTCCCTGTGGGGCAAGGCGATGGAAAAAGACGGGTTTGAAGTACGAACTCACGTCATGAATGATCAGGCGCTGTCAGCCCTGAAAGAAAAGCATGCTATTCCTGCAGGACTGCGAAGTTGTCATTCCGCGGTTGCCGGTAATTTGATCATTGAAGGCCATGTGCCTGCGACAACGATACATAAGGCAATGCAGTCTGGTTCAGGTATATACGGTCTCGCCACCCCCGGTATGCCAGCAGGAAGTCCTGGAATGGAGATGGGAGCCCGAAAAGAGGCTTACGATGTTATCGCATTCTCACCGGATGGAAGTAAAAAAGTCTTCCAGCGAATCGAATAGTCAGCGGAACGGCTGATAACGGGACGCCGGTAGCAGGCACTCCTGTGCCGGCGATATTCGTGGTAATCGCATCCATGACATACCCTGAAGACAGAAGATGCTTCGGTATGCATAAGGAGAGTTACTGTGAAAAATGACAATGCAGTGCAACACAACAACCAGACTGCTTCTGAGCAGACATTATCCCCGGACGAGGGCCACGTATTGCATAAGGTGAGAGATCCCGTGTGCGGGATGGCCATCCTGCCCGACAGGGCGCACAGCAGCATTCGATACCAGGACCATCAACTTTATTTCTGCTCCGCCAGCTGTGAGAGTAAATTTAAAGCCCATCCCGATCGTTATCTTACCGAAGATGCCAGTGAACATTCCCATCACCATCACCACGATCATCACGAAGTCAGCCCTGATCAGATAAAACAGCCTCACCACCAGGCGGAAAAAGAGAATTCTGAAGGTGTGTGGACATGTCCGATGCACCCGGAGATACGCCGCAGTGGTCCCGGAAGCTGTCCTGTCTGTGGAATGGCACTGGAGCCGCTCGTAGCTACGGCATCCACGGGGCCGAGTGATGAACTTCACGACATGACAAGACGCTTCTGGCTGGGGTTGTTGCTGGCGTTTCCGGTTCTGGTACTCGAAATGGGATCTCATCTGTTTCCCGAGTTGAGGAATACAGTACCGCCACAGTACAACACATGGCTGCAGCTGCTTCTGGCCTCCCCTGTCGTGTTGTGGTGTGGCTGGCCATTCTTCGCCCGGGCCGGAATGTCGTTACGTAACCGCTCCCTGAATATGTTTACCCTTGTTGCAATGGGGACCGGCGTAGCCTGGGTTTACAGCGTCATTGCAACCGTCTTCCCCTCCTGGTTTCCTGCATCGTTCAGAAACATGGATGGCCTGGTGGCCGTTTATTTTGAAGCCGCAGCAGTTATTACGGTGCTTGTTCTGCTGGGACAGGTTCTTGAGCTGCGGGCACGGGAACAAACCTCAGGCGCCATTACTGCGCTTCTGAACCTTGCCCCCAAAACCGCCAGACGGCTGGATCATGACGGTCATGAAACGGATATTAATGCGGAAGATGTCCTGCCTGGCGATAAGCTCCGCATCAGACCTGGAGAGAGTATTCCGGTCGACGGTATCGTGATCGAAGGCAAAACAACCGTTGATGAATCGATGGTGACCGGGGAATCTATGCCGGTTACCAAAACGGAGGGTGACCCTGTCATCGGGGGGACCATTAATCAGACAGGGAGTCTCATCATCCGTGCAGAGAAAGTCGGTGATGAAACAATGCTCTCACGAATTGTTCAGATGGTCGCTGATGCACAGCGTTCGCGTGCCCCCATCCAGAGAATGGCTGACAGCGTTTCAGGCTGGTTTGTTCCTCTGGTGATACTTATCGCGGTTGTTGCTTTCGTGATCTGGTCTGTCTGGGGGCCCGAGCCCAGGATGGCGCACGGTCTCATTGCGGCTGTGTCGGTCCTGATTATTGCCTGTCCCTGCGCGCTGGGGCTGGCCACGCCGATGTCGATAATGGTGGGGGTGGGCAAAGGAGCCCAGGCCGGGGTGTTAATCAGGAATGCCGAAGCCCTTGAGCGTCTTGAAAAAGTGGACACGCTGGTTGTCGACAAAACAGGCACGCTCACGGAAGGTTCGCCTACGGTGACAGGGATTATCAGTCTCAATCCGGGTGGGGAAACATCTCTTTTGCGTGTAACAGCCGCAGTGGAAAAAGGCTCGCAGCATCCGCTGGGTATGGCAGTAGTTAAAGCAGCACAGGAAAAGGGGATCGCAATACCCGCAGTCACTCATTTCGATGCACCGTCGGGTAAAGGTGTCTCAGGCGATGTCGAAGGTCAACGGGTTGTTATTGGTAATGAACTGGCTATGCAGGAAAACAGTATAGTTATTGATAATCAAAAGGCCGTTGCGGATACGTTGCGGATGGAAGGCGCTACCGTTATCTATGTGGCCACAGACGGGGACCTTGCAGGCCTGATAGCTATCTCGGATCCCGTGAAAACAACCACGCCGGATGCGCTTAAAGCTTTGCGTCAGGCGGGGATCCGCATCGTTATGCTCACCGGGGATAACCAGCTTACTGCTGAAGCAGTCGCACGGAAACTGGGAATAGATGAGGTTGAAGCCGGAATTCTGCCGGATGGCAAAAAAGCAGTGATAACCCGACTGAAAGAGTCTGGCCATGTGGTTGCGATGGCCGGAGACGGTGTGAATGATGCCCCGGCGCTGGCAGCGGCTGACGTGGGTATAGCCATGGGAACGGGTACAGATGTGGCAATTGAAAGTGCCGGAGTCACCCTTCTCAAAGGCGACTTGATGATACTGAACAGGGCCCGTCATCTGTCAGAGATCACCATGAAAAATATCCGTCAGAATCTGTTTTTTGCATTTATCTACAACGCACTTGGCGTGCCTGTGGCTGCAGGTCTGCTTTATCCTGTGTATGGAATACTGCTGTCGCCAGTTATTGCGGCGGCGGCCATGGCTCTTTCCTCCGTCAGCGTCATTGTGAATGCGTTGCGTCTGAAAAGTGTCAGGCTCGGGAAATAACACTGAGTGAAGGGTCAGTTACGAACAGAAGGAGTCCAGTATGAAAAGTACCACCTATGCGCTTATTGCTGTCGCCGCGATCGCGGCATTTGCCCTCCTGCGCGAACACTGGTCACATGTGGCAGGTTACTGGCCATATCTGTTATTGCTGGTCTGCCCGCTAATGCATCTTTTCCACGGCCACGGAGGGCATGGAGATCATCAACATCACGGAAGTGAAAACGATAAAAAAAATTAATCCGGCAGACGGGGCCGCGTCGCGGTCCCGTTATCAGTCCAGGTATCGTTCGTAGTCTCTGGCATGCGCAAAGGCATGCTGTTCGAGTTTGTTATCAGCGGGTGCCGCTGCCCGGAACGCCAGAGAGTTAACAGGGTTGTTATTGATGACCAGCTCGTAATGCAGATGAGGACCGGATGAACGTCCGCTGTTACCGGATAACGCAATAGCACCTCCCCGTGTAACCCTGGCCCCTTTAGTAACGAGTATTTTATTGAGGTGGAGATAGCGAGTTTTAACACCGGCTTTTCCCGTTACTTCAACAAAATATCCCATGGTACTGTTGTATTCGGCCCGGGTGATTTTTCCGTCGATGACGCTGACTATTTTCGTGTTCATGGGCATGGAATAATCAATGCCATTATGGGGACTCACTTTTCCCGATACCGGGTTAAGTCTTGCAGGATTGAAAGGCGAACTGAGTCTTGCTGTGGCCGGTAACGGATAATCGAGACTGCCTTTCCCGGAAGTATCGGAAAGGTTATAGAACTTTTTATCTGATATACGATACGCCGTGTAATTAAATGAACCGGACGTAAATTTATAGGCCACGACACGTGATTTTCCCGCTTTCTTTTGCAGTACGAGTTTTAATGATTCATTTTTTTTCAAATGCCGCAGATTAAACCGGGAAGGCAAGGAGCGCTGAAGAGTAGCGATCTCGTTCGATTCCAGCCCCGAGCGGGTGGCTGAAAGGTAGGCATTTTCTTTTACGACATCGGTAGAATACATTTACTGGAATTCGCCGTTAGCATGAACACTGCGGCGTATGCTAGGGGTTTTCAGGAGGCGTGTCATCTGTCAGTTAATCGGGAGCACCGTTGATGGTCGTCATTTTTGTAACATATCTTGTTTCCCGTTTGCTCCTGAAGCTCTGGGAACTGTATGACCAGCCCGACGGTGATGATTAACGGGACTGAAACAGGTTACGGCAGAGCAATATGGGGCTCATGTCCTGCTACGTAACCCGTCAGTAAAGCCCTGCTGCGCACCTGACGCTAAGCACTAACCCGCCTGCAGTTACCTGGTCGAATACAGCCCGCGAAGCTTTCTTGCCTGCGTCTGATGTGCTTCCGCACCGGCATTATTGACCTGCTCATGCACGAGAGCGGCTTTTTCTCCGGCATTCAGTTCGTTAAAAGAAGAAGACGAGGTCTTTGAATTTGCATCACTGCCGGACAGCATTTTTTTATGTTCCTCAATCATTTTCTGATGCGCATAGGACGCGCTGTTGTTCATAAATGAATGAGCAACAATGGCCCTTTCATGTTCATTCATTTCAGAGAATGAGGGCGTGTTGTTTTTATTAACCCTGTCCGGTAAGTTTTCATGCGTCGAGGAATTCACATGACTGACGGCTGAGGCATTATTAACAAATCGATGTGCTTCATGGGCAATATCACTGGACTGAGCAAAAGCTGCCCCACAAAATAAAGCTGTAAACGCAGTGGTCGTGATTAATATATTCATGTGTAATTACCTTCTGAGGTACATAAAAGATGTCCTTATGATCATATATAAAAATAATCAACCTGTGGGGAAGATGACGTAAATGTAATACAGCTATGTACATTACACGATTGTAATGAATTTGTTTCTTAAGGTGTGCTAGATTCATTTCATTGTAAGTGGATGAACCAGTAATTTAATTTAAATCGGTTCTCGAATTCTGTCAGTAACTATACTTTAAATAAGGGAATGCGCATGCTGTTGAAAACGTCTCGACGAACTTTCCTGAAGGGGTTAACCCTCTCTGGCGTAGCCGGAAGTCTTGGCGTATGGAGTTTCAATGCGCGTTCCAGTCTGAGCCTGCCAGTTGCCGCATCCCTGCAGGGTACTCAGTTTGACCTGACCATTGGTGAAACGGCCGTCAATATCACGGGCAGTGAGCGTCAGGCCAAAACAATCAATGGAGGCCTGCCGGGGCCCGTTCTTCGCTGGAAAGAAGGTGACACCATTACCCTGAAGGTCAAAAACCGTCTTAATGAACAGACGTCCATTCACTGGCACGGCATTATTCTTCCGGCCAATATGGATGGTGTTCCGGGGCTGAGTTTTATGGGCATAGAGCCTGATGATACCTACGTTTACACCTTTAAGGTTAAGCAGAACGGGACTTACTGGTACCACAGCCATTCCGGTCTGCAGGAACAGGAGGGGGTATACGGTGCCATTATCATCGATGCCGGGGAGCCAGAACCGTTTACTTACGATCGTGAGCATGTGGTCATGTTGTCTGACTGGACCGATGAAAATCCTCACAGCCTGCTGAAAAAATTAAAAAAACAGTCGGATTACTACAATTTCAATAAACCAACCGTTGGCTCTTTTTTCCGCGACGTGAATACCAGGGGGCTGTCAGCCACCATTGCCGATCGGAAAATGTGGGCTGAAATGAAAATGAATCCGACTGACCTCGCGGATGTCAGTGGCTACACCTACACCTATCTCATGAACGGGCAGGCCCCGCTGAAAAACTGGACCGGACTGTTCCGTCCCGGTGAAAAGATACGCTTACGGTTTATCAACGGCTCGGCAATGACCTATTTCGATATCCGTATCCCCGGGCTGAAAATGACGGTCGTGGCTGCAGATGGCCAGTATGTAAACCCGGTTACCGTTGACGAATTCAGGATTGCCGTTGCCGAAACCTATGATGTCATTGTGGAGCCTCAGGGTGAGGCCTATACCATCTTCGCACAATCCATGGACAGGACCGGTTACGCTCGAGGGACACTGGCCACGAGAGAGGGGTTAAGTGCTGCCGTTCCCCCCCTCGATCCCCGTCCTCTGTTGACCATGGAAGATATGGGTATGGGGGGAATGGGACATGATATGGCAGGAATGGACCACAGCCAGATGGGAGGCATGGATAACAGCGGAGAGATGATGTCTATGGACGGTGCTGACCTTCCGGATAGCGGGACATCCTCCGCGCCCATGGATCACAGCAGCATGGCCGGTATGGATCATTCCCGGATGGCCGGAATGCCGGGTATGCAAAGTCATCCTGCGTCAGAAACGGATAACCCACTGGTTGATATGCAGGCGATGAGCGTCTCTCCGAAGTTAAATGATCCGGGTATTGGTCTTCGAAATAACGGAAGAAAGGTTCTCACGTACGCGGATTTGAAAAGCCGCTTTGAGGATCCTGACGGACGTGAACCTGGCCGTACCATAGAACTGCATTTAACCGGCCACATGGAAAAGTTTGCCTGGTCATTTAACGGAATCAAGTTTTCAGATGCCGCACCGGTGCTGCTGAAATACGGTGAGCGGCTCAGGATCACGCTGATCAACGATACCATGATGACTCACCCCATTCACCTGCATGGTATGTGGAGCGATCTGGAAGATGAAAACGGTAATTTCATGGTTCGTAAACACACAATAGATGTTCCCCCTGGTACAAAACGCAGTTACAGAGTGACAGCAGATGCGCTTGGCCGCTGGGCGTATCACTGCCATTTGCTCTATCACATGGAAATGGGAATGTTTCGTGAAGTCCGGGTGGAGGAATGATGCGAATGAAGAGAAATTTGAAGGCCATACCTGTTCTGGTCGCCGGTTTGTTTACCTCACAGCTTTCTATTGCGGCGGGCTCCGTCTCTGCAGATCCCCACGCCGGGCACGACATGTCTGCCATGCAGATGCCAGCAGATGAGAATTTCACTGAGATGACGTCAATGGAGCCCATTGTAACTGAGAGCAGAACGCCAATTCCGCCTGTTACCGATGCCGACCGGAAGGCTGCATTCGGCAATTTACAGGGGCATGCGATTCACGACAGTGCGATTAATTATCTGGTTCTGCTGGATCAACTGGAATGGCAACGGTCGGATAACACCAACAATTTCAGCTGGAGTGTTAACAGCTGGATTGGAGGCGACACAGATCGGATTTGGCTAAAGAGTGAAGGTGAACGAAGCAATGGGGAAACGGAGGCGGCTGAAGCGCAGTTACTCTGGGGACATGCGGTTGGCCCATGGTGGGATTTGGTTGCGGGTGTCAGGCAGGATTTCAGACCTGCTTCTGCCCGGACCTGGGCTGCTGTCGGTTTTCAGGGGCTGGCACTCTATAATTTTGAGTCTGAAATTACGGGTTTTGTCAGTAATGGCGGAAAAGCAGCCCTTCGTCTGGGAGGAGAATACGACGTTTTACTGACTAACCGGCTCATACTCCAGCCATCCTATGAGGTGAATTTCTACAGTCAGGATGATGAATCGCGGGGTCGCGGCAGGGGACTGACTGACACAGAGCTGGGGCTCCGGCTGCGCTATGAAATACGCCGTGAGTTTGCACCCTATATAGGCGTTTCCTGGAATCAACTTTACGGGAAAACATCCGATATGGCGAAAAGAGAAGGTGAGAAAGACCATCAGGTAGTATTCCTGGCGGGAGCCAGAATCTGGTTTTAACGCACTGATATAAAACACTCAACTAAACAGGTAAATAAAATGTCGATTTTAAATAAAGCCATTCTTACAGGTGGCCTCGTTATGGGCGTTGCTTTCTCTGCTATGGCCCATCCGGAATTAAAAAGCTCTGTGCCACAGGCTGATTCAGCCGTAGCGGCCCCGGAAAAGATTCAGCTTAATTTCTCGGAAAATCTGACCGTGAAATTCTCAGGTGCAAAATTAACGATGACGGGTATGAAAGGCATGTCATCACATTCTCCGATGCCGGTCGCGGCAAAAGTGGCGCCATAGACTGGCCCCCTGAATCTCCAGACAGTTGGTATCACTTAAGTTAGTGATAGTCTTAATACTAGTTTTTAGACTAGTCGTTGGAGTCCGAATGATTGA